>NZ_RKIA01000006.1:0-337765 GCF_003751685.1 Curtobacterium sp. PhB78
GCAGCCCAGAACCGTCGCTTGTCCTCACGCGTGTGCCAACGACCCACACCAACACCTCACCACTCAAGGTGTTGCAACCACCCCTTGAACCCAAGCGCGGGGATCTGTCGCTTCGGCGGAACTGGCGGTGTGGCTACCGGCGTCGGGTCGCGTCCTCGACCTCGCCGACGAGCTCCTCGAGGATGTCCTCGAGGAAGAGCACGCCGAGGGTCCGGCCATCGGCGTCGAACGCCCGGGCGACGTGGCGGCCAGCAGCCCGCATGGTGGCCAGGGCGTCCTCCAGGTCCATCTCCGTGTAGAGCGAGATGAGCTGGCGGATGCGCTTCGGCGGCACCGGGTCGTCGAACTCGTCCGGCCGCAGGTCGATGACGTCCTTCACGTGCACGTAGCCCGTGGGGGAGCCGTCCTCGCCGACGAGCACGTACCGCGAGAACCCGCGCTGCGCCACCGCACGCTCGACGTCCGCCGGGGTGGCGTCCTCGGGCAGGGTGACGAGCTCGGCCATCGGCACGGCGACGTCGCGGACCTTCTTCTCGGTGAACTCGAACGCCAGGGCGAGCTTGCCGTCGTCGGTCAGGGTGCCCTCGCGGCGGGACTGCTCCACGATGGTCTGCACCTCTTCCACCGTGAAGGCGCTGACGGCTTCGTCCTTGGGCTCGACGCGGAACAGACGCAGCACGGCGTTCGCGACCTCGTTCAGGCCGACGATGACCCAGTGCAGGCCGTGGCCGATGTACCAGAGCGTCGGCACGAGCAGCAGCGCTGCGCGGTCCGGCATCGAGAACGAGATGTTCTTCGGGACCATCTCGCCGAACACCACGTGCAGGAACGAGACGAGCAGCAGCGTGACCACGAACGCCACGGTGCCGATGACCTCGACGCTCCAGCCCGTCAGGTGCAGCGGCACCTCGAGCAGGTGGTGGATCGCCGGCTCGGAGACGTTCAGGATGAGCAACGAGCAGACCGTGATGCCGAGCTGCGTGGTCGCGAGCATGCGGGTGGCGTGCTCCATTGCCCACAGTGTCATCTGCGCGGCCTTGGAGCCCTCTTCTGCGCGTGGCTCGATCTGCGATCGGCGGGCGGAGATGACGGCGAACTCGGCGGCGACGAAGTACGCGTTGCCGAGCAGCAGCACGAAGAGCCAGAAGATCCCCCACCAGTCGGAGCTCATCGGGTGCTCTCCTTCGTCTCGGACCGCTTCGCGGTCTTGGTGCCGGTCTTCGTGGCCGGGATGATGATGGCGGTCGCCGCGGTGTCCGTCGGCGGAGGCGTCGGGGTCCAGCGGATGCGGTCGATCCGACGGCCGTCCAGACGTTCGACCCGGAAGACACCGCTGTCGAGCGGGACCTCGTCACCGACGACGGGCAGGCGGCCGAGCGTCGACATGAGGAAGCCGCCGACGGTCTCGTAGGGGCCATCCTCCGGCACCTTCACGCCGGCGCGGTCCTCGAGCTCGTCGGGACGCAGCAGACCGGGGAAGGTCAGCCAGTCGCGGGAGCGGACCACGTCGATGCGCGCGCGGTCGTGCTCGTCGGAGACCTCGCCGACGATCTCCTCGATGAGGTCCTCGAGCGTGACGACCCCGGCGGTGCCGCCGTACTCGTCGACCACGATGACCATCTGGTAGCCGCGCCCGCGGACCTCGGCGAGCAGGGTGTCGCCCGGCATCGTCTCGGGCACGCGTTCGGCGTCGGTCATGAGTGCCCCGACGGGGACCTCCGGACGCTTCTCGCGGGGGACGGCGACGGCCTGCTTGACGTGCACGATGCCGACGACGTCGTCCGCATCCTCCTCGATGACGGGGAAGCGGCTGAAGCCGGTCTTGCGGGCGAGGGCGATGACGTCCTGCGCGGACTCGGACACCCGGATGGTGGAGAGCCGCGGGCGCGGCGTCATCACGTCGCTGGCACTGAGCTCCGAGAACGAGATCGTCCGCTGGAGGAGCGTCGCGGTGTCCTGCTCGAGTGACCCCTCGGACGCCGAACGGCGGAGCAGCGAGGTGAGCTCCTCGGCGCTGCGAGCACCGGACAGTTCCTCTTGCGGCTCGATGCCGATCGACCGCAGCACGGCGTTCGCGGTGCCGTTGAGCACCGCGACCGCCGGCTTGAACACCGTCGTGAAGGCGATCTGCAACGGCACGACGAGCTTCGCGGTCTGCAGCGGCAGCGCGAGCGCGAAGTTCTTCGGCACGAGCTCGCCGAGGATCATCGACAGCAGGGTCGCGATGACGAGCGCGATGATCGATCCGACGGTCTCGACGATGCCCTCGGGCAGGTTCATCGCCAGGAACGGCGCCTCGAGCAACTTCGCGATGGACGGCTCGAGCAGGTAGCCGGTGAGCAGCGTGGTCAGCGTGATGCCGAGCTGCGCACTGGACAGGTGCGTCGAGGTGACCTTCAACGCCCCGATGACGGGTGCCAGGCCCGGCTCACCGCGGTCGCGACGCGCTTCGACGTCGGCGCGGTCGAGGTTCACCAGCGCGAACTCGGACGCGACGAAGACGCCGGTGCCGAGTGTCAGCAGGATGCCGCCGACGAGCATGACGATGTCGATCGGACTCATGATTCACCCCCGTCCGCGCACGGGGATGACGTGCAGCTCACCGAGTGAGCGGCGGATGAGTGAGGCGAAGAACTATTCGGGGGATCGTCCACAGTGCTGCCAATCGTACTGCCTGCCCGAGGGGCCGACCGAGAATCCGTTCAGGAAGGCCGCGCGTCTACGCCGTGACCCGCGCGCGGTGGTACTGCTGCGGCTCGTAGTCGACGGTCACGCCGAGCTCGACGGCCACACGCAGCGGGAAGCCCGGGTCGCGCAGGAACTCGCGGCCCACCATCACCACGTCGGCCTGTCCGGTCGCGACGATCTGCTCGGCCTGGAAGCCCTCGGAGATCATGCCGACCGCGATGGTGCCGATGCCGGCGTCGCGCTTGATCGCCGCGGCGTGCGGCACCTGGTAGCCGGGGCCGACCGGGATCGGAGCGCTCGCGACGTTGCCGCCGGTCGAGACGTCAGCCAGGTCCGCGCCGTGCTCCGCAGCCCACCGAGCGACCTCCGTGGTCTCGTCGAGCGTGAGCCCGCCGTCCACCCAGTCGGTCGCCGAGAACCGCACGACGATCGGGAAACCCTCGCCGACCTCGGCACGGACGGCGTCGAGGACCTCGAGCAGTGCCCGGGCGCGGTTCTCGAGCGACCCGCCGTACTGGTCCGTGCGGTGGTTGCTCAGCGGCGAGAGGAACTGGTGCAGCAGGTACCCGTGGGCGGCGTGGATCTCGACCAGGTCGAACCCGGCCTCGACGGCGCGGCGAGCGGACTGCGCGAACGCCAGTGCGACGACCCGGATGTCCTCGGCCTCCAGCTCGCGCGGGACCGCGTAGCCGTCGAAGGCCACGGCGGACGGGGCGACGGTGGACCAGCCGCCCTGGTCGGCGGGGACCGAACCGTGTGTGGACTCCCACGGGCGGAACGTCGACGCCTTGCGGCCGGCGTGCGCGAGCTGGACACCGGCGGCAGCGCCCTGCGCGTGCAGGAAGTCGACGATCGGCTTGAAGGCGTCGCGCTGCTGGTCGTTCCAGAGCCCGAGGTCCTGCGGGCTGATCCGGCCTTCCGGCACCACGCCGGTCGCCTCGACGACCACCGCACCGGCACCGCCCTTGGCGAAGCCGCCCAGGTGGACGAGGTGCCACGCGGTCGGCACGCCGTCCTGCTCCTCGGCCGAGTACTGGCACATCGGGGAGACCCAGATGCGGTTGCGGACCGTCAGGTCGCGGATGGTGATCGGCTCGAACAGGGCGTGCGTCACGCGGGACTCCTCAGGGGACGGGCGCCGGCTCGGCCGCGAGTTCCGTCAGGAACGACCGCAGTGACGCCGACGACGTGTAGTGGTGGCCGACCGCCCCGATCGCTTCCGCGCCGGTGGCGTTCTCGGCCCTGTTGTCCACGAACACCATCTGCTGCGGCTCGATTCCCAGACGTGCGCACGTGTCGCGGTAGATGGATGCGTCGGGCTTCAGGACGTGCTCCTCGGCGCTCACCACCACCGTCTCGAACAGCGAGCCCATCGGGGAGCGTCGGTACGGGTCACCGAAGTCGAAGCCGGCGTTCGACAGCAGCGCCACCCGGGTCCCCGCGTCGTGCAGCTCCTCGACGATCGCCAGGGTCTCCAGTTCGACCTCGAACCACCCGGTGAAGTCGACCGCCCAGAACCGGTGGATGTCCGTGATGCTCCAGGTCCGCCCGACGCGCTCGCCGATCGCCCGCCAGTACGCCACGACGGACAGGTCGCCGCGGTCGAGGTCGTGGCGGAGCTCCTGGTAGACGGGGAACAGTTCGTCGGCGGGCACCCCGGTCAACTCGACGAGGGCATCGCGCGACGCGTGCGGCGTCCGGCTGATCACCTCGCCGTAGTCGAAGACCACCACGCGACCAGGCAGGAACAGGCTCATGCGCTCCACCGTAACGTGGGGCCGGTGAACGACTTCGTGCCCGTCCAGCCGTCCGATGCCGCCGCGTGGGTCACCGCGCCGACGGGGGAGTCCACCAAGTACCGCCGCGGGGTCCTCGGCATCGCGACCGGCTCCGACCAGTACCCGGGTGCCGCGGTCCTCGGGGTCGACGCCGCGGTCCACACCGGTGTCGGCATGGTCCGGTACGTCGGGCCGTCGCGGGCGTCGGACCACGTCCTGGCGCGTCGCCCCGAGTCCGTCGCCGGCGTCGGTCGGGTGCAGGCCTGGCTCGTCGGCTCGGGCATCTCGGCGTCGTCGCTCGGTGACCTGGACGCCACGACCGCCTCGGGTTTCAGGCACGCCTCGGACGACGGTGTCCCGGTCGTGGTCGACGCGGGCGCGATCCCGCTCGTCGACCTCGGCCCGCTCGCCGTCCTGACCCCGCACGCGGGCGAACTCGCGTCGTTGCTCGGCGTCTCCCGCGAGTCGATCGAGCAGGATCCCGCCGCCGCAGCGCTCCGTGCCGCCGAGCAGACCGGCAGCGTCGTCCTGCTCAAGGGCGAGCGCACGCACGTGGTCACGCCCGACGGGTCGGTCCGGTTGGTGGCCTCGTCGGCGACGCCGTGGCTCGCCGCCGCCGGTGCCGGGGACGTGCTCGGCGGGGTGCTCGGCGCGCTCGTGGCGTCGCGGCAGGGCTCCGTCGAGGCTGCTGGTTCGTCCCTGACCCCGTCGGACCTCGCGCACCTGGCCGCGTCGGCCGCGGTGGTGCACGGGCTCGCGGCGCGGCGGGCGTCCGGCGGCGGGCCGTTCCCGATGACCGGGCTCATCGGCGAGCTGCCCGGGGTCGTGCGGGACCTGGTCGTGGACGGCGACGCGCGCGGGTAGCGGTCGGTGCGCGCGGGGTACGTGCGCATGTTCCGACGGGACACCACCGGTTCGACGGGTGGAAGGTCGCAACATGCGCACGCATGCGCGAGAAGGGCGCGGCCTGGGACGCGAGCAGGGGACGGACGGGAGGCCCGTGGCGGGGCCGCCACGGGCCTTCCGTCCGCCTGTCGCGCACGTCACGGGCGTGACGCGCGTCGCGGCCGTCAGCTCGCGGGGGTCGCGTGCACCAGGAACTCGACCGTGCCGGAGTCGTCGACCTTCACGAAGCCGAGGCTCGGCGCCTGCACGCCGTAGTCGGAGAAGGTGACCGGGATCGAGCCGGAGATGTCGACGCCATCGCCGTTCAGGCCGACCTGCAGGTCGGCGGTGACGTCCTTCGTGACGCCGTGCAGCGTGAGCTTGCCGGCAGCGGTGACCTTCGTCGTGTCCGAACCGCTCGGGACCGCGTCGGCGATCGGCTCGGTGAGTTCGAACGTGGCCTCGGGGAAGGCGGAGGTGTCCATCGCGGAGTCGCGGAAGTAGGAGTCGCGCTGGTCGGAGTCGGTGGCGATGTCGGCGACCTGCACCGTGATCGTCGCCTTCGTGATGCTCGTGCCGTCGACGGTGGCGCTGCCGGAGACGCTGTCGGTGCGGCCGGTGACGGTGACGTCGGAGCCGTTGAGGACCTCGTGCAGGCGGTAGCCGGCCTCGGAGTCGCCGCCGACCGTCCAGTCGCCGGACAGGTCGGAGTCGTCGAGGGTGGAGGCCTCGCGGCTGGCGGCCACGGACGGTGCCGCCGACGCCTTCGCGTTCTCGTTGCTCGTGTAGACGTTCGTCGCGACGATCGCCCCGATGACGCCGAGCACGACGACGGCGGCGATGACGGAGATCCAGATGACGGCCTTGCGGCGCCCGCGCGGGGTTTCGGTGGTCACGAGCAAGACGGTGACACGTCATGGTTGGGAGAGCCTGGGACTGTCCGCCGGTTCGGGTGCGCTCGCTGCCGGTACGCTCGTCCGGTGCGCAGGACCGGGAACCCGTGGATCGAACGCGTCGGGTTCGTCCTGGCGTTCGCCGCCGTGCACGCGGCGTTGTGGTGGCTGACCGCGGTCTCGGCGAACCTGCCCCTCGGCGACGTCACCATCACCTACAGCCGGTGGATCGAGACCGGGCGGAGCGCGGACTTCTGGGTCGGGATCGACGGCGAGTGGGTCTACCCGATCCTGGCGATCGTGCCGATGGCCGCCGCAGCACTCGGTGGGATCGCGTCGATCGGCTCCGGGTGGCTGCTGCTGATGGTGCTGCTCGACGCCGTCGCGTGTGCGTTCCTGTGGCGGTTCCGGGCGCGCGGCGCGTTCGGCTCGCGTGCGGGCGGCTCGTCGTCGCGTGGCGTACGGGTCGTGTGGTGGTGGCTCGCCTTCCTGCTCGCACTCGGGCCGATCGCGCTCGGTCGCATCGACACGGTGGCGACGGTGTTCGCGCTGGTCGGGGTGGCCTTCGTCGCCTCGCGGCCGGCGGTCGCCTCGGCGCTGTTCACCGCCGGTGCGTGGACGAAGGTCTGGCCGGCCGCCCTCGTCGCCGTGCTGCTGCTCCTGCGCAAGGGGCACCGCCGCGGTGTACTGGCTGGTGCCCTCGTGCTCAGTGCGCTCATCGTGCTGGTCGACGTGCTCTGGGGCGGAGCGCCGTACCTGCTGTCGTTCATCGGGGAGCAGACCGGCCGGGCGCTGCAGATCGAGTCGCCGCTCGCGACGCCGTTCATGTGGGCGGCAGCGTTCGGGGCTCCTGGGGCGGCCGTGTTCTACAACCAGCAGATCCTGACGTTCGAGGTCTCCGGGGCCGGCACGCACGCCGCGGCCGCGGTCTCGACGCCGCTGATGGCCATCGTCGTCGTCGCCGGTGTCGTGCTCGCGCTGTGGGCCGCACGCCGTGGTGCTCGTCGGGCCGAGCTCGCGCCCGTGCTCGCACTGCTGTTCGTCGCCGCGCTCATCGCCACCAACAAGGTCGGGTCGCCGCAGTACATCGGGTGGCTCGCCGTGCCGATCGTGTGGGGACTGGCCGCCGGGACGCCGAGTGTGCGCCGGTTCGTGCCGATCGCGATCGCTGCGCTCCCCACCGCCGTGCTGACGCAGCTGATCTACCCGGCGTACTACGACCAGGTGCTCACGCTGCAGCCGTGGATGCTCGTGGTGCTGACGCTGCGGAACGTGCTCGAGGTGGCGATCCTGGCGTGGACCGTGGTCGAGCTGGTGCGGATGGGCCGGGGCGCGGGCAGGATGGACGCATGATCGTCGCCTTCTCCGTTGCTCCGTCCGGTGGTCCCTCCGAACAGGCGGACGGCTCCGTGCACGACGCCGTCGCCGCAGCCGTGCGGGTGGTCCGCGAGAGCGGCCTGCCGAACCGCACGTCGTCGATGTTCACCGAGCTCGAGGGGGAGTGGGACGAGGTCATGGACGTCGTCAAGCGCGCCACCGAGGCCGTCGGCGTCTACGGCACGCGGGTGTCGCTCGTGCTCAAGGCCGACATCCGACCGGGGCACACCGGCGAGATCGACGGCAAGCTCGAGCGGCTCGAAGCGGCGCTCGGCGAGTAGCGCTCAGCGGCCGGCGCTGTTGCTCGGCGCTCGCCTTCGGCGCTGTCGTTCGGCGCTCGCGCTCGCGCTCAGCGCTCAGCGCTTGTCGCGCCGCCGTGCCCGGGTCCGACGGCGGGGGTCCGGTCCGAGCACCACGAACACCGTCAGCAGCGCGATGCCGGCGAGCACCGCGATGAGCACGATGACCATGCCCATCGGGTCGGTGGCGTCCTCGCAGTTCACGGGCGCGCCGGCGCGGCACGAGGCGAGCACGGTGGCGGCGAGGGTCACGTGCTCATTGAACAACGAGGGCCCGCGCGACACGCCGACGCCCTCCCTCGGATGTCGGTGGTCGGGTGTCTCATGGCCCGTGTCGAGCCACATCCGGTGGCCCCGAGACGACGAGGAGCGCGTGATGACCCACGACGGCTGGTGCCCTGACTGCGACCTGCGAACGGTCGTCATCGACACGGACGAACAGGGCGAGAACGCCTGGGCCACGTGCGCCGAGTGCGGCGCCGGCTGGACGCACCGCGACGAGCTGCCCGATCTCGCACCCGCGTCGACGCGTCCCGCCCACACGGAGCGTCAGGCGGCCTGACCCGGTTCTCATCGGGTACGGCCGGGCCAGCCCGGTGCGACCCGAGCTGGCCGCGCACGGCGACTTCCGTTCGGCCTTTGGAGCGGTCTACACTGCTCGGACCGGATGGTCGTCGCCACCGGACCGTCCCGTTCGCTGCTGAACCCGGACCGGCACCCCGCTCGGGCGTGGCCGCGCTGCCGATCGGCACGTGGACCGCGACGATCGCGGGTCGCCCCCGCCGACACCGTCCAGCCGACACCCCGATCCGACGCCGCCCGTGCAGGACGTCGTCCGAGAACAGGCCCCATGTCACAGCTCACGCCTGCGCGTCGCACCGCCGCGCTCATCTCGCTCGCCCTCGGCGGCTTCGCCATCGGGTCGACCGAGTTCGTCGCGATGGGCCTGCTGCCGAACATCGCGCAGGCGCTGCTGCCGCAGCAGTACGGCCTCGACCCGGATGCCGGCATCGCGCACGCGGGCTGGCTCGTCAGCGCCTACGCCCTCGGGGTCGTCGTCGGTGCTCCCACCATCGCGGCGATGTCGGCGAAGTTCCCGCGCAAGGGCCTGATCCTCGTGCTGCTCGTCGGGTTCGTGCTCGCGACGATCGCGAGTGCGCTGCTGCCGTCGTTCGGACTGGTGCTCGTCGCCCGGTTCGTGGCGGGTCTGCCGCACGGCGCCTACTTCGGCATCGCCTCGATCGTCGCGGGCGACATGATGGGCCCGGGCAAGCGCGGCAAGGGCATCGCGATGGTGCTGCTCGGACTGTCGGTCGCGAACGTCGTCGGTGTCCCCGCGATCACCTGGGTCGGCCAGCTCGCCGGCTGGCGGATCGCCTACGGCGTCGTCGCCGCACTGTTCGCGCTCACGTTCCTCGCCGTCGCGGCCTTCGTGCCGAAGAGCGCCCGTGACGAGCACGCGACGATCGGCCGGGAGCTCCGCGCCTTCCGCGTGCCGCAGGTCTGGATCGTGATGGGCCTCGGCGCCGTCGGGTTCGGTGGGTTCTTCGCCGTCTACTCGTACATCTCGCCGCTCGTGCAGCACGTCACGGGCATGCCGGAGTCGTTCGTGCCGATCGTCCTGGTGGTCGTGGGCATCGGCATGGTCGTCGGCGGTGTGCTCGGCGGACACCTCGCCGACCACAGCGTGAAGCGCACGATCTACTTCGGCATGTTCTCGCTCATCGGCGCGCTGCTGCTCACGGTGCTGACCGCGCAGTGGCTCTGGGGGATGCTGCTCGGTGCGTTCCTGCTCGGTGCGACCTCGTCGGCGATCCCGCCGGCGGTGCAGTCCCGCCTGATGGACGTCGCCGGCGACGCCCGGACGATCGCCGCGGCGCTCAACCACTCGGCGTTCAACATCGGCAACTCGCTCGGCGCAGCACTCGGCGGTGCGGTCATCGCTGCCGGCTTCGGGTTCGTCGCACCGGGCTGGCTCGGCATCGTCCTCGCGCTGCTCGGTGTCCTCGTCGCGATGTTCAGCTACTCGGTCGAGCGTCGCACCACGCGCCGTGCCGCGCTGCGCTCCCCGTCGCCGAGCACCGGCCCGATCACCGCGCCGGTCCCCATCCACTGATCGCGCGCAGGCGCTGCCACCGCGGTTCGCGAAAGCGACAGTCTGCCGCGAACTGTTCGCGGCAGAGTGTCGCTTTCGTGGAACGGTCCGCCGGCATCGGCGGCAGAGTGTCGCTGTGGCGGGACAGACCGCAGGCCCGTCCCCATCCACTGACCGCGCGCGGTGGGCGCGCCCACGCACCGGACGGGAGGCCCGTGGCGACGCCGCCACGGGCCTCCCGTCCGACGTGGTGTGCGGCAGACCGCCCATGGTGAGCAGAAATGGTCGGGTCCCGTGATGGGACCTGACCATTCCTGCTCACGAAGCGGGCAAGCGCCCATGTGCGCCGCGCTACAGGCCCAGCGGGCCGCCGTCCTGCACGATGATGCCGTCGGTGATCGCCCGCTTCCGGAGCGCCACCTTCGTGCCCACGTCGAAGCCTGCAACGCGGTACTTCTCGCGGATGCGCTTGAGGTAGCTCTTCGCCGTCTCCTCGGAGATGCCGAGCTGGTACGCGACGCTCTTCACGGGCTCGCCACCGCCGTACAGGGCCATCACGCGGCGCTCCTGGGCGCTGAGCTTCGGGACGCCACCGACGTCGCCGCTGTTGATGGCCAGGTCGAGCTCGGCGGAGACGTACTGCTCACCGCGCTGGGCGGAGCGGATCGCCTCGACGATCATGTCGGCGTCCTCGCTCTTCACCAGGTAACCGAGGGCACCGGCCGCCAGGGCCTCGCGCACGACGTTCGGCTCCGAGTAGGTGCTCATCACGACGGTCTTCACACCGGCGGTCTTGAGCGTCGAGATCTTCAGCGACACCGGGATGGAGTCCTTGAGGTCCAGGTCGAGCAGCACCACGTCCACCGGGAACGCCGGGCTCGTCAGGAGCTCGGGCCAGGTCGTGACCGCGGCCACCAGCGTGATGTCGTCGGCGGCGCTCCGGATCCACTCCGTGAGCGCGCCGAGGAGCATCCTGTGGTCGTCGACGAGTGCGAGTCGGATGGGTTCCTCTGGAGTCGCCATGCGGGCGTCCTTTCTCGGGGGCAGTTCGTGCCCGATCCTAGGAGGGAGGGGCACGTGGCACGGGCAGGCTGTCCGGGTGTCCGGCAGCTACATCGACGGATGTCGGTCCACGACGCAGTGGGCGACGATGTGGAGCGCGCCGTCGCGGACGGTCTCGGTGTACGGACCGATGCGTTGCAGGGCGCTCCAGGCGGTGGGGCCGAGGCGTCGGCGCTGGACGCCGCGGGACTCGATCACGACCGGCACGTCCATCCGCTCGTCGGTGACGGGGTGGCCGTCGGACCCGACCGGGCCGAGCGTGACCGAGACGACCGGCAGGCCGGGGGTGGCGGGGCGGCCGTCGCCGACCATCTGCCACAGGGCCTGCAGCAGTCCGTCGCGTTGGGCGGGGGTGAGGTGTCCGGCGAGGGCGCCCGGATCGGCGACGCTCACCGAACGCCCGAGGTGGTCGGACTCCGTGATCGCGTGGTAGAGCCAGGTCTCGCGTCGGCCCTCGATGAGGTGCAGGCGGAGCTCGGTCGCGAGTGAGGCCGCGACGGAGCTCGAGGCGTCCGACAGCGGCAGGGGATCGGTGCCGTTCGCGACGGCGTCGAGCAGCTTCTCGGCGGCCAGGTCGAGTCGGGCGAGCTCGTCCGAGGCGAGCATGCCGACGGCGAACTGCGGCGCCTGCACGTTGCTCTGCACGAGCACCCGGTCGAGTTCCCGCTGCACGAGCTGCCGGAACCGCTGCACCACGTACAGGGCGATCGACGGCGGCACGACGACCAGGGCCAGCAGGGACACGATGCCCGGCAGTGTGTCGTTGGTGATCGGGGTCGAGGCGACGCTCATGCCGACGAACGCCAGGCCGAGGACCGCGATGGCGGCGGCGACCTCGCGGGCCGGTCGGAGCGTGGCGATCGGCAGGAGCGCGAAGCCCGCGGCGATCGACGCCGATGCCGTGTGGGCGATGTCGTGCTCGGGCCAGATGCCGATGAAGTCGAGGGTCACGACGCACGCGAGCACGACGCAGATCAGCACGAAGGCCAGCCCGGTCAACCGCTCGCCGTAGGTCAGCACGCTCAGACCGACCCCGACCGCGGCGACGATGTAGAGCATCCAGGCGGCTGCGGGCAACCACGGGTCGGAGAAGTCGGACCAGCGGACCAGGAAGTACACGATGCCGGAGACGGCCTCGATGGCGGTGAGCACCGCTGCGCCGAGGCCGAGGTACCCGGCTCCGAGCGAGGCGCCGGGCTTGGCGGCCTGGCGGAGCGACCGTGCGCCGGTCGAGGTCGAGGGGAGCCCGCGGGCCTGCCGACGCTCGCTGGTGCGGTAGCGCTCGCGCGCCTCGCGACGGGTGCGGGGCGGCTGCTGGCCGGTCGACTCGCCGGGCAGGCCGCGGCTGATGGTGTCCTCGGGGACCCGGGTCATCGCGGTGCCTCCAGGACGACGGTGGTTCCGGAGCCCGGCGCGGAGAACAGCTTGGCGTCGCCGCCGACCTCGCGCAGCCGGCTCACGACGCTCTCCTTGAAGCCGAGTCGTTCGGCGCTGACGGTGGTCAGGTCGAACCCGACGCCGGAGTCCGTGACCATGGCGCGCACCATGTCGTTGTCGTGGACGATCGTGACGTGCGCCTCGCCCACGCCGGCGTGCCGGCGGACGTTCTCGAGGCACTCACCGAGCGCCAGCAGGAAGGCATCGAGCACGTGCGACGGCAGCAGCACCTGACCGGTGCCGTGCCAGCTGACCTCGAGGCCCATCCGGCCGAAGCGCTGCTTCACCGACTCGAGGGTCTGGCCGAGCGGCGACTCCTCCTCGCGGGTGAGCGAGTAGTCGCCGGACTGCGACGGCTGCGGGGTCGCGCCGAGTCGCAGGTGGCGGAGGAGTCTGGCGTCCTCGGCGGCCTGCTCACGCATGGCCTGCTCGGAGACCCCGACGCCGGAGTGCGCGAGGAGCGTGAGCGTCGCGAGGACCGTGTCGTGCAGCAGCCGCGCCCCCTGCCGCCGCTGTGCCTCGGTCTCGCTGGCCTGGCGTTCGGCGCGGTGCGCGGTGCCGATGCTGTAGATCCGTCGGGCGACGCGGGGGATGCTGCGCGAGATCCAGACGGCCACGACCGCGATGAGCACCCAACCGAGCAGGGCGCCGCTGACGGGCGTCGACAGGAGCCCGCCGGTGGCCCACACCATCACGACGACGACGATCGCGCCGGTGCCGATCGTGAGTCCGAGGCCGAACGGCTGGCCGCGCTGCGCCATCAGCGGGGCGGACAGCGAGCCGCCCGCGAGCGGCATGACGGCGCTGGCGACGAGCGGGCGGACCGACTCGTCCACGCCGGAGAACAGCAGCGCGAGCGAGGCGAGGCCCGTGACGAGGATCGCGGCGGTCCACCACACGGTGCCACTGCGCCCGAAGAACACGAACGCGGCGACCATCGCGGCGATGCACAGCAGGGCGCCCACGAGCGGCAGGGCGGAGACCGCGGCGGCGGAGACCACGCCGACGACGCTGATGAGCGCGCAGACGATGCCCACGACACGGGTCGTCGCCCGCAGCAAGCGGTCGCGTTCCTGTGCGATGAATTCCATCGATGTCCTGGTTGGTGACGAGCTGGTGTGACGGGTGGTACGGGTCGTGCGGGGAAACCGAGCCTCGTTCAGTCCGGGCTCGCAGCCATCCAACCACGGGCGACACCCGTTGGGGGGTGTTCGGCGCGCCGTGCCGCGCACGCCGTGCCGCGCACGCCGTGCGTGCCGCCGCCGTGCCGCGCGTGCCGCCGCCGGGCCGCGCGTGCCGCCGCCCCGACGCCCCGACGCCCCGCCGCGCCGTGTCGCGCTCAGTCGTCGAGCAACCGCCGCAGGTGCGCGCCGACCTGCTCGTGCTCGATGAGGAACCCGTCGTGCCCGAACTCGCTCTCGATCACCGCGGCCGTGTCCCCGTCGAGCGTGTCCGGGACCCCTGCGGCGATCCGGTGCTGGTCCTCGATCGGGAACAGCCGGTCGCTCGAGATCCCCACGACGAGCGTGCGGGCCGTCACGAGTTCGAGCGCGGCAGCGACACCGCCCCGCCCGGCCCCGACGTCGTGGGAGTCCATCGCGTGCGTGAGCGTGATGTACGACGACGCGTCGAAGCGCCGGGTGAACTTGTTGCCGTGGAAGTCGAGGTAGCTCTCCACCGAGAACCGGCCGTCGTCGCCGAGCGGGGACACGTCGCTCTGCCACGACCGGGCGAACCGGCCGTTCAGCTCGTCCGACGCCCGGTAGGTCATCAACGCCATCCGCCGCGCGAGCGCCAGCCCGCGGTGCGGGCCCTCACCGGCGTCGGCCTCGTAGTAGTCGCCGCCTGCGAACGCCGGGTCCATCTGGATCGCCGAGCGCTGCAGGGAGTTCGCCGCGATCTGGTCCGCCGTGGTCTGCGCCGTCGAGGCCAGCACCGCCAGCCGTTGGACGCGCTCGGGGTGGGACACCGCGAACTCGAGCGCGTGCATGCCGCCCATCGACCCGCCGACGACGGCCGCGAACACGTCGATGCCGAGTCGGTCGGCGAGCTGGCGCTGCACCTCGACCTGGTCGCGCACGGTGACGAACGGGAACCGCGAGCCCCACTCGACCCCGGTGGGTGCCACCGACGACGGCCCGGTCGTGCCCTGGCAGCCGCCGAGCATGTTGGGCGCGATCACGAACCAGCGGTCGGTGTCGATCGCCAGGCCGGGGCCGACGACGTCGCCCCACCAGCCGGCGGTGCGGTGCCCCGGACCGGGTGCGCCCGCGACGTGCGAGTCGCCGGTCAGTGCGTGGAACAGCAGGACGGCGTTGTCGCGCGCCGCGTTGAGCGTGCCCCACGACTCGTACGCCACGCGCACGGCCGGCAGCCGCCCGCCGCGCACCCACTGCTCGCCGAGCGATGCGAAGTGGCGCGCACCCGGGTGGTCGCCGGGGCGCCAGGCGCCGGTGACCGGCGGTTTGCCGAGGGTGCCGAGTTCGGCACCGGGCACCAGCGTGGACGGCACGGAGTCCTCGGGGGTCGTCTGCCAGTCCATGGTGCGTCCAGTCTGCCGGGAGGCGCGGGTCGCCGCCGCCGTGTTACGTCACGTCCGCCCCGTGGCCGGGTCGCGGCCCGCGCTCGCCTTGTGCGTGCGTGCGCATGTTCCGACATCGTGCGCGTTGTTCGACTCGTGGATCGTCGCACCATGCACACGCACCGTATGCGTGCGCAACGAGCGACGTCCCACGAGTCGATCGACTCGTGGGACGTCGCACCATGCACAGGCATCGAGCGCGCCGTGCCTCGGTGCCCGGGCGAACGCTAGGCGCGCTGCCCTTCCTGCGAGACCGCTCGAGCAGCGGCGAGCCCGGCCTCGAGGTCGGCCTTCAGGTCCTCGATGTTCTCGATGCCGACGGACAGGCGCACCAGGCCCGGCGTCACCCCGGTGGTGAGCTGCTGCTCGGGCGTGAGCTGCGAGTGCGTGGTCGACGCCGGGTGGATCACGAGCGAGCGCACGTCGCCGATGTTCGCCAGGTGCGAGAACAGCTGCAGGTTGTCGACGAACGCCTTGCCCGCGGGCACCCCGCCCTTGAGCTCGAACGACAGCACGGCGCCGACGCCCTTCGGCGCGTACCGGTTCGCCGCGGCGTACCAGGGCGACGTCGGCAGGCCGGCGTAGGCGACGGTCGCGACGTCCGGGTGCTGGTCGAGCCATTCGGCGATCTCCTGCGCGTTCGACACGTGGCGCTCGATGCGGAGCGACAGCGTCTCGATGCCCTGCAGGAGTGCGAACGCGGTGTCCGCCGAGTTCGACGCCCCGAGGTCGCGGAGCAGCTGCACGCGGGCCTTCACGATGTAGGCGAGCTCGTTGCCGACGGCCTCGGCGAAGACCGCGCCGTGGTACGACGGGTCGGGCGTGTTGAACTCCGGGAACTTGTCCGGGTGCTGTGACCAGGCGAACTTCCCGCCGTCGACGATGATGCCGCCGATGACGGTGCCGTGGCCGCCGAGGAACTTCGTCGCCGAGTGCACGACGATGTCGGCCCCGTGCTCGAACGGACGGATGAGGTACGGCGTCGCGATCGTGTTGTCGACGATCAGCGGGACGCCGGACTCGTGCGCGACGTCGCTGACGCCGGTGATGTCGAGGACGTTGATCCGCGGGTTGCCGATGGTCTCGGCGAAGAAGAGCTTCGTGTTCGGGCGGACGGCGCGTCGCCACTCCTCGAGGTCGTCCTGGTCCTCGACGAACGTGGTCTCGATGCCGAGCTTCGCCAGCGTGTACTTGAACAGGTTGTACGTGCCGCCGTAGATCGACGACGACGACACGATGTGGTCGCCCGCACCCGCGATGTTCAGCACGGCGTAGGTCTCCGCCGCCTGGCCGGACGCCACGAGGAGTGCGCCGCTGCCGCCCTCGAGTGCCGCGATGCGCTGCTCCACGACGTCGTTCGTCGGGTTCATGATGCGGGAGTAGATGTTGCCCGGCTTGGCGAGGGCGAACAGGTCGCGGGCCTCGTCCGAGTTCGCGAAGACGTACGAGGTCGTCTTGTAGATCGGGGTGGCGCGGGCGCCCGTGGTCGGGTCCGGCTGTGCGCCGGCGTGGACCTGCGTGGTCTCGAACCGCCACTGCGCGGCGTCGTGCTCGGTCATCTTGGTGCTCCTGTCCGGTGCGGCTGGTCGTCGGGTCGCCTTGCGCTCGGCCTGGAGGCGCGGCGCGTCTGTGCGTCGGGTGTCACGGTACGCAGGTGGTCGCGCTGGTACCAGCGCACCCGCCTCGGGACGTAACGCGCACGCCCGACGCACCACGGGCCTCCCGGTCGAGCCTGCGCGCTCGTCTGACGGCGGCGACCACGGGGATCGGTCGCGGCCTGCCGCGACGTCGCGCGCTGCCGACTGAGCGCAGCGAAGACGACTGCTTGCGCGGAAATGTCAATTGTCGCGACGGAACAGCCAGCCGACGTTCGGTTCGAGCAGCCAGCGCATCCCGCGCCGCACGAAGGGCTGCGCGAGGAAGAGGCTCACCGCGCAGGCGATCGCGACCATCAGGAGCACGAACGGCCACGCGGAGTGCGGACCGGCGAGCACCCCGGACTCGCGGATCGGGTAGAGCACGAAGGTGTGCAGCAGGTACACGTACATCGTCGCCGCACCGAACTGCGTGAGCCAGATGTTCCGGCGGGGGATGAGCACCAGGAACGAGGCGGTCAGCAGCGTCGCGAGCAGCATCAGGCCGAAGCGCACGGCACCCGCCCACCAGGCGTCCTCGCCGAGACCCGAGTACGAGTCGTCGTAGAAGAACCAGTGGTGCAGGTCGAACTCCTTGAACTGCGGGATCCACACCGCGCACGACACGGCCCACGCGGCGAACACCACGCCGGCGGCGACGCGCACCCGGACCACGGTACGGCGCGAGGCCTCGTACCAGCGGTCGAAGAGCCCCCACTGCTTGACCTGCCACCCGAGCAGGAAGAACGGCAGCAGGCTGATCGCACGGGACAACGAGAGCGTGGAGTCGACGTTGTCGAAGTAGCCGACGCCGATGCTGAACACGACGGCCCAGAACAACGGCCACCGCAGCTGCGCCAGGTACGGCAGGATCAGCTTGAAGATGCCGAGGGCCAGCAGGAACCACAGGGTCCAGGTCGGCTGCGTCGGGTTGAAGTCCTTGCCGCCCTCGACGATGCCCTGCACCACGGTCCAGATCGTCTGCATGATGATGTACGGCACGACGATGTCGGTGATCGTCCGGCGCATGCGCTTCGCCGTCGGGGTGTCGGCCGACGAGAAGTAGCCGCTGATCACACCGAACGCGGGCATGTGGAACGCGTAGATGAACGTGTAGAGCGCCAGGGCGTGCTCGCTCGCCGTCGTCTGGCGCTGGATCGCGTGGCCGATCACCACGAGGGTCACCGCGACGAACCGCGCGGTGTCCCACATCGGGATACGGCGCGGTGCCCGGCCGGGTTCGAGCTGCGTCGCCGGGGCCGAGGGTGCGGGAGGGGCGGCATCCGTCGTCATCGTCGGTCACGTTACCGGATCGTGACCTGGGAGGGTCGGTACGGTGGGGATCGGGGCGAGCAGTCGTCCCGACACCGGGGCGATCCGTTGCCCCGACACCGACGCAGGAGGCAGATCACATGGCAGCACGGCGCGCAGTCGTCACCGGAGCGAGCTCGGGCATCGGAGCGGCCACCGTCCGGCTGTTCCGCTCGCGGGGCTGGGACGTGCTCGCCGTCGCCCGCCGGGCGTCCAAGCTCGAGGCGCTCGCCGCGGAGACCGGGGCCGAGGTCCTGGTGGCGGACATCACGAGCGCTGCCGACGTCGAGGCGCTCGCCGCCCGCGTCGCCGAGCTCGGCGGCGCCGACGTCCTCGTCAACAACGCCGGTGGCGCGTTCGGCTCGGCCAGCGTCGAGGCGTCCGACGTCGACGACTGGCGGGCCATGTTCGAGGTGAACGTGATCGGCACGAAGCGCGTCGTCGCCGCGCTGCTGCCGCACCTGCGGGACCGTGCGCGCGACACCGGGGGAGCGGACATCGTCACGGTGACGAGCACGGCCGGCTTCGTGGCGTACGAGAACGGCGGCGGCTACAACGCCGCGAAGTTCGCCGAGCACGCCCTGGTCGGCGCGCTCCGGCTCGAGCTGAACGGCGAACCGATCCGCGTCGTCGAGATCGCCCCCGGCCTGGTGAAGACCGACGAGTTCGCGCTCACCCGGTTCCGCGGCGACGAGCAGAAGGCCGCTGCGGTCTACGACGACGTGCCGGACCCGCTCGTCGCCGACGACGTCGCCGAAGCGATCGTGCACGCGGTGGAACTGCCGCCGCACGTGAACCTCGACCTCGTCACGATCCGACCGGTCGCGCAGTCGGCGCAGCACAAGCTCGCGCGCGGGACGCTCACGCCGCGCTGACCGCCTGCGCAGCGCCCGGGCGGCGGCCACGGGTCGCGGGCGCGGGGTCCCTGCCGGTACCGTGGACGGATGCCGATCAGCAGCGAACCCGAGCCCACGGCCCCGGCTCAGTCGACCGTGACCGTGACGAGCGGGCCCGAGGTGCTCGGATGGCTGGAGTTCGGTGACGCCGCACGCCTGCTCGCGAAGGACGTGCTGTCCTCCGGCTTCGAGCCCGAGGTCGTCGTCGCCGTCGCCCGCGGCGGGCTGATCATCGCCGGTGCCGTGGCCTACGCGCTCGGCACCAAGGAGTGCGGCTCGATCAACGTCGAGTTCTACACCGACGTCGAGCAGCGCCTGGACGAGCCCGTCGTGCTCGCACCCGCGCTCGACGCCCCGAGCCTCGCCGGCAAGCGCGTGCTCGTCGTCGACGACGTGTCGGACTCCGGTCGGACCCTGCGCCTGGTGGTCGACATCATCCGGAACGCCGGTGCCGACGTCCGCAGCGCCTGCCTGTACTCGAAGCCCGGCACCGTCCTCGAGCCCGACCACGTGTGGCGCCGGGTCGACGGCTGGATCACGTTCCCGTGGAGCGCCCTCGCACCGGTGACGGCCGAGTCGTGAGCATCCACCTCGTCGGCGGCGGACTCTTCGCCGCCTCGGACGCCGCAGCGCCCTTCCTCGCCGAGGCCACCGCACGCTCGGCCGCCGTCGGCCGGACGGTCCCGCGCATCGCCCTGCTCTCCGTCGCCGGCCCGGACGGCGGCAGTCCGTCGTCGACCGCCGACATCGCCGAGGTGCTCGGCGGTGCCCGCGTGGCCGAGGTCGTCGTCACCGAGGTCGCGGCCGGCCAGGTGTTCGACACGACCGTCCTGAGCGACGTCGACGCGCTCGTCGTCGGTGGCGGCGTCACCCCCGACTACCTGGGCGCGATCGCCCCACTCGTCGACCAGCTTCGGCTGCTCGTCGCCGACGGCCTGCCCTACCTGGGCTACTCGGCCGGTGCGATGATCGCCGCCGACCGCGCGCTCGTGGGCGGCTGGCGCATCGGCGGCGTCGAGATCTGCCCCGAGGCAGCCTCTGAAGGCCTCGACGAGGTCGAACTCCGCGAAGGGCTCGGCCTGGTCGACCTGACCATCGACGTCCACGCGGTGCAGGCCGGCACCCTCGCCCGCCTGATCGCGAGCGCCGAGGCCGAGTTCGTCACCGCCGGCCTGGCGATCGACGAGGACACCGCCCTCGTCGTCGGCGAGGGCGCGCTTGAGGTCCGCGGAACCGGCAGCGTCTGGCGGGTCATGGCCGGCGAGGAGTCGGTGGCCGTCGCCACGATGGGCGCGTAGCCGTCGTGGAGCCACGACCGCTCGCCGACCTGGTCGACCCGGGCTGGGCGTCGGCGCTCGCTCCGGTGGAGGCCGACGTGCACCGCATGGGTGCCTGGCTGCGTGACGAGACAGCGGCCGGCCGCACCTACCTGCCGGCCGGCGCCGACGTGCTCCGGGCCTTCACCACGCCGTTCGACGCCGTGAAGGTGCTCGTGGTGGGGCAGGACCCCTACCCGACGCCGGGCAACCCGATCGGGCTGTCGTTCGCCGTCGACCCGGCAGTTCGTCCGGTGCCGCGCAGCCTGGCGAACATCTACAAGGAGCTCAGCGCCGACGTCGGCGTGACCCCACCGGCGCACGGTGACCTGCGTGCGTGGTCGGACCAGGGCGTGCTGCTGCTCAACCGTGTGCTCACGGTCCGTGCGGGCGACGCCGGCAGTCACCGCGGCAAGGGCTGGGAAGCCGTCACCGACCAGGCGGTCCGCGCACTCGTCGCCCGGGGGACCCCGCTCGTCGCCGTGCTGTGGGGCGCGCAGGCCGCGTCCGTCCGGCCGCTGCTCGGCGACACCCCGGTGGTGGCGTCGGCGCACCCGAGCCCGTTGAGTGCGTCGCGGGGCTTCTTCGGCAGCCGGCCGTTCTCGCAGGTCAACGCGCTGCTGCAGGAACAGGGCGCGACACCGGTCGACTGGTCGCTGCCCGCTCAGTAGGCTCGGCACGTGCTCGAGGAGGAATACCAGCGACGGCGGGTCCTGCCGCGACACCTGCGTGCCCGGCCGGCGAGCGAGACCGCGTTCGAGTACCGGATCCGTGCCGCCGAGGCGAGCGACCTGCCCGACGTCCGTGAGATCCACACGCACTACGTCCGCAACTCGTCGGTGACCTTCGACCCGTCGGCGTTCACCTTCGCCCGGTGGAAGCAGCGCTACGACGACATCCGGAAGCGTAAGCTGCCCTTCCTGGTGGCCGAGAACCCCGCCGGGCAGATCCTCGGCTACGCGCTCGTGGACGCCTGGAACCCGCGCGACCGGTCGAACCGGGTGGTCGAGGACTCGATCTACCTCGGAGCGGCCTCGGGTGGCAAGGGGCTGGGCCGTGCGCTCATGGAAGCCCTGCTCGACGAGTGCCGGTCCGCCGGGGTCCGCGAGGTCGTCGCCGTGATCGCCGACCGGCAGGCCGAGGCCTCGATCCGCCTGCACGAGCGGCTCGGCTTCGAGGAGGTCGGCCGGATGGGCAAGGTCGGCTACAAGTACGACCGGTGGCTCGGCACGGTGACGATGCGCCTGCGGTTGCGCGGTCCCCGCCTGTTCGCGCGCAAGTAGTCGGTCCGTCGTCCGTCGTCTGGTCGCGGTGGGCCTCGCCGAGGTTCCGAGATCTGCGCATCTCGGCGTGCGATCGCGCGCGTTGTGGAACCTCGACGACCAGCGCACGGCGTGTTGTGGAACCCGGGCGGCTGTCGGACGGGAGGCCCGTGGGCGCGTCGCCACGGGCCTCCCGTCCGTCGTTCGGTCGCGTCTCGGGCCGCGCCGAGGTTCCGAGATCTGCGCATCTCGGCGTGCGATCGCGCGCGTTGTGGAACCTCGACGACCAGCGCACGGCGTGTTGTGGAACCTCGGCGGTCAGCGCACGGCGTGCCGGCCCTCGCCCGCCCCCGCACACCCCGTCAGCCGCGCGGGGCCTCCGCGATGAACTCGTCGCGCGTGACGCCGACGAGCGCCGTCGTCGCGGCCGCCGCAGCGGCCCCGTCACCCGCGACGAGCGCGTGCCCGACGGCCTCGTGGCGGAGTGCTGCCTCGCGTGTCCAGCGCGTGATGGTGTCGCGCGACTCCGACGTGCGGGTGCGCAGCAGCGCCTCGACGGTGCCGGCGAAGTGCGCGAAGACGGCGTTGCCGGAGCCGGTGAGCAGGGCGCGGTGGAAGCGGACGTCGGCCTCGAGGTACGCGCGGCTGTCCTCGCGCGCGCAGGCGGCGAGCATGTCCTGCGCGGCGCCGAGGACTGCGGACGCCCCGGAGCCGCCGGCGGTGAGCGACGCTGCGACGGGTTCGACGCCGAGCCGCAGTTCGAGGAGTTCCCGCTGCTGCACGAAGTAGGCGGGCGAGGCGCCACGCCACCGGATGACCGTCGGGGCGAGCAGTTCCCACGACCCGATGCCGAGCACCTGCGTGCCGACGCGCTGCCGGGGCTCGACGAGTCCGAGCGACTGCAGGACGCGGAGCGCCTCGCGCACGACCGACCGGGACACGCCGAACTCGTCCGCCACGAGCTCGGGGCGGACCACCGTGCCGGGGTCGAGCGCACCGTCGACGATGCGCTGCCCGAGGGTGTCGAGCACGTGGGCGTGGAGTCCGCGGGCTGGGGGCATCGTTCCTCCGTGCAGTACGGGTCGCGCGATCGGCGTGACGTCGGTCCCATCGAAACGGCAGACTGCGTCCGAGGGCGGATGGCGCGCGGCGGATCGTCGTATAGTCTGATTAATCAGATTATTGGGGGTCGGCGCGCGCAGCGCCAGCCGCCCCTCGACACGAAGGCGACGGAGCCGCGCGGCAGCGGCTCCAGGAAGGGGCACCGATGCCTCACGCTCCAGTCCACCTGCTCGCCCACCCCGTGGGCACCGTCCTCGCGGCCGAAGGCGGCGGCACCGAGACCGTCGACCCGTCCGGGCCGATCCCGCAGCTGATCATCGCGGCCCTGGTCGGCATCGTCGTGATCATCGCGCTCATCACCTGGCTCAAGGTCCACCCGTTCATCGCGCTCGTGATCGGTGCCCTGGGCGTCGGCATCGGTGCGGGGCTCGCGCCGGACAAGGCCGTCGTGAGCTTCGGCAACGGCTTCGGAGCGACGATGACGAGCGTCGGCATCCTGGTCGGCCTCGGGTCGATGTTCGGCAAGATGCTCGTCGACTCCGGCGCCGCCGACCGCGTGGTCGACACCCTGGTGCGCAGGTCGTCGAAGGCCGCGCTGCCGTGGACGATGGCCCTGATCGGTGCGCTGATCGGCCTGCCGATGTTCTTCGAGGTCGGCCTCGTGCTCCTCATCCCGATCATCGTGCTCGTCGCGAAGCGCAGCTCCGTGCCGATCATGAAGATCGCCGTGCCCGCCCTGGTCGGCCTGTCGACGATGCACGCGTTCGTCCCGCCGCACCCCGGCCCGCTCGTCGCGATCTCGACCGTCGGCGCGAACCTCGGCACCACGCTCGCCTTCGGCATCGTGCTGGCGATCCCGGTCATCATCCTGGCCGGACCGGTGTTCGCCCAGTTCGCGGCCCGCTGGGTCGACATCCCCGCGCCCGACATGTTCGGGTCGCGTGGGTCGGACTCCGGGGCGGCGTCCGGTCCGCAGGACCCCGCCTCGGGCGGACGGGAGGCCCGGCGCGGCCCCGCCACGCAGGACACCGCGTCCCTTCCCAACGGCAAGAGCGACTTCACGCGCGTCATCAGCGAGCCCCGCAGCCCGTCGTTCACCGTCGCGCTCATCGGCATCCTGCTGCCCGTCGTCCTCATGCTCGCCCAGGCCGTCCGCGAGGCCACGATGCCCGACGCCGCTGGCTCGTGGGTGAGCCTGCTCGACTTCCTCGGGTCGCCGATGATCGCGATCGGCATCGCGGCGATCTACGCGATGGTCTTCTTCGCGATCGGCGGCGGCATGGACCGGTCCGCCGTGGCGAAGTCGCTCGAGAGCGCGCTGCCCCCGGTCGCCGGGGTGCTGCTCATCGTCGGTGCCGGCGGTGGGTTCAAGCAGGTGCTCATCGACACGGGCATCGGCGGCGTGATCGCCGACGCCGTGAAGGACTCCGGCGTCTCGGTGCTCCTCGTCGCCTGGGTCGTGTCGGCCCTGGTGCGCGTCGCCACCGGGTCGGCCACGGTCGCCACCGTGACCGCGGCGGGCATCATGGCCCCGATCGCCGCCGACCTGTCCACGCCGATGACCTCGCTGCTCGTGCTGGCGATCGGTGCGGGCTCGGTGTTCCTGTCGCACGTCAACGACGCCGGGTTCTGGCTCGTCAAGGGCTACCTCAACACCACCGTGGGACAGACCTTCAAGACGTGGACGGTGCTCGAGTGCCTCATCTCGGTGCTCGGTCTGCTTGGGGTGCTGCTGGCCGGGGTGTTCATCCGATGAGCAGCGACTCCGCTCTGGATGCGCGTGTCCTGGTCGTCATGGGGGTCTCCGGTTCCGGCAAGTCGACCGTCGCCGCGATGGTCGCCGAGCAGCTCGGGTGGGACTTCGCCGAGGGCGACGCCATGCACCCGCAGGCCAACGTCGACAAGATGCACGCCGGCACACCGCTCACCGACGCGGACCGCTGGCCGTGGCTCGACGTCGTCGCCGGCTGGATCCGCGGGCACCTCGACGCCGGCACGCACGGTGTCGTGACCTGCTCGGCGCTGAAGCGGTCGTACCGCGACGTGCTGCGGGCGCCCGGCGTGGTGTTCGTGCACGTGGCCGGTGACGGCGCGTTGATCGAACAGCGCATGTCGCAGCGGTCTGGCCACTTCATGCCGACGTCGCTGCTGCAGTCCCAGCTCGCGACGCTCGAGCCGCCGCAGGACGACGAGGCGCACCTGACGATCGCGGCCGATCGGACTCCGGAGGAGGAGAGCGCCGAGGTCGTCGAGCGGCTCGGGCTCGGCGGCGGCCGCTAGCTGAACCGGATCGGGGTGCCGACGGGCAGGGCGGCGAGGGTGCGGGTCATCTCCGCCGAGATCCGCACGCACCCGTGCGAACTGCCGGTCGGGTCGGGGTAGTAGTGCAGCGCCGTCAGTGCCGCGTTGCCGCCGTACGACGGGATCCGCGACGAGTGCGCCCCGGTCAGGATGATCGGGTTGCCCTGCGTGTAGGTCACGCGGGTGTCCACGTACGCCGCTTCGACGTAGGTGGCGGTGTCGGACGGTGTGGGGTCCTCGGGGGTGCCGAGCCGGGCCGCCTCGGTCGCGGTGACCTGGCCGCTCCGGGTGACGACGGAGACCGTGCTCCGGGCGACGTCGACGCGGATCATCCGGTCGGTGTCGGCGACCGTGAAGTCGGCGGCCCGTGCCCAGGCGAACGTGGCGCTCGGCGCCTCCGGGTCGCCGCCGACGCCCGGGGTGCGGTTCCGGGCCGGGGTCGAGACGAGGAGCATGCCGCCGTCGACGCCGGGCGACCGGCCCCAGACAGCGGTGGCGGCGGGCAGGTCGATCGTCGACACCAGGTGCGACAGCGTGGCCACCGGGCGGGCGCGGCTGGACGGGCTGGCGTACAGGGCCACGAGGTCGTGCCGCGGGGTGGCGATCTGCCAGGTGTCCGCGGGGCGGACGTCCCCGCCGTCGAGCAGTTCGGGGACGACGCCGTCGTGGAACGCCGACGGCAGGGCGGCGAGGGTGGCGGCCGACGGCGCTCGGGGGACGGCCGCGAGCGTCGGGGTGGGGATCGGCGTCGGCGTCGCGGTCGGTGTGGCCCGTGCGGCGCGGGTCGGGTCGGCGTCCGGCCGGTCGGCGGTCACCCCGACGACGACGGCGGCCGCGACGGCGAGCGCCGCTGCACCCCCGACCACGGCGATCCAGCCCCTGCGTCGCATCGGCATCCCCCTGTGCTCCTGGTGTCGTCAGCGTTCGGTGACCCGGCCGGCGTCGACGTGCCACTGCCGGTCGAGGCGGACGGTCTCCAGCATGCGCCGGTCGTGCGTGACGAGCAGCAAGGTGCCGTCGTACGACTCCAGTGCCTGCTCGAGCTGCTCGATGGCCACCAGGTCGAGGTGGTTCGTCGGTTCGTCGAGCACGAGCACGTTCACCCCGCGGGCCTGCAGCAGCGCCAGTCCGGCGCGGGTCCGTTCGCCGGGGGAGAGCGCCGACGCGGGCCGTCCGACGTGGTCGGCCTTCAGCCCGAACTTCGCGAGCAGCGTCCGGACGTCGGCAGTGGTGTACTCGGGCACGATCGCCTCGAACGCCGCGGCGAGCGACTGGTCGCCGGTGAAGGCCGCTCGGGCCTGGTCGACCTCGCCGACGGCGACGCTCGACCCGAGCGAGGCGGTGCCGGTCGTCGGCGCCTGCTTGCCGAGCAGTGCCCGGAGCAACGTGGACTTGCCGGCGCCGTTCGGTCCGGTGATGCCGATGCGGTCGCCGCCGTCGACCTGCAACGACACCGGGCCGAGCGTGAAGTCGCCCTGCGTGAAGGTGGCGTCGGACAGCGTGGCCACGACGGCCGAGGACCGCGGAGCGCTGCCGATCGTGAACTCGAGCTGCCACTCCTTGCGGGGCTCCTCGACCTCGTCGAGCCGCGCGATGCGGGACTCCATCTGGCGGACCTTCTGCGCCTGCTTCTCGCTCGACTCCGAGGCGGCCTTGCGCCGGATCTTGTCGTTGTCCGGGGCCTTCTTCATGGTGTTGCGCACGCCCTGGCTCGACCACTCGCGCTGTGTACGGGCGCGGGAGACCAGGTCGGCCTTGGTGGAGGCGTAGTCCTCGTACGCGTCGCGCTTGTGCTGCCGGGCGATCTCGCGCTCCTCGAGGAACGAGTCGTAGCCGCCGCCGAACAGCCGGTTGGACGACTGCGCCAGGTCGAGCTCGAGCACGCTCGTCACCGACCGTGCCAGGAACTCCCGGTCGTGGCTGACGAGCACGACCCCGCCGCGGAGGCCCCGGACGAACCCCTCGAGCCGGTCCAGCCCGTCGAGGTCGAGGTCGTTGGTGGGCTCGTCGAGCAGGACGATGTCGAACCGCGACAGCAGCAGCGCCGCCAGCCCGACCCGAGCGGCCTGCCCACCGGACAGTGCGGTCATGAGTGAGTCCGGTCCGACGCCGTCGTCATCGGTTCCGGTCTCGAGGCCGAGGTCGGCCAGGACGGCGGGGATCCTGTCCTCCAGATCAGCGGCGCCCGCGGCGAGCCAGCGGTCGAGCGCCGTCGAGTAGCGGTCCGCGGCAGCGTCGCCGGCGTCCGGGTCGCCGAGCGCGGCAGCCGCGGCGTCCATGGCCTCGGTCGCCTCGGCCGAGCCGGTCCGTCGGGCGATGTACGCGGCGACGGTCTCGCCCGCGATCCGCTCGTGCTCCTGGGGGAGCCAGCCGACGAACGCGTCGGTCGGTGCGAGCGACACCGTGCCCGCCAGGGGCTCGTCGACACCCGCCAGCAGTCGGAGCAGGGTGGACTTGCCGGCACCGTTCACGCCGACGACGCCGATCACGTCGCCCGGTGCCACCGTGAGGTCGAGGGAGTCGAACAGCGTGCGAGCGGCGTACCCGCCGGACAGGCCCTTGGCGACGAGCGTGGCGGTCATGCGCCAATCGTCCCACGCGGCGGCGCGCGCACGGCACCGCCCTCGGAGCGCCCGGTGCTCCGGGTGCAGCACACTGGACGGATGGCATCCTGCGTCTTCTGCGCGATCATCGCCGGCGACGAACCGGCCGTGTGGGTCGAGCGCGAGGACCACGCCGTCGCGTTCGCGCCGCTGCCCGGGTCCGCGCTCGCACCCGGGCACACGCTCGTCGTACCGGTCGAGCACGCCGACGACCTGCTCGGTGCCGCCCCGGTGGCACTGGCCGCCACCGTCGCGCTCGCGCAGCGTGTCGCACGGGCGATGCGGGGCGCACTCGGCGCCACCGGCACCGTCGTGCTGCAGGCCTCCGGCGCCGATGCCGGGCAGAGCGTGCGGCACCTGCACTTCCACGTCGTGCCGTGCTGGCCGGACGACGGTACGACGCACTGGCCGGAGCCGCCCTCGGCACACGTCGTCGACGGTGACCCGCACGCACTCCTCGCCGAGATGTTCGAGTAGCCGATCCCGGGCAGCGGTGCGCGGAACGGAGTGGAGTGGGCGCTGCACCGTCACCCGTCCCACCGACACCTCCAGGAGCACACCATGACCACGAAGATCACCCTGATCATCGACAACCCGGCCGACCCGTCGGCGTTCGAGCAGTCCTACGTGGAGCTCGAGGCACTCGCCGCGAAGCTGCCCGGCCTGCAGCGGCTCGAGGCGGCGAAGGTCTGGCCGAAGGAGGACGGCACGCCGACACCGGCGCACCGCACCCTCGACCTGTACTTCGCCTCGTACGGGGATGCCTCCGACGCAGTGGCGACCGCCGAGGCCGGGGCGTTCTTCCAGCAGCTCGGCGGCACGGGTGCCACGTTCACCGGCCTGTTCTCCGACATCGAGCACGAGTAGGGCCGGGCCGGGCCGGGCCTGGCCGGGCGCCGGGCCCGGGTCTCGGGCTGAGCGACACTCCTCGGGCCCCACGCCGCGAAGAGTGTCGCTCAGCGCGAACCTCGGCCCGGCAGGCCCGGCACCGGCACGGGCGCCAACCGCCCCGCGCCGACGGGCAGCACACCCGCGCGGTACTCGAGCACCTCGGCATCGCCGACGGTCACCGTCGCCGCGCCGAAGCGCCATGCCCGGTTGAACAGGTACACCCCGATCACGGTCCGGCCGTCGTCGGCCACGGCCCACGTGCCGGTGCCCCACTGCGCCGGGTGCCCGACCCCGTCGATCGTGACGGTCGGGCGGGCGAACCAGGTGAGCAGGGGGCGAGCGAGCCGGAGCTCGATCCGGCGCTTCGTCGTGCCGGAGGGGAGAGTCGTGTCCACCTCCGCAGGATACGTGGACTCCGCACCTGTACCCGCCGCACCCGCGCACCCGTAGCGTGGCGGCCATGACCACCACCGTCCTCGTCGCCGGCGCCACCGGAGACCTCGGCGGACGCATCGTCCGCGAGCTCCTGCAGCACGACACCCGCGTCCGCGTCCTCACCCGCCCGTCCAGCACCGGCGCCCAGCGGCAGTTCGCCGACGACGACCGCGTCGACGTCGTCACCGCGGACTACACGGACGCGCCGGCGCTGGTCACGGCGCTCGCCGGGGTCGACGTCGTCGTCTCCACGGTCAGCGGTACCCGCGCGGTGATCGTGGACGCCCAGCGCGCCCTGCTCGACGCCGCGGTCCAGGCCGGCGTCCCGCGGTTCATCCCCTCGGACTACGCCGCCGACTACCGTTCGATCACGCCCGGCTCGAACCGGAACTTCGAGCTCCGCCGCGAGTTCGCCGCCGCCCTCGACGCCGCACCGATCCGTGCGACCTCGGTGCTGAACGGGGCGTTCACGGACATGCTCACCGGTCAGGCGCCGCTGATCCTGTTCGACCGCCAGCGGGTGCTCTACTGGTCGTCGGCCGACCAGGTCCTCGACTTCACCACGAAGGACGACGTCGCGCGCGTGACGGCGCTCGTCGCAGTCGACGCGGACGCACCCCGTGTGGTCGAGGTCGCCGGTGACCGCGTGACGGCACGGTCGATCGCCGACACGATGTCCCGACTGACCGGCACCCCGTTCCGGCTGCAGTGGGCGGGGACGACCGGCACGCTGTCGGCGATGGCACGGATCGGCCGTCGGCTGTCGAAGGACGACGCCGAACCGTTCCCGGCCTGGCAGGGCATGCAGTACTTCGTGAGCATGTTCAGCGGCGAGGCGGAGCTCCACCACGTCGACGACGACCGCTCCGGTCCGCACGGGTGGACGAGCGTCCGCGACGTGCTCGCCGCCCACCTGGGCGTCTGATGGTCTGACGGTCCGACCGGGAGGCCCGCCCCGCGTCGCGCAGGACGGCCGGCGGTCCGCCGCCGTGGCCGTCACGGGCACGCGCCGGCCGGGTCCTGCGCTGACGGTCAGGCGCCGCGGACGGCCCTGACGATCTCCTGCCGTGCTGCTCGTCCGCTGCGCGTCGGCAGCAGGGGGAACACGTGCAGGGCGCCGGGGCGCTCGCGCAGCGTGACGTCCACGCCCGCGGCCCGGGCGGCCGCGACGAGCAGGTGCGCGTCGGGGTTCAGCACGTCGTGGGTCCCGGTGTGGACGAGCATCGGGCCGAGGCCGTGGAACGAACCGGCCAGGGGACTGACGACCGGGTCGTCGATCGACAGGCCGTCGGCCCACAGGTGACCGAGGACACGGCCCCCGTCGCGACCGAGCCACGGGTCGCTCGGTTGGACCTGGGGGATGCGCGGGTTCGAGAAGCCGAGGTCGAGCGCCGGTGACACCAGGACGGTCCGGAGCGACGGGACGCCCTGGTCGCGCAGGGTCTGGGCGACCGACAGCGCGATCTGCCCGCCGGCGGAGTCGCCGGCGAGCTGCACCCGTCCGCGCCGGTCGATGACGCGGCGTGCGACGTCGTCGACCAGGTCGTGCGCCTGCCGAGCGTTGCCGTCCGGCAGGAGTCGGTAGATCGGGACGGTCACGGTGGCGCGCGCCTCGGCGGCGAGCTGGGCGATGAGCGCCCAGTGCTGCGGGGCGATCTCGTGGACCCACCCGCCGCCGTGCACGTACACGACGTCGCGGAGCGGTGGCTGGCGGCTCGGCGTCACGGTGTACACCGGGGTGCCACCCTGCCGGTGGACGTCGACGCGCACGTCGGGCCGGAGGCGCTTCGGTGGTCCGAACGGCTCGGGGCGGAGGGCCTGTCGGCGGACGGCTCGGTGCGCTCCCGCTTCGGTGACGAACGGCGCGTTCGCGTGCGTGGCCCGCAGGAACAGCGGGACCGCGGCTTCGGGGACGATCACGCTGTACCTCCTGTGTCGTCGGTGTCGTCGGCACCGTCGGGCTCGCGCGCCGGCTCGCTGAGTCCGAGGAGTGCGCCCCGCACCGCGGCGACGCGGATGGTCGCGGCGTCGTCGTACAGCACCGTCTGGCTGACCGCGCCGACGTGCGCGGCGGCGACCGCCCGGGTGAAGACGTCCGGGGCGACGGTCAGTCGCCGGCCCTGTGCCGTGACCGACTCGACGAGCAGCGGTTCGAGTGCCGCGTGGAAGGCGTCGGTGTGCGCTCGGAGCAGTGCCCGGAGCTCGGGTTCGTGTCGCGCCCGGGACAGCAGGACCGAGCGGATCGCGTACCACTTGCCCTCGGGGGGCAGGCCGCCGAGGACCCCGGAGACGATCGCGTCGACGGACTGCGGGTCGGTCGTGCCGAGCGCGGCCCGGAAGCCGTCCTCGAGCCGCTCGACGACCACGGCCTCCTGCGCTTCGTACACCGCGAAGAAGAGCTCGTCGGTCGTCGCGAAGTTCGAGTAGAAGGCGCCGCGCGTGAACCCCGCACGCGCGACGATCGCCTCGACGCTGGCCGAGGCCGAGCCGGTCTCGTCGAACAGCGCCTCGGCCGCGCGGACGAGCTCCGCGCGGGTGCTGCTGCGCCGCCGGGTGGGGCGGGCGGGTGCGGCGGTGTCGTCGCTCACTCGTGGGGACATCGGCTCATCCTAGGAGGCGTCGTCCGACCGGCGCGGGTCGGCCAGGTAGTCGTGCACGGACCGCACCGGCGCGAGCGTCAGGTCGGTCAGGACGTGCGAGGCGCTGATGACCTCGAGCACCGGCAGGTCGGCCATCGGCGCGAGGGCGTGCTCGAACAGCTGCAGGCGGGCGGGCCCGGTCCAGGCCCCCTTCACGACGATGTCGGTGATCTCGGTCCGCACGAGATCGGCGGCGCGCAGCCCCAGGGTCGTCACGTCGGGGACGAGCTTCACCATCCAGGTCGGCACCGTGATCTGCGCCGCGGCCTCGACCGGGTCCATCGGTTCCCACTGGTACGCCATGGTCGCCGTCGCCACGCGCTCGGCACCGCGGTCGAGCGTGCCGACGAGGGCGCCCTGGTCGACGCGCAACCCCGGGGTCCCGAGCACCTTCGGGTAGGCGCTCAGTTCGCGACCGGCGAGCGTCGCCGCGGAGTTGTCGAGGTACATGGCGTGCAGGTACTCGCCGACCTCGCCGTCGTGGGTGACCTGGATCGCCTGACCGGACTCGACGTAGGGGCCGTAGCCGTCGACGTCACCCATCTTCATGACCTCGAACCGGACCAGCGGCGCGTCGACCTGCAGCGGCTCCGGCACGACGGCGCGGAGGGCGTCGGGGTCGGTCCGGTACACGACGTTGAAGTACTCGCGATCGGTGAAGCGCGTCGGGCGCAGCGGATAGACCGGCCCGGTGAGGGGGGTGGTGGCGTGGCGGAGGACGTCCGAGGCCTGCATGGGAACTCCTTGTCGAGTTGCGATACGTTCCGTACTGAGTACGTTGTGTATCGAACGTACACCCGAGAACGAAGGACACCATGGGCTTCTCCCTGCCGACCGACATCCGCAACCGACCCGTCACCGTGATCGGCGGTGGGACCCTCGGTCGTCGCATCGCCCTGGTGTTCGCCAGCGCCGGCGGCGAGTCCCGCGTGTTCGACCTCGCCGAGCCGGTCCGCACGGCCGCCGTCGAGTACGTCGAGCGCGAGCTCCCGGCGCTCGCAGCGGCGCGGGACGGGGGCGCGGTCGGCACCGTCCGCGCGTTCGACGACCTGGACGAGGCCGTCGCCGGTTCGTGGCTCGTCGTCGAGGCGATCCCGGAGCGCCTCGACCTCAAGACGACGGTGTTCGGGCAGCTCGACCGTGCCGTCGGGGCGGACACGATCCTGGCGAGCAACTCGTCGTCGTACGCGAGCCGACTCGTGATCGACGAGGTCGAGCACCCGGAGCGCGTGCTGAACATGCACTTCTACATGCCGCCGGCGCAGAACGCCGTCGACCTGATGAGCGACGGGGAGACCGATCCCGCGGTCATCGACCTGCTGCTCGAGGTCCTGCCGACCTACGGCGTCCGGCCGTTCGTCGCCCGCAGGGAGTCGACCGGGTTCATCTTCAACCGCATCTGGGCGGCCATCAAGCGCGAGTCCCTGGCCGTCGTCGCCGACGGGGTCTCCACGCCGGAGGACGTCGACGCGATGTTCGCGGTGAACACCGGTTCGCCCGCGGGGCCGTTCCGGATGATGGACCAGGTGGGGCTCGACGTCGTCCTGGACATCGAGGAGCACTACGCGGCGGAGGACCCGCACCTGCCCGAGGGCCCACGGCAGCTGCTCCGGCAGTACGTCGACGCGGGGCACCTGGGCGTGAAGACCGGCCGCGGCTTCTACGCGTACGACCAGCACTGACGGTCGACCAGCACCGTCGCCGCCTAGGCTCGGGAACCGTGTTCGAACTCCACCACCTCGCCGCGCAGGAACTCTGGGACTGGATTCGCCGGGGGGAGGCGACCGCGCTCGAGGTGACGGAGCACTACCTCGCCCGCATCGAGCGACTCGACCCGGCCCTCGGTGCGTTCGTGACGGTCACGGGGGACGCCGCGCGCACGAGAGCCGACCGTCTCGGGCACCTGGTGCCGACGTCCAGACCGTTGTGGGGCCTCCCGTCCGCCGACAAGGACCTGTACGACCGCGCCGGGGTCCCCACGCGCTCCGGCACCGCGAGTCTGCCGGAGCGCCCTGCCGGGGCCGACCACCCGCTCGTCGCGGCGCTCGACGCCGCCGGCACGGTGAGCCTCGGCAAGACGGCGTCGCCGGAGTTCGGGATGTCCTCGTCGTCGGAGACGCGGTTCGGCGTGACGCGGAACCCCTACGACACGACCCGCGCGCCCGGGGGGTCGTCGAGCGGGGCGGCGGTCGCCGTGGCGGCCGGGCTGCTGCCCGCGGCCGTCGGGTCCGACGGCGGGGGATCGGTCCGGATCCCGGCCGCCGCGACCGGACTCGTCGGCCTGAAGCCGAGCCGCGGGCGGGTGCCGTCGATGCCCGGTCGCTCCGGTGTCGGCGGGCTCTCCGTCGCCGGGCCGCTGACCCGGTCCGTCGCGGACGCGGGGATGCTGCTCGACGCCCTCGTCGCGCCGACCGGGCTGCCGGAACCGTCGCCGTACGCCCTGGTCACGCCGTCCCGCGGTGACGGCCCGTTCACCGCGGCGGCCGTCCGCGGTGAGGGACGCTTCGTCGTCGGGCTGCTCGACGGTTCACCGTGGGACGACACCGTCGACGTCGTGGTCGACCCCGCGGCGCGCGCTGCCGTCGAGACCGCTGTGCGGGTGCTCGGCGAACTGGGGCACGGCGTCGAGGACGTGCAGATGCCGCGGGCGCCGTACGCCGACGCGTTCCGGGTGGCGTGGGAGAGCTCCGCGGCGCGGCTGCCGATGGTCCCCGGCATCGACCTGACGGCGCTCACGCCGCTGGTGGCGTGGCTCGTGGAGCGGGGACAGCGGCTCACCGGCACGCAGGTGCTCGACGCGATGACCGTGCTCGACACGTTCTCGGCGACGCTGATCGGTGCGTTCGACCGGTTCGACGCCGTCCTGTCACCGACCCTCGCACTGACCCCGCGGCCGCTCGGCTGGTACGGCGACGACCCGGACGAGGACTTCCGCCGCCAGTGCGCGTACTCGCCGTGGACCTCGATGGCGAACGTGGCCGGGCTGCCCGCGATCACCCTGCCCGTCGGGGTCACCGCCGACGACCACCCGGACGGCGGCGGCCTGCCGATGGGCGTCCAGTTGATCGGGCGTCCAGGGGGCGAGCGGGTGCTGCTCGCGATCGGGGCGCAGCTCGAGCGGCGGCTGCGCTGGCAGCGGCGGCACCCGGCTGCCTGGACCGCCTGACGGCCTGACCGCCTGCGCGGGGGTCGATGCGTGTGCATGTTCCGACGATCCACGCGTCGATCGACTCGTGGGACGTCGCACCATGCACGTGCATCGGATGCGTGTGCATGGTGCGACGAAGTACTCGGTGATCGACTCGTGGAACGTCACAGAACGCGTGCGAGCCGCCGCCCGGGCTAGCTCTGCTTCTCGATCGCCTCGGAGTACTCGCGGCGCATCTTGTCCCCGGCGGCCGACACCCACGTCGCCCGCGCGGCCTTCACCTTCGCCAGGTTCGTCCGCCCGAGCACGTAGTCGTTGCACACGCTGTTGAACGCGGTGCTCGCCGACGCCGTCGCCGCGGCCGAGGGGGAGTAGAAGCCGTCCACCGGGTTCTTCACGAGCATGTCCTGCGTCTTGGTCTGGTACTGGTGCGACTGCCGCAGCTGCTCGTCGATGCGGACCGCGGTGTTCAGCACCTGCGGGCCGGCGCCGAGTCGGTAGAGCGCGCTGGCGTTGATGGTCTGCTCGCCGACCTTCGTCAGCGTCGCGTCCGGGCCGCTGCCGGTGTGGTGGACGCCCTTCTCGCCGTGGGTCAGCGTGAACGCCTCCTTCGACCCGAACGGCGCGGAGAGGTAGTCGATGAGCCGGAGCTGGGCCCTGATGCGTTCGGGCGTCGTCTTCTTCAGGGCGGCGAACGAGAAGCTCGACGTGCCCTGGTAGTTCGCACCGGGGCCACCCGTCGCTCCGAAGGGCACGATGCCACCCGTGACGATCCCCTTCGGCATCGACACGTCGAGCAGTGCGGAGATGCCGTCGAGGTGCATGAGCACGGTGCCGTTGTTGATGTACGTCTTCGCCTTCGCGCTCTCGAGGCTCGGGGTGTCCGGGTGGAAGACGCCGAGGTTCCAGAGCTTCTTGACGTAGCTGAGCGTCTCGAGCCACGCGTCGGTCTCGTTCTTGTGGGTGAGTTCGCCGCCCTTCGACATCGCCCACTGGTTCGGCACGCCGAAGGTGGCGCCGATGAAGTCGTACGCCCAGTCGACACCGCTCGCCCCGCCCTGGCCGGCGATCGCGTACCGGCCGGCCTTGGCGTCGGTGACGGCCGTGCACAGCTCGGTGAACTCGTCCTTGTCCTTCGGGGCCGGTGCTGCGCCCGTCAGCTGCTCGATGAGGTCGGGGCGGCAGATCATCACTGACCCGAACGGCGGCCGGTGCTCGGGGACGCCGTAGATCTTCCCGTTGATGCGGGCGCTCCGCCACGACGCGGTGGGGATGTTCGCCAAGTTCGGGTAGTCCTTGACGGCGTCGCCGGAGAGGTGCTCCGACAGGTCCGCGAACTTCGCGTCGAGCAGCTGCGGGAACCGGGGCGGCATCGCGAACGTCAGGAACTCGACGATGCCCGGGATGTCGTTGCCGGCGGTCATCGTCGCGAACTTCGCGGCGAACGAGTCGCCGGGCACGAACGTCAGGTCGTACTCGGTGTCCGTCAGGCCCCCGACGTAGTCGAGGAACGAGTTCTGCGCCGGCGGCGGCGCCGCGTAGGTCACGACGAACCCGGTGGTCTTCTCACCGTCGCCGACCTTGCCGGTGACCGAGGTGAAGAGCTCGCTGTCCTGCGGGTACGAGTAGTACACGGGCTGCACGACGCCGTTGCCGGGCAGGTCGGGCTTCGGCCCATTGGTGATGGGGACGTAGGTCGGCAGCGCCGCCACCTGGTCCGAGATGGTCGCGGCGTTGCCGCCGGTGGAGCACCCGGTCAGGCTGCCGGCGGCGCCGAGGGCGACGAGGCCGAAGGCGGCGCCGGAGATGAGGGTCCGGCGGCTGAGGCCTCCGGTGGTGGTGTCGGTCATGGCTTCTCCCTTGAAGCGTCGGGTGGCAGTGGGGTGGTGGGGCCGTGTCAGCCCTTGACGGCGCCCGTCAGGACGCCCTTGGTGAGGTGGCGCTGCACCAGGGGGTAGGCGGCGAGGATGGGGATGATCGCGATCATCACGACGGCCATCTGGATCGACTCCGCCGGCGGCTGCATCGAGGCGTCGGACCCGGCGCCGGAGACCAGGCTGGAGCCCTGCAGGACGTAGGTGCGCAGCACCAGCTGCAGCGTCCACTTCGTCGAGTCCGACAGGTAGAGCAGCGCGTTGAAGAACGCGTTCCAGTAGCCGACGGCGTAGAACAGGCCGACGACGGCGATGACCGCGCGGGACAGCGGCAGGACGAGCTGCCACAGGATGCGGAACTCGCCGGCGCCGTCGATCTTCGCGCTGTCGATGAGCTCCTGCGGGATGCTCATCATGAAGCCGCGGACGACGACCATGTTGAACACGCTGAACGCGCTCGGCAGGATCAGCGCCCAGTAGTTGTCGAGGAGTCCGAGCTGCTTCACCATCAGGTACAGCGGGATCATCCCCGGCGCGAACAGGAACGTGATGAGCACGAAGGTCAGCAGCGGCCGCTGGAACAGCGATCCCTGTCGGCTGAGCGCCCACGCGGCGAGCACCGTCGACGCCAGGCTGATGACGGTGCCCACGACCGTGACGAGCAACGTGACCACCACGGCGCGGGTGACGACCCCGCCGGACAGGATCTGCACGTACGCGGACAGGTCGAACGACCGCGGCCACACGACGTAGCCGCCGGCAGCGGTGACGTCCGCCTGGCTCGACACGCTCGTCGAGAAGACGATGAGGAAGGGGAACAGCACGACGGCGAGGATCAGGACGATCGCGACGGCCTTGAGTGCGAGGACGACTGGTGTGGGTTTTCCGGCCCAGACCGGACGGGCGATGGTGCTCATGACCGTGAATACACTCCCTGCTCACCGAGCATGTGGGCGGCCTTGTTCGCCGCCATGATGAGGACGAACCCGACCAGGCCCTTGACCAGACCGACCGCGATGCCCGTGGACCAGTTCCCGTCGACGACGCCGTGGTAGTAGACGTAGGTGTCGAGGACCTCGGCGGCATCGGCCCCCACGGCGTTCCGTTGCAGGATGATCTGCTCGAACCCGACGGACAGGGCCTCGCCGAGCCGCAGGATCAGCAGGAGCACGATGATGGGCCGGATGCCCGGCAGCGTGACGTGCCAGAACCGGCTCCACGCCCCAGACCCGTCGATCGCGGCCGCCTCGTACAGGTTGTCGTCGATCGCCGCGAGCGCCGCCAGGAAGATGATCGTGCCCCAGCCGGCGTCCTTCCAGATCACCTGCGACGTCAGCAGCAGCTTGAACGTCTCCGGGTCGCTCATGATCCCGATGGTCCCCATGTCGAGCTGCCGCAGCGTGTGGTTGACCACACCGCCGGACCCGAGCGACTGCTGGAAGAAGCCCACGACGATCACCCACGACAGGAAGTGCGGCAGGTAGAGCACCGACTGCACGGTTGCCCGGAGCCACGGCCACACCAGCGAGTGGATGAGGATGGCCAGCGCGATCGGCACCGGGAAGAACAGGATGAGCTGCAGGAACGTGATCTCCAGCGTGTTCACCGTCGCCCGCCAGAACTCCGGGTCGGCGAACATCAGCTGGAAGTTCGTGAACCCGACCCACGGGCTCTGGGCGATCGGGATGTACGGCTGGTAGTCCATGAACGCGATGACGTTGCCGATCATCGGCACGTACACGAACAGCAGCAGGAGGACCACCGCCGGCGCCACCATGAGCAGCAGCGGGTAGTCGCGCCGCAGCCGAGCGAGGAACGGGACCTTCCGCGGGGCCGGGGCACCACCGGACCGGGTGGTCCGGGGCTCGGTGGTCGGATCGACCAGCGTCGCGCTCATGTGGCTCCTTTGCTCACGTGGCTGGGGGTTTCGTCATCCTGTGGCGTCCGTATGATGACGGTCAAGCCGCGGTATTCACCCGCACACGAATCGAACACTGGGAGCGACGATGCACCCGACCAGACGGCACGAACGGATCCTCGCCGAGCTCCGCGTGCACGGGACCCTGTCCGCCTCGGACTTCGCCGAGCGCGAGGGGATCTCGGCCATGACGGTCCGCCGCGACCTGTCCGAACTCGCCGACCGCGGCGTGCTCCGGCGCGTGCACGGCGGCGCCGTCTCCGTCGAGACCCTGCCCACCGCGGGCGCACCGCACCGACCCGCGCCCCGCCCCGACCGGGACACCGCCGACGGCAGCGGCGCGCTCTTCACCCTCGGGCTCGTCGTCCCCGACCCCGGCTACTACTTCCCGAAGATCGTCGCCGGCGTCGCCGAACGCACCGAGGCCCTGGGCGGCCGCGTCGTGCTCGGCGTCTCCCGCTACGAACCCGCCCGCGAACGCCAGCAGGTCGAACGCCTCATCGCCGCCGGCGTCGACGGGCTGCTCGTCACCACCACCGTCGCCGACGCCTTCAGCACCCTCGAGCTCCTCGACCACGCACCGATGCCTGTCGTCGTGGTCGAACGCTCCGTGGTCGAGGCCCCGGTCGGCTCCGCGCTCGAGTCCGTCCGCAGCGACCACGAGTCCGGCGCCGGCATCGCGGTCCGCCACCTCGCCGAACTCGGGCACCGCCGCATCGGCATGGCCGTGTTCGACACCCCGACCACCCCGCAGCTCCGCACCGGGTACGACCGCGCCGTCCGGCAACTCGGCCTCGACCCCGACGCCCCGGTCCAGGTCATCCCGGACGACCAGGGTGTGGGTGCCGCGACCAGGGCCTTCATCGAGCGCTGCCTCGCCACCGGGACCACCGCCGTCTTCGTGCACTCCGACCAGTACGCCGTCGAGTTCGTCGAGACCGTCACCGAGATGGGCCTGTCGATCCCGGACGACCTGTCCGTGGTCGCCTACGACGACGAGGTCGCGGCGCTCGCCGGGGTGCCGCTCACTGCGGTCGCGCCCCCGAAGAACGACGTCGGCCGGTTCGCGGCGACGATGTGCTTCGAGCGCATCTCGGCGACGGCGCAGGTCGGCTTCGCCCGTCGGCACATGACCCTGGCGCCGACGTTGAGCGTGCGGGCGTCGACCGCGGCGGTCGTCCCCGGTCGGTGAGCGGCCGGCGCGCGATCCGCGCGCCGGTCGTGTTCGCTTCGTGAGCGTTTGCGCCCCGCGGCTTGACTCCGCACACCGCCGAACGCTGGCATGGGGACGCCGTACCCCCGGAGAGGAACCGTCCGACGATGACGTCACGCCCCGTCACGCCCCGAGCGCAGCCCGCGCCCCGAGCGCAGCCCGCGCCCCCGGCGGTGCCCGTGCCCCCCGCCCCACGTGGCCACGCGCACCGCTCGCCCGTCCCCGTCGCCTTCGTGATGCCCGAGGCGACCTTCACCCGGGTGTTCGACCCCGGCGACCTCGCCGCCCTGCACGCCTCCGAGGCCGTCCGGCTGGTCGCCGACCGTCCGCTCGACCCGGACGACCCGTGCGACCTCCCGCTGCTCGCCGACGCTGAGGTGCTCGTCACCGGGTGGGGCAGCCCCGTGCTGTCCGCGGACCGTCTGGACCGGATGCCGCGGCTCCGCGCCGTCGTGCACTCCGCCGGGTCGGTCAAGCCCGTCGTCGACACCGACGTGTGGGAGCGACGGATCGCCGTGGCGTCGAGCGCGGCCGCGAACGCCGTCCCGGTCGCCGAGTTCACGGTCGCGGTGATCGTGCTCGCCGCCAAGCGGGCCTTCGCCAGCGCCGCCGCGCTGCGTTCGGAGGAAGCCCCGGTCGACGTCGAGGGCTCGTGGCCGGTCGTCGGTATGCACGGCGTGACCGTCGGTGTCGTCGGCGCCTCGCGCGTCGGGCGGGCCGTCATCGAACGGCTCCGCGACTACGACGTCCGCGTGCTCGTGAGCGACCCGTACCTGGACGACGACGAGGCCGCGCTGCTCGGCGTCACCGCCGTCGACCTCGGCACCCTCGCCGCCTCGAGCGACGTCGTCACCCTGCACGCGCCGCTGCTGCCGTCGACGCGGGGGCTCGTCGACCGTGCCGTGATCGGTCGGATGCGGCCGGGTACCACGCTCGTGAACACCGCGCGCGGGGCGATCGTCGACCAGGACGCCCTCGCCGACCGCCTGGACCGCGGCGACCTGGCCGCCGTCCTCGACGTCACCGAGCCAGAACGCCTGCCGCCGGACGCCCGACTGCGGTCGACGCCGAACACCTTCATCACGCCGCACATCGCCGGGTCCCTGGGCAACGAGCTGCGTCGGCTCGCCGACAACGCGGTGCGCGAGACCATCGCGTTCGCGGCCACCGGCGCGTTCACCGACCCCATCGTCCCCGACGGCTTCGCCGTCCAGGCCTGAGGCCTGCCACCAACCGCCGCCACCCACCAGCCGCCACCCACCAGCCGCCAGCACCCGTCCACCACCGTCACTAGCCACCGTCACCACCCGGAGACCCACCCCATGACCGTCACCGTCGACGCCCCGTCCTTCACCGACCGGTTCACCCCGGCAGCGCGCGCGGCGCTCCGTCCGCGCTCGTGGCGACCCGCGCCTCCCGTCAGCGACCGCCCGGCGTGGGCGCACGTCGCGGACGCCGACCGGGAGGCCCTGCTCGCGGTCGCGCACGACCGTCGCGCCGCCGCGGCGGTCACCTTCCCGACCCTCGCCCTGTGGGCGACGTACAGTCGCGACGGGAACCGCCAGCCGTACGAGCGGGCCCAGCGGAACCTGCTCGAGTCCGCCGCGACCGCGGCCCTGGCTCTCGGCGTGACCGGCGACGCCGAGTGGGCGGACGTGCTCGGCGACCAGGTCTGGCGGATCCTGGAGCTGCGCGCCTGGTGCCTGCCGTCGCACTACGCGCTGCCCGAGGACGGCAGCCGGCCGTTCCTGCCCGTGCCCGGTCGGGACGTGCTCGACCTGTCCGACGCCTACGTCGGCGGCATGCTCGCGGCGATCGACGCGATCGCGGGGGAGCGTCTCGAGCAGGACCGCCCCGGCATCCGCGCGCACGTCCACCACGAGATCCGCCGCCGCGTGCTCGACCCGTGGGAGCAGGAGGTCTACTTCTGGCACGGGGTCGACGGGCCGCCGAACAACTGGGCGCCGTGGATCGTGTCGAACGTGCTCGTGTGCGCCGCCGTGGTCGAGCCCGACCGCGATCGCCTCGCTGCGACGATCGGCCGTGCGCTCGTGATCCTCGACCGGTTCCGCGCCGGCTACGACGCCGACGGCAGCTGCGACGAGGGTGCCACGTACTGGTGGTGGGCCGGCGCGACCCTGTTCGAGGCCCTGGACCTGGTCGAGGAGCTCACCGGTGGCGCGTTCGACGGCTTCTCGGTCGAGCCGGTCGCCGCGATGGCCCGGTTCCCGATGGGCATGCAGATCGGTGCCGCGACGCAGGTCAACCACTCCGACGGCTCCCCGGCGCTGGCCGAGAACGCGAACTGGAATCTGCTCGCCCGCTTCGGGGAGCGCGTCGACGACGACCGGGTCGTGCGGCACGCCCGGTGGATGGGCCGGCAGCACGCGTTGCGGTTCGACGGGCAGCTCGCCGCGCTGTTCCGTCGGACGCTCGCCGAACTGCGGGACCCCTCGTGGACCGACGGCCCGGCCGAGCCCGGGATGCCCGCGTCGCTGTGGCTGCCCGGCACCGAGGTCGCCGTCGCCCGCGCCCACGACGGCGCGACCGACGGGTTCGTCCTCGCGGTGAAGGGCGGGCACAACGACGTCAGCCACAACCACAACGACGCCGGCGGGGTGATCGTCTCGCTCGACGGCGAACCGGTGCTCATCGACGTCGGGGTGGGCGTGTACCGCCGCGAGACGTTCATGCCGGAGCACCGCTACGGCATCTGGACGATGCGGAGTGCCTGGCACACCGTCCCGCTGCCGAACGGCGTCGAACAGCACGAGGGTGCCGCGTTCCGCGCGACCGGCACCGTGTTCGAGGACGACGGCGACGTCGCGTCGTGGTCCGCCGACCTGACCGCCGCGTACCCGGCGACCGGCGGACTGCGATCGCTCCACCGCACCGCGACGCTCGACCGGGCGGTGCCCCGTGACCGCGCCACCGAACGCGTGGTCGTCCGCGACACCTGGACGTTCGCGGAGCCCGGCACGATGACCCTGGTGCTCATGACCCGCGACGAACCCGTGCCCGTCGACGGCGGGCTGCGCGTCGGCCCCGCCCACCTGTCCGTCGACACCGAACGGTTCGCGGTGCACGTCGAGCGGCGGGACGTCGACGACGCGAAGCTCGAGCGAGTCTGGGGCCCGGCGGTGCACCGTGTGCGGCTCGTCGCGCGGCAGGCGTCCACCGACGGCGAGCACGCGCTCACCGTGACCCGGGCGACACCGTGAGCGCGGTCCTGCTCGGCGGCTCCGGACGCTGGACCGACCCGTGGCACCCCTTCGCCGAGACGAACGCCGCGGTCACGGCGCTCGCTGCGTCGGCCGGCGTCGCCCTCGATCAACCCCAGGACGTCGACACCGCCCTGGCCACCTGCGCGACCGGACCCCTGCCGTCGCTCGTCGTCGTCGACGTCGGGTTGCCCCGGGACGACCGCCCTGTCCCGCTCGCCGACGCCCGGGCCGGCTTCCACCGCCTGCTCGCGAGCGACGTCCCCCTGCTCGTGCTGCACGTCGCCGCGACGTCGTTCGCCGACGACCCGCACTGGGAACGTGCCCTCGGCGGGGTGTGGGAGCGCGGCACGACGATGCACCCGCCGTTCGGGCCCGCGGCCGTCCGGGTGGTCGACGCGGCGCACCCGATCACCGCCGGCCTGCCGGACTTCACCCTGGAGGACGAGCGCTACACGCACCTGCGGGTCTCGCCCTCGGTGCGGCTCCTGCTCGACCACGAGCACGAGGGGGAGCGGCACCCGCTCGCCTGGGTGCACGAACGACCCGGCGGCGGCACCACCGTCTACGACGCGCTCGGCCACTCCGCCGCGTCGTTCGCGTCGCCGGAGCACCGCGCGTTCCTGACGCGCGCCCTCGCGTTCCTCCTGCGCTGACGTTCCACTTGCGCTGACGTTCCACTTGCGCTGACGGGGTGGGGGCGACTGCCTGGAGGCCCGGTGCCGGTCTCGTGGACCGGCACCGGGCCTCCAGGCAGGCGCGTCTCAGGCGATGGTGACGTCGCCGACGACCAGCCAGCCCGCCTGCTGCGTGCCCTGCGCACCGAGCTCGATGCCGGGGGCGTTGCCCGCGGTGGTGTCGACGATCGCGATGCCCCACCGGTACGCGCCAGCCGCGACGCCGGCCAGCGACGGACGGAACGCGTACGACGTCGGCGAGCCCTTCAACCACGTCGACGGGTCGGACGCGGTGTCCACGAACCTCTTCGCCACGCTGCCGTCCGCACGGAGCAACGCGACCGCCGCCTTGTACTTGCCGTTCCACACCGGCAGGTTGTCGGGCAGGTAGCCCCACCCGGTGTTCGTCCACTCGTGCGTGACGTCCACCGTCGCGCCGGCGGACGCCGAACCGGGCACGACCACGCGCGACGGGTGCAGGCGGTAGCCGCCCTCGGCGTCGAACCGCTGCGTCAACGGGAAGGTCTGCGCCGCGAACCACGACAGGGCCTCGCCGTTCCGCAGGTCCATCATGTTCACGTGCGCCTCGACCGAGTCGTCGAACTCGCCCTGACGGACGTCGGCGGTCGTCACGTACCCGCGCGGGTCCTGCGTGACGTCGTGCTGGGCGGTGACCCACCCGCCCTCCATGATGATCGGCCGCCGGTACCGCCACTTCGCGGCCATCGACTTCTCCCAGTCCGCGTAGTACGTGGTCATGCCGAAGGCGTCGTGGCGCAGGACGTAGCCCTTCTCGTACGCACCGTCGAGCATCCGCTCGCTCTCGGGGTCCGGGGTGCCCCAGTCCTTCGGGCCCCCGATCATCCGGTGGTAGTTCAGCGCCAGCGGCACCCGGGTGAAGTGCTCCTGGTACAGGTCGATGATCCAGTCGAACACCGGCTCGCGGTTCGCGGCGTCCTGGTACAGCATCGAGTGCCCCTCACCCCACTTGCCGAGTCCGTACCCGTCGATGAAGTCCGTCGTGGCCGGGTCGTCGTACTGCTCGCCGAAGGCCGCGACGAACGCGGCGTACTTCGCCTGGAACACCGGGTCGTCCGGGTACGGACTCCACACCGTCTTGCTGCCGGTCTGCGTCTCGTACCCGGCGGCCCCGGCGGCGCGCACCCACGCGGGCGTGAAGTCCGACGACTTGTCGCGACTGTCCACCACGACGCGGAAGGCCAGCCGCAGCCCACGGCGACGGGCCTCGGCGAGGATGCCCGCGAACGCCGCGTTCGTGTCCCAGCCGTACACGCCCTCGGACGGCTCGAGGATCGTCCACGAGACCCGCATGTACATGACCGAGGCGTGGTCGGACACCGTGACCGTGGTGCCGTCGGGCAGCGGGACGTCGTCGTACTGCGTCCAGTAGTTCGCGGGCGGCGCCGACGAGCCGTACAGCGCCCAGCCGTTCAGCGGGTTCCGCAGGACCGTGGTGGTGTCGGCGGCGAACTCCCGCTCGACCGCGGCGGCGAGGTGCGGGCGCCCGGGGTGGCCGGGGCCGGCGGGGCCTGCGCCTGCGCCGGGGTGGGCGCGGCCGTGGGCGCTCGCCGGTGTGCTGCCGAGCACCCCGCTCGCTGCCGATGCGGTGGCGACGATGCCGAGTCCGAGTGCCGTGCGCCTGGTGATGTCGTGCGACTTGCTCATGCGTTCTCCCCTTCGAGAAGCGATCGGTGCAGGTCGATCGTCCCGGCGTCCCGCTCAGTGGGCAAGGAGTCCCGCCCAGTCGAACAGGAGTCGCACACCTCTGACCGCTGTGCTGGGAGCGAGGTGGGTGCGTGTGCATGTTCCGACAGGCCACGCGTCGATCACCTCGTGGATCGTCGCATCATGCACGTGCATCCGGTGCGTGTGCATGTTCCGACAGGCCACGCGTCGATCGACTCGTGGGATGTCGCGAATCGCGTGCCGCCCCGCCCGCCCCGCCCCGCCCCTACGGCAGCGTCGGCGCAGCCTCCACCAGCGCCCGCGTCACCGGGTGCACCGGCGCATCGAGCAGCGACACCGGCCCGTGCTCCACGATGCGCCCGGCCGACATCACCGCGACGGTGTCGCACAGCCGCTGGACCACACCGATGTCGTGCGACACCAGGACCATGGTCAGCCCGAGGTCGTCGGCGAGCGAGCGGAACAGCTCGATGACCCGTGCCCGCACCACCACGTCGAGGGCGCTCATCGGCTCGTCGCCGAACAGGATCCGCGGCCCGTGCACCACGGCCCGGGCGATCGCGATGCGCTGCCGCTGCCCACCGGAGAACTCGTGCGGGTACCGGTCGACCACGTCTGCCGGCAGGTCGACCCGCTCCAGCACGTCGCGCACCAGCGTCCGGCGATCCCCGTCGATCCGCAGTGCCCGCAGCGGTTCGCCGACGATCGCGCCGACGCGCATCCGCGGGTCGAGGGACGCGTACGGGTCCTGGAACACCACCCCGGTCTCGCGACGGAACCAGCGCATCGCGGCCGCGGAACCGGACGCCACCACCGGACGACCGGAGGCGGTCACGGAACCGGCGCAAGGTGCCTCCAGGCCGGCGAGCAGCCGCACCAGGGTGGACTTGCCGGACCCCGATTCGCCGACGATCCCGAGCCGTTGGCCAGAGGCGACCGTCAGGTCGACGCCGTCGACGGCGGTGCGGACGGGGCCCGGTTCGAAGGGCCCGCGGCGGGGGAGCCGGTAGGTGCGGTGCAGCCCGACCCCGTCGAGGACGGCGGTCATGCGGAGCCTCCGGACGGACGGGCACGACGGGCGGTGGCGCGCGCGGCGTCGACGAGCGCGACGGTCGCAGGGTGCTGCGGCGCGGCGAGCAGGGACGCGACCGAGCCCTGCTCGACGACCCGTCCGCCGTCGAGCACGACGGCGGTGTCGGCGATCCGCGCGAGCACGGCGAGGTCGTGCGTGACGAAGACCATGCCGGCCGACAGCCCTTCGAAGAGGTCGAGGATCCGCGCCTCGGTCGTGACGTCGAGCGCCGTGGTCGGCTCGTCGGCGACGAGGTACGCGGGCTGCCCGGCCATCGCCATCGCGATGCAGATCCGCTGACGCTGCCCGCCGGACAGCTGGTGCGGGTACTGCCGCAGCAGCGACTCCGGGTCCGGCAGTCCGACGTCCGCCGCCAGGGTGGTCGCCGCGGCGCGTGCCGCCCGCCGGTCGAGTCCGCGGTGCAGGCGCAGCGGCTCCGCGATCTGCGCGCCGACGCGGCGCAGCGGGTCGAGGGCGGTGCCGGGCTCCTGGAAGACCATGCCGATGCCGGATCCGCGGTGCGCCGCACGCTCCCGTTCGGGCAGGCCGACCAGTTCCGTGCCGTCCAGGCGGATGCTGCCGGTGACGGTCGCGCCGGCGGGCTCCAGGCCCATCAGGGCGAGCGAGGTCATGGACTTGCCGGATCCCGATGCGCCGATCACGCCCACGCGCTCGCCGGGAGGCACGGTGAACGTCACGTCGTCGAGGATCGTCCGCCCCGCGATGCGGACGGAGAGCCCCACCACCGCGAGCCCGCCGGGGCCGGTGTCGCTGCGGCTGTGGCTGTGGCTGCGGTCGGTCATGCGGTCACCCCCGGGGTGGTCGTGGCCGGGTCGGTGCGGCGGTCGCCGCCCGCTGCGCGGTCGTTCGTCGTCAGCCGTGGGTCGGTGGCGTCGCGGATCGCGTCACCGAGCAGGGAGAGCGCCGCGACGACCAGCGCGATCGCGGCTCCCGGCCAGGTGGCGCTCCACGGGTGCACGCCGATGTAGGTCTGCAGGTCGGAGAGCAGGTTGCCCCACGACGCCGTGTCCGACCCGGCGCCGTAGCCCAGGTACGACAGACCGGCCTCGGCGAGGACCGCGGTGGCCATCGCGAGCGAGAGCTGCACGGTGAACAGCGGCGCGGCGTTCGGCACCAGGTGGCGGAACAGCACCCCGACACCACCGACACCGGAGGCCCGGGCCGCGGTGACGTAGTCGCTACGGGCGATGCGCCGGATCTCGCCGCGGGCGACCCGAGCGATCGTGACGCCGAAGGACAGTCCGACGCTCACGATGACGACCCCGAGCGACCCGCCGAACACCGCGGTCAGCAGCATCGCGGTCAGCAGGGTCGGGAACGCCACCAGAATGTCGAGCAGGACGGCCGTGCCCTCGCGCACCCAGCGGGCGGTGAGGGACCCGATCGCGGTCAGGACGATGCCGACGACACTCGCGATCACCCCGGCCCCGACGGCGACGAGCACGGTGGTGCGGGTGCCGGCGAGCAGGTAACTCGCGATGTCGCGGCCAGCGGCGTCGGTGCCGAACCAGTGCGCGGCGCTCGGGCCCTCCCACTGGTGGAACGGATCGGCGCGGAACGGGTCCTGCGGCGTCCACACGAGCGACACCGCGGCGAGCACCACGAGCAGGCCGAGCACGACGACGGCGAAGACCCCGGTGGGGCGGGAGAGCAGGCGGCGGATCATCCGGACACCTCGCGTTGGCGTGGGTCGAGGGCGCGGTGCACGACGTCGACGGCGAAGCCGACCAGCAGCACGAGGCCGGTGAGCACGAGCAGCTCGGACTGCACCTTGGTGACGTCGCGGCGACCGACGTCGGTCACGAGCATGCGACCGACCCCGGGCAGCGAGAACAGCTGCTCGACGACGACGGCCCCGACCAGCAGCCCGGCGATCTGCACCCCGAGCACGGCGAGCACGGTGAGGGCGACCGAGGGCAGCCCGTGCCGGAGCAACGCCTGCGTGCGCGTCAGCCCGATCGCGGCCGCGGTGCGGACGTGGTCGGCGTCGAGCACCGACAGCGTCGCGGACCGGGTGAAGCGCAGGATGACGGCACCCTCGACCGCGCCGATGGTCAGGGCGGGCAGCACGAGCGACGCGAACGCACGCCCCGGCTCGGACCAGCCGTCGAGCGGGAAGCCCTGCGTCGGCAGCCAGTGCAGCGTGACGGCGAACAGCGCGACGAGCAGCATGCCGGCCCAGACGACCGGGATCGCGGCGACGGCCTGCGCCACGAACCCGATGACGGCGCCGCCCGGTCGACGGCGGAGCACCGCGGCGACGACCCCGAGGGGGACGCCGACCACGAGCGCGGTGACGAGTGACATGCCCGCGAGCGGCAGCGTGATCGCCAGCTTCTGCGCGATCTCCGGCGCGACCTGCCCGTTGGTCACCAGGGACCGGCCGAGGTCGCCGCGGAACACCCCGCCGATCCAGTCGAGGTACTGCACCACGACGGGCCGGTCGAGGCCGAGCTGCTGCCGGAGCTGCTCGACCTGCGCCGGGGTCGACTGGGTGCCGGCGACGACCTGTGCGACGTCGCCGGGCAGCACCCGCAGGGTCGCGAAGATGATGACGCTCGCGACGAGCAGCCCGACGACGAACAGCAGCAGCCTGCCGACCAGGAACCGGGTCACGTGCTCGGAGCTCCGGGCGCGGGTCGTCTCACTTGACGGCGAGCTTCGACAGGTCGAGTCGCGAGTTGCCGCCGTCGACCGGGAAGCCCGTCACGCCGGAGCGCACCGCGGTGATCTCGGTGGCCGTGTAGAGCCACTCGCCGGCGGCGTCCTCGCTCACGATCTTCGCGGCCTTCCGCAGCGCGTCGACCTTGGCGTCCTCGTCCGTGGCCGCGATCGACTCGGCGTACAGCGACTGCACCTCGGCGTTGTCGTAGCCGAAGTAGTACTTCGGGTTCGCCCAGTTGCCGAAGTCGCGGGCCTCGACGTGGTCGACCATCGACAGGTCGAAGTCGCGCTCACCCGACTTCGGCGCCTGGAACACCGTCGACAGCCAGGTGGCGAAGTCGACACGCTTGACGGTCAGGGTGATCCCGACGTCGGCGAGCTGCGATTTGAGCACGTCGCCGATGGTCGCCGGGTAGATGTTCGCGTAGGTCAGCGTGAGCTTCAGGTTCTCCTGACCGGCGGCGGCGAGGAGCTGCTTCGCGTTGTCGGGGTCGTACGCGTCGATGTCGGTCAGGTCCTCGTACCCGGGGTCGAGCTCCGGGATCGGGCCGCCCTGCTCGACGCCCGTTCCGCCGATGGCCTTGATGAGGGCCTTCGGGTCGATCGCCTGCCGGATCGCCTGGCGCACCTTCTTGTCGGTGAACGGCGCCTTCTGGTCGTTGAACGCGAGGGTGTACTTGTCGGTCGTCTTGCCGGAGTGCAGCGCGATGTCCGAGTTGCCGTCGAGCTGGCTCTTGAGTGTTCCGTCGACCGGGTTGAGGACGTCGAGGTCGCCGTTCGCCATGGCGTTGACTGCCGTCGACGGGTCGGTGATGTACCGGAAGACGATCTTCGCGACCTTCGCCTTCGTGCCCCAGTAGTCGTCGTTGCGGTCGAAGGTGAGCGAGTCACCCTGCTTCCAGCTCGCGACCTCGTACGGGCCGGTGCCGTTCGCGGTGTCCGACAGGTCGTTCGTCGCGGCCTTCTCGAGCACCAGCCCGGAGCGGCCGGTCAGGTTCCAGAGCAGGTCCGAGTCGGGCTTCGCCAGCTTGAGCTCGACCACACCGGTCGACGGTGACGTGATCGAGGTGACGCCGGCGAGCTTGGCGGAGTCGACGTAGGTCTCGTTCGACTTGACCTGCTCCAGCGACCACACGACGTCGGCCGCGGTGACGTCCTTGCCGTCCTGGAAGGTGATGCCGTCGCGCAGCGTGAACGTGTACGTCAGCCCGTCGTCGGAGACCTCGTGCTCGGAGGCCAGCACGTCGCGGATGTCGCCGTCGGCGGTTCGGCCGACGAGCCCCTGGTACACGTTGTCGATGAGCACCTGGTCGAGCGCTGCACCGGACTGCGTGCGGATGTCGAGGCTGGTCGGTTCGAGCACCAGGCCGACGCGCACGGTGGCGTCGGCGCCGCCGTCCTCGTTCGACGAGCCGGAGCAGCCGGTCAGCGCGAGGGCGGAGACGACGGCGACCGCGGTGGCGGCGAGGGCAGCACGTCCGAGGCGCGTGGTGCGCGCGGCCCGGGCGGTACGGCGGGGCAGGAGCGGACTCATGGGGTGTGGGTTCCTTCCGGACGCGAGGGCGATGGTCACAGCTCGCGCTCGCACGAGGTTACCGGGGGCCGGTACGGTCCCGCGACGGTTCATCGATCCGGTGCAACAATCCGTGACGTTCGGCCCATGCCCGGATCGCCGAAGCCAGTTCGAGGGGCGCCTGGTTCTGCACCGCGTGCCGTGCGGTGACCGTCACGATCTCGGCGTCCGGCAGCCGCTCGGCGAACGCGGCGTGCAGCTTCGGCGAGACGTACCCGCGGTCGCCGCGGACGAGCAGGATCGGTACGCGCAGGGCCTCGAGGTCGGGCCACGCGTCGGCGAAGCGCCCCACCGACGACCTGCGGCCGGCGGACAGGTGCGGGAAGTGGTGGCGCCGCACGAGCGCTCCGTCGTCACCGAGCCGCGTGGTGTGACGCGCCTCACGCAGCAGCACGTGCCGGTCGTCGCCGACACGTGCCTCGATCGCCCGGTCGACGACCTGGTCCAGGGTGGCGAACGGCTCCTCGGCCTCGAGCGCGCGGGCGATCCGGTCGACCGCCCGCTGCGCGAAGTCCGGCGACATGTCGACGAGGACGAGCCCGGTCACCCGCTCCGGTGCCGTGGCCGCGAGCCGTGCCGACAGGATCGCGCCGAGCGAGTGCCCGACGACGATCCCCGGCGGCACCTCGAGCGCGTCGAGCGCCGCGAGCACGGTCGGCGCCGTCACGGACGCCCCGTAGTCCGCGTCGTCCCGCCACGACGACCGCCCGTGGCCGGGCAGGTCGAGCGCGACCGCCGGCTCGCCGACGGCGAGCGCGGTCTGGTCGAAACTGTGGGCGTCGATGCCGAGCCCGTGCAGGTAGGTGATCCGGGCCTCCCGGTCTCCCCACCGGATGGCGGACGTCTCCTGCCCGTCATCGGTGCGGACCACCTGCCTGGAGGCGCGGAGCGGCTCCGTCACGCCGCTCGCGCGGGCGAGGGCGGCCAGGTCTGCGAATTCGTCGTCGGGGGCATCGGGCACGGAAGCGATCTTCGCACCGTCCGAAGGTCTGGAGACGTTAGGTAAGGCATGCCATACTCGGATCCGTGGCAACCCGGTACCGCGTCTTCTCCGTCCGTGTGGCAGCGGTCACGTCGCTCACCCCGCACTTCGTCCGGGTGACGCTGGCGGGCGACGCCCTGGCGGACTTCTCCTCGGTCGGGCTCGACCAGCGGATCAAGGTCGTCCTGCCGCTCGACGGTGTGGGGTTCTCCGAACTGCCCGAGGACGAGGACTGGTACGCCGCCTGGCGTGCGCTGCCGGACGCGGAACGCAACCCGTTGCGCACCTACACGGTCCGCTCGTTCCGGCCCGACGCCCGTGAGCTCGACATCGACTTCGTCGCGCACGGCGACGCCGGGCCCGCATCCCGGTGGGTGTCGTCCTGCCGGGTCGGCGACGAACTCCGGATCGTCGGACCCCGCGTGCCGGAGTCGCCCGAGGATCTGCCGACCGGTGCCGCCGAGTTCGCACCCGGGCACGCGAACCGCATCCTGCTCGCCGGGGACGAGACCGCCGCCCCGGCCATCTGCGCCATCCTCGAGGCGCTCGACGTCTCGACCGTCGGACACGTCTTCATCGAGGTGCCGACCGACGCCGACCGGCTGCCCGTGAGCGCGCCCGCCGGGGTCGAGGTCCGCTGGATCGCCCGGAACGGTGCGACCCACGGCGTGCGCATGACCGACCAGGTGCACGCGTGGGCGTCGACGGTGGCCGTCGGTCCCGCCTGCGGCGACGCCGCGGAACTCACCGACGTCGACGTCGACGAGCAGGTCCTCTGGGACGTGCCGGCCACCGAGGAGTCGCGCCCCGTCTACGCCTGGATCGCGGGCGAGGCCGGCTGCGTCAAGGAGCTCCGACGGCACCTGGTGCGCGGGGTCGGCATCGACCGCAAGCAGGTCGCGTTCATGGGGTACTGGCGGCACGGCAAGGCCGAGAACTGAACGCCGCAGCCGGACTGCCGACCAGCGTGGTCGGAGTCCCGACGACCGCGCTCGGCGTGCGTGGGCTGACGCTCGCGTACGACGACCGCATCGTGGTGGACGGGCTCGACGTGGACGTCCCCGACGGTGAACTGACCGTCATCGTCGGGCCGAACGCGTGCGGCAAGTCGACGCTGCTGAAGTCGTTCGCGCGTACCCTCAAGCCCCGAGCCGGCACGGTGTACCTCGACGGGGCGCCGATCGATTCCTACCGTCCGAAGGCCGTGGCCCGGCGGGTCGGCATGCTGCCGCAGACGCCGATCGCACCGGACGGCATCACCGTGCGCGACCTCGTGTCCCGCGGGCGGTTCCCGCACCAGGACCTGCTGCACCCGTCGTCCGGGTCCGACCGGCGTGCCGTGCAGGCCGCCCTGGAGCAGACGTCGACGGCGGAGCTGGCGGACCGGAGCGTCGACGAGCTCTCCGGCGGGCAGCGGCAGCGGGTGTGGATCGCGATGGTCCTGGCGCAGGAGACCGACATCGTGCTGCTCGACGAGCCGACGACGTTCCTCGACATCGCGCACCAGTACGACGTGCTCGAGCTGGCCTCCGCCCTGCACGCCGCGGGTCGGACGGTCGTCGCGGTGCTGCACGACCTGAACCAGGCGGCGCGGTACGCCACCCACGTCATCGCGATGCGCCAGGGGTCGATCGTCGCTGCCGGACCCCCGGCCGCGGTGCTGACGGCCGACCTCGTCGAGGACGTCTTCGGCCTGCCGTGCGTGGTCGTCCCCGACCCCGAGACCGGCACGCCCCTCATCGTCCCCCGTCGTCCCGCCGCCTGACCCGCCCGCGCCCGCCCCCCGCGCCCGCCCGCCCGCGCCCCGAGGTTCCGAAATCTCGGCATCTCACCGCGCATCCGGGCCGTCCGTGGAACCTCGGCGCAACGCACGCGGCATGTCGTGGAACCTCGGCGGCAGGGGTGGAGGGCGTCTGAGCGGCCGCGTGCCGTCGGCCACGGCCGGTGCGACCGACGGTCAGCGACCGCTCGGCGCCGCCCCGGCGGGGTGTCGCGACCGATCAGCGGTCCTCAGCCGGGCAGGTGGGCCGGACCACGGCGGACGGGAGGCCCGTGGCGGCCGTGATCCGTGCCTCCCGTCCGCCGTTCGGTCACGTCTCGTCGCCCGCCGGCCCTCACCGGAGGTCACGCCGCGCCGCGCGTGCCGCGCCGAGTGGTCGCAGACCGTCGGATGCGGCCAGAGCCGCCGACGGTCTGCGACCACTCGGCGCCGGCCCGACGGGGTGTCGTGACCGATCGGCACACGGCAAACGAGGGGGAAGCACAGACAGCGCCGCGCACGGGCACCCGTCAGCGGTAGCCGCCGTCCTCCAGCCCCGCCTCGACCTCGAAGCGGTTGCGGAGCGGGTCTCGGCCGGCGACGGCGTACAGCACGGGCATGAGCATGCCGTACCGCCGCCACTGCTCGACGTGCACCCGCTCGTGCCGCAGCACCCGGGGCCCGTCGTTGTCCCGGGTCAGGTACACCGAACCCACGCAGGTGCCACCGCGACGGAACACCCACCGCGGCAGCCCCGAGCAGACGACGAGCCCGTCGACCACGCGGACGCGGCCGGTCGACAGCGGCACGCCGATCGCCAGGCCCACCGCCGTGGCGAACAGCCACCCCACCCGCGACACGGGGGAGTCGAGCAGCGCCCGGCGTGCCAGTCCGCGCATGCTCAGGCCGGGCGACCGTAGGTCTCGAGCAGCCGGAGCCAGATCTCGTTCATCGTGGGGTAGGCCGGCACCGCGTGCCAGAGGCGGTCGACCGGTACCTCGCCGACGACGGCGATCGTCGCCGCGTGCAGCATCTCGGCGACGTCCTGGCCGACGAAGGTGACGCCCACGACGACCCCGCGGTCCTCGTCGACGACCATCTTGGCGCGGCCGGTGTAGCCGTCGGCCTGCAGCGCGGAACCCGCGACGCCGCCGAGGTCGTACTCCACGGCACGGACGTTCAGCCCCTGCTCGCGCGCGGCCTTCTCGGTCAGGCCGACGCTCGCGACCTCGGGGTCGGTGAACGTGACCTGGGGGACCGCGGCGTGGTCGGCGGTCGCGACGTGTGCGCCCCACGGTTCGGTGTGCAGCGGCGTGCCCTGGTGCCGGGCGGCGATCGCCTCGCCGGCCGCGCGGGCCTGGTACTTGCCCTGGTGGGTGAGGAGGGCGCGGTGGTTGGCGTCGCCGACGGCGTACAGCCAGTCGGTGCCGTGCACGAGCATCGTGTCGTCGACCTCGAGCCAGTCGCCGGCGGTGAGCCCGACGGACTCGAGCCCGAGGTCGGCGGTGTGCGGGGTGCGGCCGGTGGCGGCCAGCACCTCGCTCGTGATGACGGTGGTGTCGTCGTCGAGCGTGGTGGTGACGAGCCCGTGCTCGTCGCGGTCGACCCGCACGGGGCTCACGCCGGTGCGGACGTCGACGCCGAGCTCGCGGAGGGCATCGGTGACGAGTTCGCCGGCGAACGGCTCCATGCCGCCGAGCAGTCCGTGCCGGGCGACGAGGGTGACCTTCGCGCCGAGCGATGCCCAGGCGGTGGCGAGCTCGGAGCCCGCGACACCGCCGCCGATCACCAGCAGGCTCTCCGGCACCTGCTGGGCGCTGGTGCCCTCGCGGGTGCCCCACGGCTTCGCCTCGGCGAGTCCCGGCACGTCGGGCAGCGCGTGCAGCGAGCCGGTCACGACGGCGACGGCGGCACGGGCGGTGTGCGTCTCACCGCCGACCTCGATCGTCTTCTCGCCGGTGATGCGGGCGTGGCCGCGGATCAGGGCGATGTCGGCGGACTCCAGCCAGGACACCTGACCGTCGTCCTTCCAGTCCGAGGTGAACGAGTTGCGGCGCGCGAGCACGTGGGCGGCGTCGAGCTCGCCGGTGACGGCCTGCTTCGCGCCGTCGAGCCGCTTGGCCGCTGCCAGGGCGTGGCCGCTGCGCAGCAGCGCCTTCGACGGCATGCACGCCCAGTAGGAGCACTCGCCGCCGACCAGTTCGGACTCCACGATCGCGACCGCCAGGCCGCGCTTGTGGGCGTAGTCCGCCACGTTCTCGCCGACTGCGCCGGCGCCGATCACGATGAGGTCGTAGTCCGTCATGAGGCCGAGCGTACGCGGACCGGCATGGGGTGCGCCCGGCGCGCCGGGTCGGTTCTCAGGCCACCCGGGAGGCGCTGGTCAACGCCCCGACGACGCGCAGGATCACGCCGAGGTCGTCCACTGCACGCTCCGGGTCGACGGGAGCGAATCCGGTGAGCGCGGCGCCGGCAAGGCGGCGGCCGCGGGTCGCGGCCTGGATCCGCTCGACCAGTCCCGCGCCGTCGAGGCCGAACGGCACCGGTTCGAGCAGGCCGTCGACCTCGGACGGGTCGAGGACGTCGAGGTCGACGTGCACGAACACCGAGGTCGCTCCGGTGGCGTCGACGGCGGCGGCGAGGGCCTCCGGGGTGGCGGCGTCGACGTCGAGTCGTGTGATCCCGGCACGGTCGAGGGCGGCGTCCTCGGCGTCGTCGAGCCCGCGGACGCCCGCGACCACGACCGACGAGGCGGGGAGCACCGGCAGCGCGGGGAACAGCTCGTCGGCGCGGTCGACCAGGATCCGGAGGGCTGCGGTCTCGGCGGCGACGGGCTGGGCGCGGTTGAGTGCGCGGTACCCGCTGGACCCGGCGATGCGGACGAACGCGGTGTCCGGTCCGAGGCCGACGGTCGCGCCGAGGACGCTCGCACCGTCCCCGCCGACGACGAGGACGGGTTCGCTCGCGACGCCGGTCTCCTCGGCCACGCGGTCGGCGACGGCGAGCACGGAGGTGTAGCGGGCGACGGCCGTCTCGAGCCGGTCGCCCGCGCCGGCGGGGACGTCGACCACGGTGGTGGACGCACGGGGGAGGTCAGCCGCGATCGCGGTCGCTCCGTCCCCGAGGCGCATCGCGCGCGACGACGCCGAACCCTGCCACTGACCGACCACGAGGAACTGCATCGTCTCAGTCTGTCAGCTGGGGTCCGGCGTCGTCCGGGAAGGTCGTCCGGGAACGTCAGAGGCTCGACGAGCCGCCCGACTTCAGCGCGGCGAGACGTGCCTCGACCTCGGCGTCCTTGCCGACGTCCTCGAGGCTCTCGAACTGGGCGTCGAGGCTCGACGACTGCAGTTCCTGCTGCCCGAGGACCTTGGCCTCTTCACGACGGACCTTCTCCTCGAAGCGACCGAGGTCGCTGGTCGGGTCGAGTACGTCGATGTTGCCGAGGGCGTCGTTGACCTTGGACTGCGCCTCGGCCGTCTTCGAGCGGGCGACGAGGTTGTCGCGCTTCGCGCGGAGCTCCTCGAGCTTCTGCTCCATGCCGGCGAGCCCGGTCTTGAGCTTCTCGACCGCTTCGTTCTGCGAGGCGAGGTTCGGCTCGGCGTCCTTGACCTCCTGCTCGGCCGCGATCTGCTTGCCGATCGCGATCTTGGCGAGGTTGTCGAACTTGTCCGCCTCGGCCGTCTTGCCCTCGGCGCGGTACTTGTCCGCGGCGGTGGAGGCGTTGGCGGCCTTCTGGCCCCACTCGGACGAGGCGCGCTTGTCCTCTTCGTGGTCCTGCTCGAGCAGCCGCACGTTGCCGATCGTCTGCGCGATCGCCGTCTTCGCGTCGGCGATGTTGTTCGTGTAGTCACGCACGAGCTGGTCCAGCATCTTCTGCGGGTCCTCGGCGTTGTCGATGAGCTGGTTGATGTTCGCCCGCACGAGGGTGGAGATGCGGCCGAAGATCGTCTGCTTTGCCATTGCTGTTCCCTTTCCTGGAAGGTCTGACGTGGTGTGTCTGGTCTGTCGGGTGTGTGGTCTGGTTGTCGGGTGGGTCGGGCTCAGAAGCGGCCGCCGCCGGAGAACCCGCCGCCGCCTCCGCCACCACCGAAACCGCCCCCGCCGCCGAAGCCGCCGCCCCCGCCGCCCCCGAAGGAGCCGCCGCCGAAGCTGCCACCGCGACCGCCGAGCAGGCCGCCGAGCACGATGCCGGTGACGAGGCCGCCGAGCTGGGCGCCGTTGCCGCCGCCACCGCCGAAGCCGCCGCCACCGCCGCCCCAGCCGCCCATGTCGTCGTTCGCCGAGTCCATCGCTGCAGCGGCGTACTGCTCGGCCGCCCGTGCTGCCTGCAGTGCCTGCCCGGGGTCGGTGGTGGCGAGCTGCACGGCGTCGTCGAGGGCGCGTTCTGCCTCGGACAGGCGGGTGCGGGCGGTCGGTCCGATGCCGCCACGGTGCAGCGAGATGTACTCGCGCGCCTGGCTGATCCGGTTCCGGGCGTCGCGCAGGGCGTCGTCGAGGGCGCGGGACGCCCGGCGCTGCTGCTCTTCGGCACCCCGGGCGGCCGCGATGGCCTGGTCGATCTCGGTGTTCGCCTTCGTGAGGGCGTCGACCGCGGTGATCGGGTCCTTCGGGTCGAACCCCTGCCGCAGCACGGTCTGCGCCCGGGTCACGGCCGCGGCGAGGTCGGGCCCGCCCACGGTGAGGGTCCGGGCCGCGGCGACGTCCCCCTCGATGTCGATGCGCATCGCCTCGGCGCGTGCGGTGGCCTCGGTGAAGGTGCCCTCGGCCGCGACCGCGCTGTTCGTGAGTTGCTGCACCTGGGCCAGGGCGTGCTGGGCGTCGCGCACGGCGACCACCGCTTCGCCCTTGTCGCCGGCCGCGATCGCCGCGGTGGCCGCGTTCGAGCGCTCGGTGGCGTAGGCGAGCACCTGGTGTGCCTGGTCGACGTTGTCGGCGACGGTCGCGAGGGTGCGTCCGGTGTAGTTGGCTCGCACGCGGTCGAGCGCGGCTGCTGCTGCGCCGACCGACGCCGGTGCTTCCACGACGGCCTGGGCCAGCGCGACAGCTGCTTCGTCGACGCCGTCCTCGAGCGACCGGAGCTTGTCGAACGACTCGGTCTGTTCCTCGATCGAGGCGTGCGCCTGCTGGCAGATCGCGATGATCTGGTTCGCCCAGTCGGCACGCTGCTGGGGGGAGTCCGGGATCTCGTCGTCGAGCTGCTGCCGGAACGTGAAGGCCTTGCGCACGGCCTGCTGCGCAGCGGCGACGGCGTCGGCGAAGGGCTTCGCGGCGTCGGGACCGAACTGGGCCGTGGCGAACCCGACCTCTTGCTCGGCGGTGCGGAGCTCGTCGTCGATCGTCACGAGCGCGCCGCCGGCGGTGCGCTCGAGGTCGGCGAGGGACTCCTGCTGTGCCTGGGTGGCCGCGGCGGTCTTCCGCTTGTTGCGGGTGCGGATGACGAGCACGACGACGATCAGGCCGACGACGATGACGAGCAGCAGGATCCAGAGCCAGGTCAGGTTCGGCGGCGCCTGGGTGTCCGTCAGCCCGTTCGCGAACGCCACGGCCGCACCGGACCAGTCGCCCTGCTTCAGCGCGGGGAGCAGCGAGTCGTTCACGGCGCTCTGCACGTCGGACTCGGAGATGGCGGTCTCGTTCGTCTGCTGCACGTCGTAGTTGCGGTCGTCGACGGCGACCGACAGCAGGATGCCGTCGGTGTCGATCTGGTTCTGCTCCATGACCGCGGAGCCCCACGCGGTGTGGTCCGTCGGATCGGTGAACGTCGGCACGAACACGACGTACAGCTGCGTCTGGGTCTCGGCGTACAGGTCCTGCACCGCCTGTTCGACCTGCGCCTGCTGCGAGGAGCTGAGGGCGTCGGCTTCGTCGAGGACGTACGCCCCACCCAGGTCGACCGGAGCCGTGGCCTGCGCGGTCGCCGCCGGAGCCAGGACGATCAGCATCGCCACGGCCGCTGCCGTGACGCGACCCCAGAGCCGCGCTGTCCCCCGTTCCGTCCTCGACCCGCCTGTGCCCGATCCGCGCTGGACCGTTCGCATCCGTCCTCCGTCCGTCACCGGTCGGCGCCGTCGACGCCGTCCCGAACGACGCCCTGAGAGCGCCGTCGCCCGGAGTCTATCCACGGCGCGCAAGCGACGGACGGACTCTCGGCGAACACTGTGGACAAGCCGATCCATGGGTGTCTTGTCCCCCGGAGCGGGGTAGGCTGGCGCCACTGTTCGACGACGAACGGAAGGGAACAGCAATGGAGCGAACCACGAGTACCGAGGTCGTCCCGCTCGAGGACGGCTACCACCGCGTCTCGACGCCGGCGACCGGCGTGATCGGCTTCGTGCGCGAGCACGACGGCCGCTACGAAGTGCTGCGCGGACGCGTCCGCCAGGCGACCCGATCCGAGGGTCTCTACAGCACGATGAACGTCGCACTGATCGCACTCACGCACGCGTAGCGACCACGGCCCTGGGCCGGCCATCCGCGCACCGTAGGCTGCGTGCGTGGGTGAGTCGGGCCTCCAGGCGGTCGTGGTGACGTTGTGCGCGACGGGTCCGGACCGCGCGGCCGACCGGGAGGCCCTGGTCGCCGCCGTCGCGGCGGCTGCGGCAGTCGAGACGGCCGCCGTGCGCGCGGGGCGCGTCTGCCCACACTGTGCCGGGACCGACCACGGTCGTCCCTGGGCCACGGTGTGCGGCACCGCGTTCGGCGTCAGTCTGTCGCGCACGACCGGCGTGCTCGCGCTCGCGGTCGCGCCGGGCACGGTCGGCGTCGACCTCGAGCGGGTGTCCCGCGTCGGCGCAGCGCCCCTCGACGTCTTCACGCCCGGCGAACGCGAGCGCTCGGCCGGTGATGCCGGCTTGCTCGCGGCCTGCTGGGCGGCGAAGGAGGCCGTGCTGAAGCGCGACGGTCGGGGCCTGCGCGTCGATCCACTGTCGGTCGACGTGGACGTCGCTGCCGGCACCGCGCGGTTCGAGGGGCGCGATCACCCGGTGTCGGTCCACCGGCCGGCACCCGACCTGGTGCTCGTCGTCGCGGCCGGCGGGTTGCCCGTGGTGGTCGAGGGGTCGGTCAGCGGGGGAGCGTGAGCACCTCGGCGCCGTCCTCGGTGATCGCGATGGTGTGCTCGGTGTGGGCCGTCCGGGCTCCCGTGGCACTGCGGAGCGTCCAGCCGTCGGCATCGGTGACGAGCACGTCGGTGTCCGCCATCACCCACGGTTCGAGCGCGAGCAGGAGGCCCGGACGGAGCGTGTAGCCACGGCCCGCGCGGCCCGTGTTCGACACGTGCGGGTCCTGGTGCATGGTCGAGCCGATGCCGTGGCCGCCGAACTCGACGTTGACGGGGTAGCCCGCACCCTCGAGCACGGTCCCGATGGCGTGCGACAGATCGCCGATGCGGGCCCCGGGGCCGGCGGCGGCGATCCCGGCGGCCAGGGCGCGCTCGGTCGCGTCGATGAGGGCGAGGTCCTCGTCGCGCGGGGTGCCGACGACGAAGCTCACGGCGGCGTCCGCGGCGATGCCGTCCAGCGACACCGCGAGGTCGAGGGTGAGCAGGTCGCCGTCCGCCAGAGCCCGGTCGTGCGGCAGCCCGTGCAGCACGGCGTCGTTCACGGCGGTGCAGATGTGGTGGCCGAACGGACCGCGGCCGAACGACGGTGCGTAGTCGACGTAGCAGGAGTCCGCGCCGGCGTCCTCGATCATCTGCTTCGCCCACCGGTCGATCTCGAGCAGGTTGGTGCCCACGCGGGTCCGTTCGCGCAGGGTCTGCAGGATGGTGCCGACGAGGGCTCCGGTGGCACGGGCCTTCTCGACCTCGGTGGGCGTCAGGATCTCGATCACGCGGATGATCATACCGGTATTACTATGTGGGAATGGTCCGTCTCCCGCTCCGCCCCGACGAGGTCGCGCGCGGTCGCCGTCTCGGCGCCCTGCTCCGCCGCGCACGCGGCCCACGGTCGATCGTCGACACCGCCCTCGCCGCCGGGATCTCGCCCGAGACCCTCCGCAAGATCGAGACCGGGCGGATCGCGACCCCGGCGTTCTCGACCATCGCGTCCGTCGCCGGCGTGGTCGGGCTGTCGCTCGACGCGGTGTGGTCCGAGGTCAGCTGCGACCCGGCCGACGGCGAGCTAGCTGGCTAGTCGACGCGCGGCGCGGGCAGTGCCGGTACCGACGCCTCGTCGATCCAGGGCCCGGTCACCGCCCGGACGTCCGCGACGGAACGGCCGGCGGCGTCGGCGAACGCACTGAGCACGTCGGGCACCGTCACCGAACCGTGCCGGTGCCGTTCGGTGATGCTGCGGAGCCCGGCGGTGAACGCGTCGTCGCCGAACGTGCGGCGGACGGCGTGCAGGGCGAGGGCGCCGCGCTTGTAGACCCGGTCGTCGAACATGTCCTTCGCGCCGGGGTCACCGACGACGAGGTCCTCGGGCTGGTCGAGGAGCCCCTGCCGGTACTGCGCCGCGAGCGTGTCGGCGGTGTCGCCGCCGTGGTGCTCGGACCACAACCACTCGGCGTAGCAGGCGAACCCCTCGTGCAGCCAGATGTCCTGCCAGCGGGTGACCGTCACCGAGTTGCCGAACCACTGGTGTGCGAGCTCGTGCGCGATGAGCCGGTCGGTGCCGTGCTCGCCGTCGACGTGGTTCCGGCCGAACACCGCGAGCCCGTGGGCCTCGAGGGGGATCTCGAGCTCGTCGTCGGTGACCACGACGCCGTACGCCGCGAACGGGTACGGGCCGAAGCGGTCCGAGAACAGCGCGAGCATCTCCGGCACCTGCCCGAAGTCGGTCTTCGCGGCGGCCGCCAGGTCGGCGGGGTGGTGCAGGGTCACGGGGACGACGGCGCCGCGGAGCCGCGTCGTGCGGTACCGCCCGATCTGCACCGTCGCCAGGTACGTCGCCATCGGCTCGGTGGTGGCGTAGGTCCAGCGGGTGCCGATGCGGTCGCGTTCCTTGCCGAGCAGTTCACCGTTCGCCAGGACGTCGTACGCAGCCTCGGCGGCGATCTCGAACCGGTAGGTCGCCTTGTCGTCCGGTCGGTCGTTGCACGGGAACCACGAGGGTGCCCCCGTCGGCTGGGCTGCGACGATGACGCCGTCGGTGAGTTCCTCCCACCCGACCTGGCCCCAGGCGCTGCGGACGGGGCGCGGGTTGCCGCGGTACCGCAGGTGCACGGTGAACGTGGTGTCGGCCGCGATCGGCGACGCCGGGGTCACGGTGACCTTGTGCACCGCCTTCGACACCTTCTTCGCGCGGGTGCCGTCGACGTCGGCACGCTCGACGCTCAGGCCGTGCAGGTCGATGACGATCCGGTCGAGGGGTTCGTGGGCTCGGGCGGTGATCGTCGCCGTGCCGTCGAGACGGTTCGTGGCCACGCGGTAGTCGAGGCGGAGGTCGTAGTGCTCGGCGCTCCAGCGTCGGTCGCCGCTGTGCGGGGTGTACGGGTCGGCAGCGGGGGTGTTCGGCACGGTCCCAGTCAACCCCATGGCGCCGGTCAGTCCGCCACGGTGGCCGGTTCGGCTGTCCACGGAGCGATGGGGTTGCCGGACCAGCGGGACCCGGTGGGCACCTGCTCGCCGCGCATCACGAGCGAGGCCGGACCCACCGTGGCGCCCGTGCCGATGCCGGCTGCGGGCAGGACGACACTGTGCGGCCCGAGGGTCGCGCCGGCGTCGAGGCGCACGGTGTCGAGCTGCATCACCCGGTCGTGGAACAGGTGGGTCTGCACGACGGTCCCGCGCGCCACCGAGGCGCCGGCCCCGATGGTGACGAGGTCGGCCTCGGGCAGCCAGTAGGTCTCGAGCCAGGTGCCGCGGCCGATCGTCGCGCCGAGGCTCCGCAGCCACGCCGCCAGGGCCGGAGTGCCGGTGGCCTGCTCGGCGAACCAGGGCCGGGCGACCGTCTCGACGAAGGTGTCCTGCACCTCGTTGCGCCACACGAACGACGACCACAGCGGGTGCTCCCGGGCGGTGATCCGGCCGACGAACGCCCACTTCGCGATCGTCGACACCACCGCGGCGACGGCCCCGGCGACGATGAGCACCGGCCCGGCGAGCAGCACCGTCCACCCGACGCCGACCGCCGACCACAGGGCGAGCAGGGTGCCCGCCACCCCGAGGGCGATCGCAGCGGACACCATCGGGGCCACGAGCCGCAGCAGCTCCCAGCAGCCGCGGGCGACCTTGAGCCGCACGGGTGGGCGGAAGGTGCGCTCCTCGTCGAACTGCGTCGCCGCACGGCGCAGCCGCACCGGGGGCGAGCCGAGCCACGACGACCCGCGCTTGGCCTTCTTCGGCACGGCGGACAGCACCGCCACCAGCGCCTCGCGGGGGACCGAGCGTCCGGCGCCCGTCATCCCGCTGTTGCCGAGGAACGCCCGCCGACCGACCTTCGACCGGCCGATCCGCACCCGGCCACCACCGAGCTCGTACGTGGCGACCATGGTGTCGTCGGCCAGGAAGGCACCGGACGCGATCTGCGTCAGCGCGGGGATGAGCAGGACCGTCGAGATCTCCGTGTTCCGGCCGACCTTCGCCCCGAGCAGCCGCAACCACACGGGCGTCACGAGCGAGGCGTACAGCGGGAACAGCAGCGTCCGCGCCGCGTCCAGCACCCGCTCCGTCGACCACGCCTGCCAGCCGATCCGCGACCGCACGGGGTGGCGACCCTCGTGCAGCCCGATGCCGAGCAACCGCACCGACCCCACCACGAGCAGCGCGTACACGGCCCCGGCGACGACGGTCGCGAGCGGCACGGTCGCGAGGGCGCGCAGCACCGCGTCACCGAGCGTCGACGTACGCCCGACCAGGGCGACGGCGACCAGCAGCCCGACCGCGACCCCGATCACCGGCAACCCGGCCACGGCCACGGAGCCGGCCCCGTACGCCAGCAGCCAGCGTCGACGCGACGGGGGACGGGCCTCCCGGCCGTGCCTGGCCGACCCGACGCGTTCGGCGGGGGAACCCGCCCAGCGCTGACCGGCGGGCACCCGGCCGGCGACGGCCGAGCCGGCCTCGACCTCGGCACCCGCGCCCACGTGCGCACCGGGCAGCAGCGTGGTGCGGCTGTGCACGACGGCGTCGTCGTCGACACGGACCCGGCCGAGCCGGAACACGTCACCGTCCACCCAGTGCCCCGCGAGGTCCACCTCGGGCTCGATCGACGCACGCTTGCCGATCGTGAGCATCCCGGTCACCGGCGGGAGCGTGTGCAGGTCGACGTCCGTGCCGATCCGCGCCCCGAGCGCACGGGCGTAGTAGCTGATCCACGGTGCCCCGGCGGTCGAGGGACCGTCGACCGCCTCGGCGATCCGCTCCGCCAGCCAGACCCGCAGGTGCACCGAACCGCCCCGCGGGTGGTCGCCCGGCCGGACCCCGACGAGCAGCAGCCGGGCCAGCACGACCGTGAGCGCCATCTTGCCGATCGGCGTCACGAACACCAGCAGCGCGACCACGAGCGCCGGCCAGGGGAGCACCGGCAGGAACGGCAGCGTCGTCGCGTGCAGCACCGCCGCGACCAGCGCCGTCCACGTCAGGACCCGCAACCCGCGCAGCACCTGCACCGGCAAGCCCAGCAGCGTCATCGCGAGGCCCGTCGTCGGCGGGACCGGCGTCACGTCGCGTGATGCGGCCGCCACCGGACCGGACTCGTCCAACACGGCCGCCAGCGCGCCGATGCGCGGGTGGTCGTAGACGTCGGCGACGGTCGTCGTCGGGAACCGCTCGCGGATCGCGGACACCAGCTGCGCCGCCGTCAGCGACCCGCCACCGTGCGCGAAGAAGTCGTCGTCGACGCTCGACACCGGCACCCCGAGGATCGCCGCCCAGCGCTCCGCGATCCACGCCACCGTGTCCGGCAGCATCGCGGCGTCCGTCGCCCCGGGCAACGGCCACGGCAGCGCCGCACGGTCGACCTTGCCCGACGTCCGCGTCGGCAACGAGTCCACCACGGCGACGAGCGGGACGAGCGCAGCGGGCAGCTCCCGCCGCAACCGGGCGTTCGCAGCCGCGACGTCCACCGTGGCACCCGCCACCGGTGCCACGTACCCCACCAGCACCTGGTTGCCCGCCGGGGTCCGCTGCACCACGGCCGCACCACCGGCCACGTCGTCGAGCGCCTGCAGCGCCGCGTCGATCTCCCCGAGCTCGATGCGCCGACCACCGAGCTTCACCTGGTCGTCCGCACGCCCCTGGAACACGAGCCCCTCGGGGTCGTAGCGCACCAGGTCACCACTCCGGTACGCCCGCTCCCACCCGAGCTCCGGGAACGGCGCGTACTTCTCCGCGTCCTTCGCCGGGTCCAGGTACCGCCCCAACCCGACACCACCGATCACGAGCTCACCGACCCCGCCCGGCTCCACCCGCTGCCCGGCACCGTCCACGACCGCCAGGTCCCACCCGTCCAGCGGCAGCCCGATCCGGATCGGCTGGCTCCCGTCGAGCAGCGACCCGCACGCCACCACCGTCGCCTCCGTCGGACCGTACGTGTTCCACACCTCACGGTCCCGGCTCGCGATGCGCGCCGCCAGCTCCGGCGGGCACGCCTCACCACCGAAGATGACCAGCCGCACCTGCTCCAACGCGTCGTCCGGCCACAGTGCCGCGAGCGTCGGCACCGTCGACACCACCGTGATCGTGTGCGCGATCAACCAGGGCCCGAGGTCCACCCCCGTCCGCACCAACGACCGCGGCGCCGGCACCAGCGCGGCACCGTGCCCCCACGCCAGCCACATCTCCTCGCACGACGCATCGAACGCGACACTCAGCCCCGCCAGCACCCGGTCACCGGGTCCGATCGGCGCCGCCTGCAGGAACATCCGCGCCTCGGCGTCCACGAACGCCGCAGCACTGCGGTGGGTGACCGCCACGCCCTTCGGCACCCCCGTCGACCCCGAGGTGAAGATGATCCACGCGTCGTCGTCCAGGTGGGGGAGATCGGCGCTCGCCGCGGGGTCCGTCACGGGCCGCTCGCCGCCGTCGCGGTCGCGCAGGACGCCGCCGGCCCCGATGACGCCGACGACGCCGGCCTCGCCGAACACGAGGGTCGCGCGTTCCTCGGGATCGTCGGCGTCGACGGGCACGTACGCGGCTCCGGCGGCGAGGACCGCCAGGATCGACAGGTACAGGTCACGCCCGCCGGAGGGGATCCGCACCCCGACCCGGTCACCCCGGCGGACGCCGCGACGGGCGAGGTCGTCGGCCTGCGCGCGCACCAGGTCGAGCAGGGCGGCGTAGTCGACGGTGCCCGCGGGGTCCTCGAGCGCGGTGGCGGTCGGGTGGATGGCCGCGGTCGCCGCGAGGACGTCGAACAGGGTCCGTGGTGCGGGGGCGTGCCCGCCGCGTGCGAGTTCGAGCTGCGCGTTCCCGGTGCCGGTGGTCATCGCTTCCCTCTTCCCGGTCGCGTGCAGGACGACCGGCCCGTGATCCTAGGGGACCGAGGTGTCGCGCTCGGAAACACGGGGTAGCGCGGGGCGCGCGGGCGCTTCGTGAGCAGAAACTGTCGAGTCGCTTCCCCCGACCCGACCATTCCTGCTCATCATCCGCGCGAACGTCGACATCGGCCACGAGATGCGCAACCCATCCCGGAGAGTCTCAACGGGGGAAGGTCGCCGCAGGCGATGTCGCGCCCAGCCGACCGAGCGCAGCGAGGACAACTGCTTGCGCGGGAATGTCACAGTGCCCCCAGGAGGATTCGAACCTCCGCCCCTGCCTCCGGAGGGCAGTGCTCTATCCCCTGAGCTATGGGGGCCAAGGGGTGGAACAACCGTAGCAGGTCCGGCGTGCCCTCCCGGACAGCGCGTGTCGTGCACGAGACGCGACTGCAGGGCGGACGGGAGGCGCGGTGCGGGGCCGCCACGGGCCTCCCGTCCGCACCGTGCGTGCGTCGCGGGCCCGTGCGGGCTTGCGCGCTCCGTGCGGCGCTGCAAGCGCGCACCACGTGTGCAACCTCGCACCGGATGGCGGACCCGGCACCGTGCGCGGTCGCGTCAGCCCGCGGGTGTCGCCGACGCCGACGGCTGCAGCGCGGCGCGCACCGCGTCGACGACGGGCTGTGCGCCGCCGGGCTCCGTGAACAGCGTCGACTGCGTGGTGATCCAGTACGGGTCGGCGAAGGCGTCCGCGCGGCCGATGCCGTCGTTCAGCGCGAAGTAGCCCTCGACGCGGTAGGTGGGGACCGATCCGCCCCGGTCGTACAGCGCGTCCTTCAGGTTCGTGAGCGACTTCTCAGGCAGGTCGGCGACGGCCAGGGTGATCGTCTCGGTGTCGTCGTCGGTGGCGACGAACTGGCAGACGCGGCCCCGCTGCTTCGCGATCGTGGCGGCGGGGGAGCCCTTCGCCGGCGTGAAGGAGTCGTCGAGCGCGAAGGTCGTCCCGTAGACGGACAGGGCCTCGGTCGGCAGGAGCTCGGCGCAGGTCTGCGACACCGTCTTGCCGACCGGGGTCGGGCTGGGCGTAGGGTCGCTGTCCCCGCCGCCCGAGCAGGCCGACAACGCGAGTGCTGCTGCGGCGGTGACGACGGCGACGGAGCACGCCCGGGCACGGCTTCGGGTGGTCATCCCGACATGATGGCCCATCGTCCGGCGTGCACCTGGGTGTCCCGGTAGACTCGTCCGCCGTGACTCCTGCCGAACTCTCCGCCGCGTACCTGTCGATCCTGACCGGGATCGTCGAGCGACGAGGCGCGTCCGAGACCGTGACGATCGGGGACTCCCACGTGGTGCTCGAGCGTCCGAAGAACCGTGCGCACGGCGACTGGGCCTCGAACGCCGCCATGCAGCTCGCGAAGCGCATCGGCACGAACCCGCGCGAGCTCGCGACGGAGATCGCCGGCGAGCTGACCGAGCTCGACGGCGTGGCCTCGGTCGAGGTCGCCGGCCCGGGGTTCATCAACATCACGCTCGAGGCCGCAGCGGCCGGTGAGATCGCCCGCACGATCGTCGAGGGCGGTGACGCCTTCGGGCACGGCGACCTGTACGACGGCGTCCGGATCAACCTGGAGTTCGTCTCGGCGAACCCGACCGGCCCGATCCACATGGGCGGCGTGCGCTGGGCGGCGGTCGGCGACAGCCTGGCCCGCGTGTTCCAGGCGCAGGGCGGCCTCGTCACCCGCGAGTACTACTTCAATGACCACGGCGCGCAGATCGACCGCTTCGCCCGCTCGCTCGTCGCGTCGGCGCTCGGTGAGCCCGCGCCGGAGGACGGCTACGGCGGTGCGTACATCGCCGAGATCGCGGCCCGCGTCATCGCGACACTCGACCCCTCGGTCGACGTGAAGGACCTGCCGCGCGACGAGGCGCAGGAACTCTTCCGGCGCGAGGGCGTCGACTTCATGTTCGCGGACATCAAGTCGTCGCTGCACGACTTCGGCGTGGACTTCGACGTCTACTTCCACGAGAACGCCCTGCACGAGTCGAAGGCCGTCGAGCGCGCCATCGCCCGGCTGCGTTCGGCGGGCGTGATGTACGAGGCCGAGGGCGCCGAGTGGCTCCGCACGACCGACTTCGGCGACGACCGCGACCGCGTGGTCATCAAGTCCGACGGGGAGCCCGCGTACATCGCCGGCGACCTGGCGTACTACCTCGACAAGCGCGAGCGCGGCTTCGAGCGCAACCTGATCATGCTCGGTGCGGACCACCACGGCTACGTCGGCCGGATGATGGCGATGTGCGCCGCGTTCGGCGACGAGCCGGGCACGAACCTCGAGATCCTGATCGGGCAGATGGTCAACCTGCTCAAGGACGGCGAGCCGATGCGCATGTCGAAGCGCAACGGCACCATCGTCACGATGGAGGACCTCGTCGACGCGGTGGGCGTCGACGCCGGCCGGTACTCGCTCGTCCGGTTCGCCAGCGACACCGCGATCGACATCGACCTCGACCTGCTCGTCAAGCGCACCAACGACAACCCGGTCTTCTACGTGCAGTACGCCCACGCACGCACCCAGTCCGTGGCCCGCAACGCCGAGGCCGCCGGGGTCGACCGCTCCGTGTTCGACGCCTCGTTGTTGACGCACGACTCCGAGGGTGCGCTGCTCGGCGCCCTCGCCGAGTACCCGCGCGTGGTGCGCCACGCCGCGGAGCTCCGCGAGCCGCACCGCATCGCCCGGTACATCGAGCAGCTCGCCGGCCTGTACCACCGCTGGTACGACGCCTGCCGCGTGACCCCGCTCGGCGACGAGCCGGTCACCGACCTGCACCGCACGCGCCTGTGGCTGAACGACGCCACCGGCCAGGTCGTCCGCAACGGCCTCGGCCTGCTCGGCGTGAGCGCTCCGTCCCGCATGTAGCGGAGCGCCCGATCCCCCCCCCGGAACCAGGTTCCGGACACAGCACCGCGGAATCCCGCGGTGCTGTGTCCGTTCCACGGTGTGGAAGGAACCCATCGCCCCGCCGCGCCCGCCCACCGGACGCACCCCGGGCCTCCAGGCAGGCTGACGGGACCACCTGGCAGGGTGGGACGCATGTCCGCCGCCACCGAACGCCCCCGCAAGCGCCGCCGCTGGCCCGTCGTCCTGCTCGTGGTCGTCGTCGTGCTCGCCGCCCTCGTCGTGATCGCCGAGTTCGTGCTCCGCGGGGTCGTCGACCGCATCATCGCCCAGCAGGTCGAGCAGTCGCTGCCCGACGGCACCACGGGCCAGGTCGAGGCGCACGCCGACGGCATCGTCATCCCGCAGCTGATCGGCGGCACCCTCGACCAGGTCGAGATCACATCCGAGAAGCTCACCGTCGACGGCATCCCGCTCGCCGCCGACGTCACCGCGAAGGACGTCCCCGTGGACGGCAAGGGCGACGTGCACGACGTCGACGGCACGGTCACGCTGGCGTCGTCGAGCGTGAAGGACCTGTCGAAGTACAGCCCGCTGTTCGACCGGTTGTCCCTGGTGGACGGCGGCGTCGAGCTGTCCGGTTCCACGGCGGTGCTCGGCTACGACATCACCTATGCGGCGAAGGGCGACGTGGTCGCGCAGGACGACGGCCGCGGCATCACGATCACCCCGAAGAGCGTGCGGATCACGAACTCCGACCTCGGCCTCAAGGTGGACTCGATCCCCGGCGTCACGAACGTGCCGGTGCAGGTGTGCACGGCGCAGTTCCTGCCCGAGGCGCTCCGCGTGCGCTCGCTCGACGTCTCGAAGGCCGACGCGACGGTCCGCGTCACCGCGGACGCGCTGCCGCTCAACGAGCAGGGCCTGCAGACGGTCGGCAGCTGCGGCTGATCCCGTGGCTGCGTCACACGGACGGGAGGCCCGCCCCGCGTCGGTAGGATCGGGTCCCGTGAGCGAGAACCCCCTTGCACCGCCGCGACTGCGGTTCCCGACGGACGCCTCCGAGCTGGTGGACCGGATCTGGCCCGCGTCCGCGACGCGGACCGACGATGGCGACCTGGCGGTCGGCGGTGTCACCGCGACGGACCTCGTCCGGCAGTACGGCACCCCGCTGTACGTCGTCGACGAGCGTGACGTGCAGTCCCGTGCGGTCCGGGTGCGGAACGCGTTCACCGAGGCGTTCGAGGGCATCGGCACCCGGGCGCACGTCTACTACGCCGGCAAGGCGTTCCTGACGACGCAGGTCGTGGCGTGGATGGCCGAGGCCGACCTGCGCGTGGACGTCTGCACCGGCGGGGAGCTCGCGGTCGCCCTGGCCGCCGGGATCGACCCGGCGATGCTCGGCTTCCACGGCAACGACAAGTCCGACGCCGAGATCGCCCGCGCCGTCGAGGTCGGCGTGGGCACGATCGTGCTCGACAGCCACGAGGAGGTCCAGCGCGTCGCCCGTGCCGCTGCCGACGCCGGGATCGTGCAGCGCGTCCGGATCCGCATCAACAGCGGCGTCCACGCGTCCACCCACGAGTACCTGGCGACCGCGCGCGAGGACCAGAAGTTCGGCATCCCGCTCACCGAGGCCGTCGCCGCGGCCGAGGCGGTGCGCGCCGAGTCGTCGCTCGTGTTCGTCGGGCTGCACTCGCACATCGGGTCGCAGATCTTCGACGAGTCCGGGTTCCGCGAGGCCGCTCGACGCCTGATGGACGTGCACGCCACCCTCGTCGAGTCGGGCCCGGTGCCCGAGCTGAACCTCGGCGGCGGCTGGGGCATCGACTACACCGAGGCCGACTCCGCCTTCGCTCCCGAGGACGTCGCCGACGCCCTCGCCGCGATCATCGCCGAGGCCTGCGCCGAGCGGGACATCCCGGTGCCCGAGGTCGCGGTCGAGCCCGGTCGCTACATCGTCGGGCCGGCGGGCATCACGCTCTACCGCGTCGGCACGATCAAGCCCGTCACGCTCGAGACCGGCGACGCGGAGACCGGCCACGCCACCCGCACCTACGTGTCCGTCGACGGCGGCATGAGCGACAACGCCCGTCCTGCCCTGTACGGCGCCGACTACACCGCTCGCCTCGCCCGGACGTCCGAGGCGCCGGCCGTCCTCACCCGCGTCGTCGGGAAGCACTGCGAGAGCGGGGACATCGTGGTGGGCGACGAGTACCTGCCGGGAGACGTCCAGCGTGGGGACCTGCTCGCCGTCGCAGCCACCGGGGCGTACTGCTGGGCGCTGTCGAGCAACTACAACCACGTGGGCCGCCCGCCGGTCGTCGCCGTGGCGGACGGCACAACCCGTATCCTCGTGCGGGGCGAGTCGATCGACGACCTCCTCGCCCGCGACACCGGGGTCCGCCCCGTGCCCCACGCCGGCACCGGTCGCTGACCCGACGAACAGGAACCAACTCCAGATGATCGAATACCGCAACGTCCGCGTCGCGCTGCTCGGGGCCGGCTCGGTCGGGTCCCAGGTCGCGCGGCTCCTGCTCGAGCACGCCGACGAACTCGCCTCGCGCGCCGGTGCCGGCCTCGAACTCGTCGGGATCGCCGTGCGCGACGTCGACGCCCCGCGTGACGTCGACCTGCCGAAGGACCTCTACACGACCGACGCCGAGTCGCTCATCCTCGGTGCCGACATCGTCGTCGAGCTGATCGGCGGCATCGAGCCCGCGCGCACGCTCGTGCTGCAGGCGCTGCAGTCCGGCGCGGACGTCGTGACCGGCAACAAGGCGCTCCTCGCGACCCACGGTCCGGAGCTCTTCGCGGTGGCCGAGCAGGTCGGCGCGCAGCTGTACTACGAGGCCGCCGTCGCCGGAGCGATCCCGATCATCCGACCGCTGCACGACTCGCTCGCCGGTGACCGCATCGAGCGGATCATGGGCATCGTGAACGGCACCACGAACTTCATCCTCGACCTGATGGACCGCGAGGGCGCCACGTTCGAGGACGCCCTGGCGACCGCGACCGAGCTCGGGTACGCCGAGGCCGACCCGACCGCCGACATCGAGGGCTACGACGCCGCGCAGAAGGCCGCGATCCTGGCCTCGCTGGCGTTCCACACCTCGGTGCCGCTCGCTGCCGTGCACCGCGAGGGCATCACCTCGGTCACCATCGAGCAGGTCCGCGCCGCGCGCAAGGCCGGCTACGTCGTGAAGATCCTGGCGACCGCCGAGCGACTGACCGACGAGGACGGCCGCGAGGGCGTCAGCGCCCGCGTCTACCCGGCCCTCGTGCCGGAGTCGCACCCCCTGGCGAGCGTGCACGGCGCGAAGAACGCCGTGTTCGTCGAGGCCGAGGCCGCGGGCGACCTCATGTTCTACGGCGCCGGTGCCGGTGGTGTCGAGACCGCGTCCGCCGTCCTCGGCGACCTGGTGTCCGCCGCACGTCGGCACGTCATCGGCGGCCCGGGTGTCGCGGAGTCGACCCAGTCGGACCTGCCCGTCTTCCCGATCGGCACCGTCCGCACGCGCTACCAGATCACCCTGCACGTCACGGACGCCCCCGGCGTGCTGTCGACGGTCGCCGGCGTGCTCGCGAAGCACGGCGTGAGCGTCGAGACCGTCGAGCAGACCACCACGGGTGCCTCCGAGGGGACGGCAGCGCTCGTCATCGGGACGCACCTGGCGCGCGAAGCCGACCTGGCGGACACCGTCCGCACACTCCGCGGCGAAGACGTGGTCCTGGACGTGACCAGCGTCCTGCGCTTCGTCGGCGCCTGACGCACCACGGGCCTCCAGGCCGACCACGAACCACCACCAGACCGACCCACCGGACAGAGAGAGAAGCCTGATGGCCCACCAGTGGCAGGGAGTCCTGCGCGAGTACGCCGACCGACTCGACGTGACCGAGGCGACGCCGATCGTCACGCTCGGCGAGGGCGGCACGCCCCTCATCCCGGCTCGTCGGCTCTCCGAGCGCACCGGCGCCGAGGTCTACGTCAAGTTCGAGGGCATGAACCCGACCGGGTCCTTCAAGGACCGCGGCATGACGATGGCGATCTCGAAGGCCGTCGAGCACGGCGCGAAGGCCGTCATCTGCGCCTCGACCGGCAACACCAGTGCCTCGGCCGCCGCGTACGCCACGCACGCCGGCATCACCGCCGCGGTGCTCGTGCCCGAGGGCAAGATCGCGATGGGCAAGCTCAGCCAGGCCGTCGCCCACGACGCCCAGCTGCTGCAGGTCCAGGGCAACTTCGACGACTGCCTCGACATCGCCCGCGACCTGGCGGCGAACTACCCGGTGCACCTCGTCAACTCGGTCAACAACGACCGCATCGAGGGCCAGAAGACCGCTGCGTTCGAGGTCGTCGACGTCCTCGGCGACGCCCCGGACTTCCACTTCCTGCCGGTCGGCAACGCGGGCAACTACACCGCGTACTCCCGCGGCTACCGTGAAGACGTCGCCGCCGGTCGCACGACGAAGCTCCCGCGCATGTTCGGGTTCCAGGCCGCCGGTTCCGCACCGATCGTCCGTGGCGAGGTCGTCAAGAACCCCGACACCATCGCCTCCGCGATCCGCATCGGCAACCCGGCCTCGTGGCAGTTCGCCCTCGAGGCCCGCGACGAGACCGACGGCTACTTCGGCGCGATCTCGGACGAGGCGATCCTCGCCGCGCACCACATCCTGTCGGCCGAGGTCGGCGTCTTCGTCGAGCCCGCGTCCGCCATCGGTGTCGCCGGGCTGCTCGAGCGCGCCGACGCCGGCGTCGTGCCGAAGGGCGCGAAGGTCGTCATCACCGTCACCGGCCACGGCCTGAAGGACCCGCAGTGGGCCCTGCGCACCGAGGACGGCAGCGAGGTCACCCCGACGAGCGTGCCGGTCGACACCAAGTCGATCGCGGACGTGCTCGGACTGGTCGCGGCGCAGTGAGCCCCGACCGCTCGTCCGGACCGGGGGAGGGCGTCACCGCCCACAGTGCTGTACCGGCCGGACGGGCGGTCCACGCTGTGCCCGCCGGGCGGGCGGCCCACGTGTTGCCCGCCGGACGGGCCGTGCGCGTCCGCGTGCCGGCGACGTCCGCGAACCTCGGCCCGGGGTTCGACTCGCTCGGTCTCGCGCTCTCGCTGTACGACGAGGTCGTCGTCCGGGTCCGACCGGAAGCCGGCGCCACCGTCACGGTGCAGGGCGTCGGTGCCGGCGAGGTCGCCACCGACGACACGAACCTGGTCGTGCGCGCCGTCCGCCGCGGCCTCGAGCACGCCGGCGTCGACCAGCCCGGCCTCGAGCTGCACGCCACGAACGCGATCCCGCACGGCCGCGGGCTCGGTTCCTCGGCGGCCGCGATCGTCGCCGGCCTGATGGCGGCCCGCGGGCTGCTCGAGGGCATCGTCGACCTGGACGCCTCGACCCTGCTCAGCCTGGCCACCGAGATGGAGGGGCACCCGGACAACGTCGCCCCCGCACTCTTCGGTGGGCTCACCATCGCGTGGATGACGGCCGAGGGACCCGCGTACAAGCGCCTCCTGGTGCACCGCGGCGTCGCACCGGTCGTGTTCGTGCCGACGTCCACGCTGTCGACGAAGCTCGCCCGCTCCCTGCAGCCCGAGAACGTCCCGCACGCCGACGCCGCGTTCAACGTCTCCCGTTCCGCGCTGCTCGTCGCCGCGCTCATCCAGAGCCCCGAGCTCCTGCTCGCCGCGACCGAGGACCGCCTGCACCAGGCGTACCGGGCGAGCGCGATGCCGGAGACCGACGCACTGATCGGCCTGCTCCGGCAGCACGGCCTCGCGGCCGTCGTGTCCGGGGCGGGACCGAGCCTGCTCGTGCTCGGCAGCGACCCGGCACAACGGCTCACGGCCGCGGATCTCGTCGCCCGACACGGGGAATCCGACTGGCGCGCGCTCATGCTGGCCGTCGATCTCGGTGGTGCTACAGTGGTGGCGCACTCGGCGCTCGAAGCCGAACCCGCGTAACCGCACGGTATGCCCGTCCTCAAGGACAGCGCCTGCGACGTCGCAGGGTCCGGCGCGCGGGTGTGCATCTCTTTCTGATCACCGAATCCCGGTCCGTCGTCTGAACGGCGGTCGATGCATACCCGTGCATCCGGGACGGTGGAAACTCTCCGCGTTCTGCGGTTCGAAAGGAAACACCGACCTTGACCGACAACAACTCCACCCCGGTGGAGATCCCCAGCGACCTGCGCGCCCTCCGCCTGCCGGAACTCCAGCGCATCGCCTCCTCGCTCGGCATCACCGGGCTCTCGAAGCTCCGCAAGGGCGACCTCATCGCCTCCATCGAGGACAAGCGCCCCGTCACGGACGACGTCCCCGCCGCGGCAGCGCCCGCCACGAACCCCGCCTCGGCGCCGGTGACCGAGCAGCCGACGCTGCCGGAGCCCGCCGCCGAGGCACCGGTCGCCTACCCCGAGGCACCCGCCGTCGAGTCCGAGCCGGCCGCGCCGTCGCGTGCCCGCCGTTCGCGCCGTGCGTCCTCCGGTGGCACCGTGAACGCCGGCCCGACCTCGGCCGCCGAGCACACCAACGCCGGCCACACCGGCACCGAGGACCTGCTCGCGGGCCTCGACCAGGTGCGTGCCGAGAAGGACGCCCAGGAAGCCGCCCAGACGCAGACCGGTGGGCAGCGTCGCGGCCGCGGCCAGCGCGGTGCCGACCAGCAGGCCCAGCAGCCGAGCGAGTCCGCCGAGCAGCACACGCCGACGTCGGCACCCGCCCAGACCGACCAGCCGGCCCGCACCGAACAGCAGGCGCGGACCGAGCAGCAGAGCACCGAGGGCGAGTCGCAGGACCAGTCCGGTGCCGCCGACTCCGGCGAGCAGCACGACCAGAACGACCAGAACGGCGAGGGCGGTTCGCGTCGCGGCCGTCGCAGCCGAGGTCGCGGTCGTGGCCGTGGGCAGAACGCCGAGAACGGCGAGCAGAACGGCGAGCAGCAGGACGGCCAGCAGCACCAGCAGGGCGGCCAGCAGAAGCAGAACGGCGGCGACCAGCAGAAGCAGGCCGACGCCAAGCAGGCCGACGCGAAGCAGGGCGACGCCAAGCAGCGCGACGCGAAGCAGGACGACCGCGCCGAGCAGAAGCAGCAGGCGGCGAACCAGCAGAAGCAGAACGGTCAGCAGAAGCAGGGCCAGCAGGCCCAGCAGAACGCCGACGACACCGAGGGCGGCCGCAGCCGTCGCCAGCGTGACCGCAAGCGCGGCCGTGGCGGCCAGAACGACGACTTCGAGCCCGAGGTCACCGAGGACGACGTCCTGATCCCGATCGCGGGCATCCTCGACGTCCTCGACAACTACGCGTTCGTCCGCACCACCGGCTACCTGCCCGGACCGAACGACGTCTACGTCTCCCTCGGCCAGGTGAAGAAGTACCACCTGCGCAAGGGCGACGCCGTCGTCGGTTCGATCAAGCAGCCCCGTGACAACGAGCAGCAGAGCCGTCAGAAGTACAACGCGCTCGTGACCGTCGACTCGGTCAACGGCCAGACCGCCGAAGAAGCAGCGGCCCGTGTCGACTTCTCCGACCTCACCCCGCTGTACCCGAACGAGCGCCTGCGTCTCGAGACGGAGCCGGGCAAGCTGAGCACCCGCATCATCGACCTCGTGTCGCCGATCGGCAAGGGCCAGCGCGGCCTCATCGTCTCGCCGCCCAAGGCCGGCAAGACCGTCGTGCTGCAGGCCATCGCCAACGCCGTCGCGAAGAACAACCCCGAGGCGCACCTCATGGTCGTCCTCGTCGACGAGCGGCCCGAAGAGGTCACCGACATGCAGCGCACGGTGAAGGGTGAGGTCATCGCCTCGACCTTCGACCGTCCGGCCGAGGACCACACCACGGTCGCTGAGCTCGCCATCGAACGTGCGAAGCGCCTGGTGGAGCTGGGCCACGACGTCGTGCTGCTGCTCGACTCGATCACCCGTCTGGGTCGTGCCTACAACCTGTCGACCCCGGCGTCGGGCCGCGTGCTCTCCGGTGGCGTCGACTCGGCGGCGCTCTACCCGCCGAAGCGCTTCTTCGGTGCGGCGCGCAACATCGAGGACGGCGGCTCGCTGACCATCCTCGCCACCGCGCTCGTCGAGACCGGTTCCAAGATGGACGAGGTCATCTTCGAGGAGTTCAAGGGCACCGGCAACATGGAGCTCCGCCTGAACCGTCACCTGGCGGACAAGCGGATCTTCCCGGCCGTCGACGTCAACGCCTCCGGTACCCGTCGCGAGGAGCAGCTGCTCTCCGCTGACGAGGTCAAGATCACCTGGCGTCTGCGCCGAGCCCTCGCCGGGCTCGACCCGCAGCAGGCCCTCGAGATCGTGCTGCGGAACCTCAAGGAGACGCAGTCGAACGTCGAGTTCCTGGTGCAGGTGCAGAAGTCGGTCCCGACGACCGGCGGCGCTCACCACAACGGTCACCAGGAGTAACGCGTGTTCGAGTCGGTGGCAGGGCTGCTGGCGGAACACGAGGACCTGACGCAGCAGCTGTCGGACCCCGCGCTCCACGCCGATGCGGCCCGGGCGAAGAAGGTGAACCGGCGCTACGCCGAGCTCAACCAGATCAAGTCCGCGTACGAGTCCTGGCAGGCGGCGGGGGACGACCTCGCCGCCGCCCAGGAGCTCGCGCGTGAGGACTCGGCATTCGCGGACGAGGTCCCGGAGCTCGAGGAGCAGTTGGCGGAGCGCCAGGAGCGTCTCCGCCGGCTGCTCATCCCGCGCGACCCCGACGACGGGCGCGACGTGATCATGGAGATCAAGGGCGGCGAGGGCGGCGAGGAATCGGCGCTGTTCGCGGCCGACCTCCTGCGCATGTACTCGCACTACGCCGAGACCAAGGGCTGGAAGGTCGAGCTCCTCGAGCGCACCGAGTCCGACCTGGGTGGCTACAAGGACGTCCAGGTCGCGATCAAGTCGAACACGACCGACCCGTCGCAGGGCGTCTGGGCGCACCTGAAGTACGAGGGCGGCGTGCACCGTGTGCAGCGCGTGCCGCAGACCGAGTCGCAGGGGCGCATCCACACCTCGACGACCGGCGTGCTGGTGTTCCCCGAGGTCGACGAGCCCGAAGAGGTCGCGATCAACCAGAACGACCTGAAGATCGACGTGTACCGGTCCTCCGGTCCCGGCGGTCAGTCCGTCAACACGACGGACTCCGCGGTCCGCATCACCCACCTGCCCACGGGCATCACGGTGGCGATGCAGAACGAGAAGTCGCAGCTGCAGAACCGTGAGGCCGGCATGCGCGTTCTCCGTGCACGCATCCTCGCGCGGCAGCAGGAGGAGCTCGACGCGATCGCCTCGGACGCGCGCAAGTCGCAGATCCGCGGGATGGACCGTTCGGAGCGCATCCGGACGTACAACTTCCCGGAGAACCGGATCGCGGACCACCGCACCGGCTACAAGGCGTACGACCTGGACCGCGTCATGAACGGTGCGCTCGAGCCCGTCGTCCAGTCCGCCATCCAGGCGGACGAAGAGGCACGTCTGGCCGCCATCGGCGACCAGGACGCGTAACCGCTCACCCCGCCTGGAGGCCCGGCTCGTGTCCGACACGCCCCTCACGTACGCCGCGGATCGCCTGCTCGAGCAGGCGGCCGCGGCGCTCGTCGCGTCCGGCGTCCCGACGCCCCAGGTCGACGCCGAGCTGCTGCTCGCGTGGGCGACCGACACCTCGCGCGGTGCCGTGCAGGCCCGCGCGATGACCGGCGGCGCGATCGCTCCGGAGCACGTCGAGCGCTTCCGGCACGCGATCGCCCGACGGAGCACCCGCGAGCCGCTGCAGCACATCACCGGGCAGGCGTACTTCCGGGCACTGACCCTGGCGGTCGGACCCGGCGTGTTCGTGCCCCGTCCCGAGACCGAGGGCGTCGTGCAGTTCGGCATCGACGCGCTCCGAGCCGTCGCGGTGCCGGCGCCGATCGCGGTCGACCTCGGCTCCGGCAGCGGTGCGATCGCCATCGCCATGGACACCGAGGTGCCGAACGCCGTCGTGTACGCCGTCGAACGGTCGCCCGAGGCCCTGCCCTGGACCCGCCGGAACACCGACGCCCACGGCGGCACGGTGCGACTCGTCGAGGGAGACCTCGCCGACGCGCTGCCCGAACTCGACGGCACCGTGTCCGTCGTGGTGTCGAACCCGCCGTACGTGCCGGACGACGCAATCCCGATCGACCCCGAGGTCCGCGACCACGATCCCGCGATGGCGCTGTACGGCGGACCGGACGGCCTCGACGCCGTGCGCGCCCTGGCCGAGACGGCGTGGCGGCTGCTCGTGCCCGGCGGGGTGCTCGTCATCGAGCACGCCGAGCCGCAGGGCGCCGGCGTCCGCGAGGTCCTTGCGCGCCGGGGGTTCCGGACCCCGGAGACGCACGTCGACCTGACGGGTCGCGACCGCACGACCACCGCGACCCGGTAGGCGGACGCACCCCGGGCCTCCCGGTCGGTGTGGCGTGCTTGGCGTTACCGAGCGGAAACGGGCGTACCTGGCCGTTCAGAACGACCAGGTACGCCCGTTGCTTGTTGCCATCGCGAACGTGATGGGAAGGATCAGGCGACGGGGGAGGCCTCGCGCTGCTGCGCGACGAAGGCGCGGACGTGCTCGCGCAGGTCGGTGTCGCGCTCGACCAGGACCGCGTGGATGCCGACGCTCCGGGCACCGGCGATGTTCTCCGGCATGTCGTCGGCGAAGAACGTGCGTTCGGCGGGCACGCCGTGGTGCTCCATCGCGCGGAGGAAGACCTCGGGCTCGGGCTTGCGGGCGCCGAAGTTGCTCGACGTGTCCAGGTGTTCGCCGAACAGCCCCGGCAGCGACGGCGCCCACTGGTGGATCCACCGCCCCGCGAGCGGCCCGTTGTTGGTGAGCAGGCCGACACGCCCGTGCTCGCTCGCGATCCGGACGGCCTCGATGCGTTCCGGCAGCTCGGTCATCGCGGATCCGCGGATGCGCGCCCACTCGGCCTCGGGAACGTCGCACTCCATGGCCCGCTCGAACGCGGCGAGGTACTCGTCGCCGTCGGTGAAGCCACCGGCCTCGGCACGCATCTCGTGGCCGCAGTCCCACCAGCGGCGTCGGAGCTCCTCGAACTCGTGTCCGGTGAACTCGGAGAGTGCGGCCATCCGCACCTGCCAGTCGTACCGGACCAGGACGTCGTCCATGTCGAAGAGGAACAGGAGGTGGGGCGCAGGGGTCTCGTTCACGATGTCCTCCATTGTGTCGCACTATCATCGTCGAGTCATGGCATCCCGATACGACTGCACCGACTCCGACGGGCTCCTGACCGGGATGCGGCTCGCACGTGCCGCCCTCGGGCGCGGAGACCTCGTCGTCGTCCCCACCGACACCGTCTACGGCCTCGCCGCGGACGCCTTCAACGCGGCCGCCGTCCAGCGGCTGCTCGACGCGAAGGGCCGGACGCGGCAGTCGCCGCCGCCGGTGTTGATCCCCGGCCCGCCGACGCTCGATGCGCTCGCGAGCGACGTGCCGCAGCAGGTGCGCGACCTCGTCGCCGAGTTCTGGCCCGGCGGCCTGACCGTGATCCTGCGCGCGCAGCCGTCGCTCGACTGGGACCTCGGCGAGACGCGGGGCACGGTCGCCCTGCGGATGCCGGACTCGCGGATCGCGCTCGAGCTCCTGCAAGAGGTCGGTCCGCTCGCGGTCTCGTCCGCGAACTCGACCGGCGATCCGGCGGCGATGGACGTCGACGCCGCGGAGCGGATGCTCGGCGACAGCGTCGCCGTGTACCTGGACGGCGGCGCGATCGGGGAGCACGAGGGCTTCGAGGCCTCCACCGGGTCGACGATCGTCGACGCGACGGGGCTGTCGGACGGCGGGAAGCTCCGCATCGTCCGGCACGGGGTGATCTCCGACGACGAGATCATCCGGGTCGTCGGAGCCGACCTCGTCGGATGAAGTACTACCTGCTGGCGGGGGCGATCGCCGCGGTCGTGAGCTTCCTGGTCAGCGTGCTGGTGTGGAAGCTCGGTCTCAAGTACAAGTGGTACCCCCAGGTGCGCGAGCGAGACGTGCACCGCACGCCGACTCCGCGCCTCGGCGGGATCGCGATGTACATCGGCGTCATCGTGTCGCTGCTGGCGGCGTGGTTCCTGTTCCCGTCGATCGCGGGGACCGACTACTTCCGGCTCGTGTTCTCCGAACCCGGGCGCGTGCTGGCGGTGCTCGGGGGCGCGACGATCATCGTGGTGCTGGGTGTCGCTGACGACATCTGGGACCTCGACTGGATGACGAAGCTCGCCGGGCAGATCATCGCTGCGGGCATCCTCGCCTGGCAGGGCGTCGCGATCGTGTCGCTGCCGATCGGCAACACCCTGGGCGTGGGCTCGTCGTACATGAGCCTGATCTTCACGGTGCTGGCGGTGGTGCTCGTGATGAACGCGGTGAACTTCATCGACGGACTCGACGGCCTGGTCGCCGGGGTCGCGATCATCGCCGGCGGGGTGTTCTTCCTCTACACGTTCTTCATCAACCGCGTGGTCGTGCAGACCGAGTTCTTCTTCAACCTGCCGTCACTGCTGACCGCGGTGCTCGTCGGCTCCTGCTTCGGGTTCCTCATCCTGAACTGGCACCCCGCGAAGCTCTTCATGGGCGACGCCGGAGCGCTGCTCGTCGGCTTCCTGATGGCCACCAGCGCCGTGTCGGTCACGGGCAACATCGATCCCGCAGCGGTGCAGACACGCCAGGCGCTGCTGCCGGCGTTCATCCCGATCCTGCTGCCCTTCGCGATCCTGATCGTGCCGATCCTGGACTTCGGCCTGGCGGTCACCCGGCGGCTCAGCGCCGGCAAGTCACCGTTCTCGGCCGACCGCAAGCACCTGCACCACCGCCTGCTCGACATGGGGCACTCGCACTTCCACGCCGTGCTGATCTTCTACGCGTGGACCGCCACCGTCGCGGTCGGGTGCATGCTGTTCCTGTTCGTGGACTGGTACTGGGTGGTCGCCTTCGTCGCGGTCGGCTTCACCGTGTGCGCCGTCGCCACGTTCGCGCCGCTCGGCCGGAAGCGCACCGAGATCGCCGCCCAGACCGCCAACCGTTCCGCCGCCGTGGTGGACGCCAGCCTCGACCCGCTCGACCGGGCCGCCAACGACCGCACGATCCCAGGAGACATCACGTGACCGCACCGAACGCGCTCGACCACGTCCGGCCGGTGTTCCGCCGCATCATCACGTGGGGCGCGGTGCTCGCGGTCGCCCTGGCGATCGTCGGGGGAGTCGTGGGGCTGCTCGTCGCCGACACTCCCGGGCTCGTCGGCGGCCTGCTCGGAGCCGTGCTCAGCGTGGTGTTCCTCGGCCTCACCGCGGTCAGTGTCCTCGTCGCGCTACGAGTGTCCAAGGGGCAGATGATCTCGGGTGCCTTCTTCGGCATCGTGATGGGCACCTGGCTGCTCAAGTTCATCGTGTTCATCGTGCTGCTGGTGGCGCTGAAGGACCGTACCTGGGTGGACTTCCCGGTGCTCGCGATCGTGATCATCGCGGGGGTCGTCGGGTCCCTGGTCATCGACGTTGTCGCGGTGGCGAAGGCCCGCATCCCGATCGGCGTGCAGCTGCCCGGTGACGGGTCCGGTGGCTCCGCGGACGCTGAGAACCCGACCCCCCGCAACTGAGAAGCCGGGAAGCCTCTCGCACCTGATAGGCTTCTCGGAGTCCGCCACCGGAGCCTTTCGCTCGGAGCGGGCAAGCCTCCACAACGTCCACCATCGCGTGCCATGATGTGCGCGCGCCGACACAGGAGACAGCGCTGCTATCCCACGCTCTTCCCCTGTCCCTCTCTGCTGCGGTTGACACCGTTGCGGCGGGGAGCAGCAAGGCCGCCGAGTTCCATGGTCCGTCGATCAACGAGTTCTTCCCGGATGCGATCTTCTTCGCAGGGACGCCGTTCGAGATCGATCGGGTCGTCCTCATCCGCTTCTTCGCCGTCGCCGTGCTCCTGGTGTTCGCCTTCGTGGGAACCCGCGCGCTGAAGCTCGTCCCGAACCGCGGTCAGGCGTTCATCGAGTACGCGTTCGACGTCGTTCGTCGCAACACCTTCGACAACCTCGGAGAGAAGGACGGCAAGCGATTCCTGCCGCTCCTGGCGACGATCTTCTTCGGCGTGCTGTTCATGAACCTGACCGGTCTGATCCCGGGCATGAACCTCGCCGGCACCAGTCGCATCGCGATGCCGATGATCCTCGCGATCGTCGCCTACGTCGCGTTCATCTACGCCGGCCTCCGCAAGCACCCGGGCACGTTCCTCCGGAACTCGCTCTTCCCGCCCGGGGTGCCGTGGTTCCTCTACATCATCGTGACGCCGATCGAGCTCGTCTCGACCTTCGTGCTCCGTCCGGTGACGCTCACCCTGCGACTCCTGATGAACATGGTCGTCGGGCACCTGCTGCTCGTCCTGTTCTTCTCGGCGACGCAGTTCTTCTTCTTCGACGCTTCGCTCGGCTTCAAGGCCTTCGGTGTCGGGACCCTCGCGTTCGGCATCGCGTTCAGCTTCTTCGAGATCCTCGTCGCGCTGCTGCAGGCCTACGTCTTCATGCTCCTCACCGCCGTCTACATCCAGCTGGCGCTGGCTGACGAGCACTGATTCCTCACTGACCCCCTACGGGACCGGCAACCGTCGGACCCGCACCTCGAAAGGAAAACACGTGGACGCAACGACCGTTCTCGCGGAGATCAACGGCAACATCGCGACGGTTGGCTACGGCCTCGCTGCGATCGGCCCGGCCATCGGTGTCGGCATCGTCGTCGGCAAGACGATCGAGTCCGTCGCCCGCCAGCCCGAGCTCCAGGGCCGCCTGACGACCCTCATGTACATCGGTATCGCCTTCACCGAGGCCCTGGCCTTCATCGGCATCGCCACGTACTTCATCTTCACCAACTAAGGTTCCTCGATGCACAACGCACTCATCATCGCGGCGGAGGAGACGCACAACCCCCTCATTCCGCCGGTGTACGACATCGTGTGGTCCGCGGTGGCCTTCGTCATCATCTTCCTGGTGATGTGGCGTGTCGTCACGCCGCGCATCACGAAGATGCTCGATGAGCGCACTGAGGCCATCGAGGGTGGCATCAAGAAGGCAGAGGCTGCTCAGGAGCAGGCCGCTGCTGCGCTCGACGAGTACAACAAGCAGCTCGCCGACGCCCGCTCCGAGGCGTCCCGCATCCGTGAGCAGGCCCGCGCCGACGCCACGGCGATCGGCAACGAGGTCCGCGAGCAGGCAGCGGCCGATGCAGCACGCATCACGGCCAACGCCCAGGCGCAGATCGAAGCCGAGCGTCAGAGCGCCGTCCAGTCCCTCCGGTCCGAGGTGGGCACCCTTGCCCTCGACCTCGCGTCCGGTGTGATCGGCGAATCGCTCAAGGACGACGCCAAGTCGTCGGCAGTCGTCGACCGCTTCCTCGCCGACCTCGAGGCCTCGCAGGCCACGAAGACGGGGGAGCACTGAGCATGCGCAGCGCTACCAGAGAAGCACTCGCGTCCACCAGGGCGGTGCTCTCGGACCTCGGTTCGAGCGCCGACCTGGCCGTGGGTGCCGAGATCCTCGCCTCCGGGCGTGCGATCGCCGGTGCGCCGCAGCTGCTCGGGCTGCTGTCCGACCCGACGGCCGACCCGGCCGGCAAGAAGGTCCTCATCGACCGCGTCTTCGCCGGTCAGTCGCACGCGACTCGTGCGGTCCTGACCGCGGTGGCCGGCTCGCGCTGGTCCTCGCACCAGGACCTGCTCGCCGGCATCGAGGACGCGGGCATCCGCGCCGTCGCCGCCACCGCGGGTACCGACTCGCCGATCGAGTCCGAGCTGTTCGCCTTCGAGACCGCTGTCCGTTCGGACGCCGGCCTCGAGCTGGCACTCGGCACGAAGCTCGGCAGCGCGGCGCAGAAGGGCGCGCTCGTCGAGCGGCTCCTCGGCCCCAAGGCGTCGCAGCAGACCGTGACGATCGTCTCCGCGCTCGTGCAGCAGCCTCGCGGCCGCCGCATCGGTGAACTCGTCCGCGATGCCTCGCGCATCGTGGCCGAGCAGGACGGCAAGCTCGTCGCGACCGTGGTCACCGCCACGGCACTCACGACCGCCCAGTCGGCACGCGTTGCACGCGGGCTGGCCGAGCGCTACGGCAAGGACATCAGCATCAACCAGGTCGTCGACCCCACGGTCGTCGGCGGGGTCCGGGTGCAGATCGGCGGCGACGTCATCGACGGCACCGTGTCCACGCGGCTCTCGGAGCTCCGGCTCCAGCTCGCCGGCTAGGCGTACGGTCGAAGCCGCTCCTCCCAAGTCCACAACGGGAACTGCCGAGTCCGGCAGCGTCACCCTCTCGGAGCCGAAGGGCCCCGGAAAACCACAAGGAAAATCCCATGGCAGACATCACCATCAGCCCCGATGAGATCCGTGATGCCCTGAAGGACTTCGTCTCGAACTACGAGCCGACGAAGGCCTCCACGGCCGAGGTCGGGCACGTCACCGACGCCGGCGACGGCATCGCGCACGTCGAGGGCCTCCCCGGCGTCATGGCCAACGAGCTCATCCGCTTCGCGGACGGCACGCTCGGCCTCGCGCAGAACCTCGATGAAGACTCGATCGGCGCCATCGTGCTCGGCGAGTTCGCCGGCATCGAAGAGGGCATGGAGGTCACCCGCACGGGTGAGGTCCTCTCCGCCCCCGTCGGCGACGCCTTCCTCGGCCGTGTCGTCGACCCGCTCGGCGCCCCGATCGACGGTCTCGGCGAGATCGCTGCAGAGGGCCGTCGCGCCCTCGAGCTCCAGGCTCCCGGCGTCATGGCCCGCAAGTCGGTCCACCAGCCGCTGCAGACCGGCATCAAGGCCATCGACGCGATGATCCCCGTCGGCCGCGGTCAGCGTCAGCTGATCATCGGCGACCGCCAGACCGGCAAGACGGCCATCGCGATCGACACGATCATCAACCAGAAGGCCAACTGGGAGTCCGGCGACGAGGACAAGCAGGTCCGCTGCATCTACGTCGCCATCGGTCAGAAGGGTTCCACGATCGCCTCCGTCAAGGGTGCGCTCGAGGACGCCGGCGCGATGGAGTACACCACCATCGTCGCCGCCCCGGCGTCCGACCCGGCCGGCTTCAAGTACCTCGCCCCGTACACCGGCTCGGCCATCGGCCAGCACTGGATGTACTCCGGCAAGCACGTCCTCATCATCTTCGACGACCTGTCGAAGCAGGCCGAGGCCTACCGCGCCGTGTCGCTCCTCCTGCGTCGTCCGCCGGGGCGCGAGGCGTACCCGGGTGACGTCTTCTACCTGCACTCCCGTCTGCTGGAGCGTTGCGCGAAGCTGTCCGACGAGCTCGGCGCCGGTTCGATGACGGGTCTCCCGATCATCGAGACCAAGGCGAACGACGTCTCGGCGTACATCCCGACCAACGTCATCTCCATCACCGACGGCCAGATCTTCCTGCAGTCGGACCTCTTCAACGCGAACCAGCGTCCGGCCGTCGACGTGGGCATCTCGGTGTCCCGCGTCGGTGGTGACGCCCAGGTGAAGTCGATCAAGAAGGTCTCCGGCACGCTGAAGCTCGAGCTGGCGCAGTACCGCTCCCTCGAGGCGTTCGCGATGTTCGCGTCCGACCTCGACCAGGCGTCGCGTCGTCAGCTGGACCGTGGCGCCCGCCTGACCGAGCTCCTCAAGCAGCCGCAGTACTCGCCGTACCCGGTCGAGGAGCAGGTCGTCTCGATCTGGGCCGGCACCAACGGCAAGCTCGACACCGTCCCGGTGCCGGACGTGCTGCGCTTCGAGTCCGAACTGCTCGACCACCTGCGTCGCAACTCCGAGGTCCTCACGACCCTGCGCGAGACGAACCAGCTCAGCGACGAGACCGTCGCCGAGATGTCGAAGCAGATCGACGAGTTCTCGAAGAGCTTCCAGACGAGCGACGGCAAGACCCTCGGCTCCGAGCAGTTCGATGCGGCAGACGCCGAGGACGTCGACCAGGAGCAGATCGTCAAGGGTCGTCGCTAGATGGCAGCGCAGGTCCGGGTCTACCGACAGCGAATCAAGTCCGCGAAGACCACGAAGAAGGTCACTCGCGCGATGGAACTGATCTCGGCGTCGCGGATCCAGAAGGCGCAGGCCCGCATGGCTGCGTCCGGCCCGTACTCGCGAGCCGTGACGCGTGCGGTGTCGGCCGTGGCGACGTTCTCGAACGTCGACCACGTGCTGACCACCGAGCCGGAGTCCTCGACCCGTGCGGCCGTGGTGCTCTTCACCTCGGATCGCGGCCTGAACGGCGCGTTCAGCACGAACGTCCTCAAGCAGGGCGAGGAGCTCGCCTCCCTGCTCCGCAGCGAGGGCAAGGACGTCGTCTACTACCTGGTCGGCCGCAAGTCCGTCGGGTACTTCGCGTTCCGTGAGCGTGCGTCGGAGCAGCAGTGGGTCGGCAACACCGACCAGCCCGAGTTCTCGACGGCCAAGGAGATCGGCGACGCCGTCGTGTCGAAGTTCCTCCAGGACACCGCAGAGGGCGGCGTGGACGAGATCCACATCGTGTTCAACCGGTTCCTCAGCATGGCGACGCAGGAGCCGCAGGTCGTTCGCCTGCTGCCCCTCGAGGTCGTCGAAGGGGTCGAGGAGCCCGAGGGCAACGAGCCCCTGCCGCTCTACGAGTTCGAGCCGGACGCCGATGCGGTGCTCGACTCGCTGCTCCCGGTCTACATCGAGAGCCGCATCTTCAACGCCATGCTGCAGTCGGCTGCTTCCGAGCACGCCGCCCGTCAGAAGGCGATGAAGGCGGCCAGCGACAACGCGGACTCGCTGATCCGTGACTTCACCCGACTCGCGAACAACGCGCGTCAGGCGGAGATCACGCAGCAGATCTCCGAGATCGTCGGCGGCGCCGACGCCCTCTCGTCGAAGAAGAAGTAGTCCGCGTCGTTCGCGGACAGATACCCACCCTCAGGAAGGCACCAGCCATGACCGACACCGCAACCACCGCGGTCGAGACGTCGTCGGCGCCCGGTGTCGGCCGGATCGCCCGTGTCACGGGTCCCGTCGTCGACATCGAGTTCCCCCACGACGCAATCCCGGAGATGTACAACCTCCTGTTCACGACCATCACCATCGGTGACTCGTCGCAGGAGATCGGCCTCGAGGTCGCCCAGCACCTGGGCGACGACCTGGTCCGTGCCATCTCCCTGAAGCCGACCGACGGCCTGGTCCGTGGCCAGGAGGTCCGTGACTCGGGCGCTCCGATCTCGGTCCCCGTCGGCGACGTCACCAAGGGCAAGGTCTTCGACGTCCTCGGGAACGTGCTCAACACGGACGAGAAGCTCGAGATCACCGAGCGCTGGCCGATCCACCGCAAGGCCCCGGCCTTCGACCAGCTCGAGTCGAAGACCTCGATGTTCGAGACCGGCATCAAGTCCATCGACCTCCTCACCCCGTACGTGCAGGGTGGCAAGATCGGCCTCTTCGGTGGTGCGGGCGTCGGCAAGACGGTCCTCATCCAGGAGATGATCCAGCGCGTTGCGCAGGACCACGGCGGTGTGTCGGTGTTCGCCGGTGTCGGTGAGCGCACCCGTGAGGGCAACGACCTCATCGGTGAGATGGAAGAGGCGGGGGTCTTCGACAAGACGGCCCTCGTGTTCGGCCAGATGGACGAGCCGCCGGGAACGCGTCTCCGCGTGGCCCTGTCGGCGCTGACGATGGCGGAGTACTTCCGTGATGTCCAGAAGCAGGACGTGCTCCTCTTCATCGACAACATCTTCCGCTTCACGCAGGCCGGCTCCGAGGTCTCGACGCTGCTCGGTCGCATGCCGTCCGCCGTGGGCTACCAGCCCAACCTCGCCGACGAGATGGGTGTGCTCCAGGAGCGCATCACCTCGACGCGTGGTCACTCGATCACCTCGCTGCAGGCGATCTACGTGCCGGCTGACGACTACACCGACCCGGCTCCGGCCACCACGTTCGCGCACCTCGACGCGACCACCGAGCTCTCGCGTGAGATCGCGTCGCAGGGTCTGTACCCCGCGATCGACCCGCTGACCTCGACGTCGCGGATCATGGACCCGCGGTACCTGGGCGCCGACCACTACGAGACGGCCACGCGCGTCAAGCAGATCCTCCAGAAGAACAAGGAACTGCAGGAGATCATCGCCATCCTCGGTGTCGACGAGCTCTCCGAAGAGGACAAGATCACGGTCGAGCGCGCTCGTCGTATCCAGCAGTTCCTCTCGCAGAACACGTACATGGCGAAGAAGTTCACGGGCGTCGAGGGCTCCACGGTGCCGCTCAAGGACACCATCGAGTCCTTCCGCGCCATCGCCGACGGCGAGTTCGACCACGTTGCGACGCAGGCGTTCTTCAACGTCGGTGGCATCAACGACGTGGAAGAGAAGTGGGCACAGATCCAGAAGGAGAACCGCTGACATGGCGGGTCTCAACGTGAGCGTCGTCTCGGCCGACCGTGAGGTCTGGTCGGGCGACACCACCATGGTCGTCGCACGCACGACAGAGGGCCAGATCGGCATCCTCGCGGGACACGAGCCGATGCTCGCGATCCTCGCGCAGGGTCAGGTCCGCATCACGCGGGCCGATGGGTCGACCGTCGCGGTCGACGCCGAAGACGGCTTCCTGTCGGTGGAGCACGACACGGTGACGATCGTCGCGCGGCAGGCCGCGCTGGCGTCCTGACCGGACTGACCGTCCTCCTCCCGCCTTCGGAGACGAAGCGGGAGGGTGGGGACACGAGCCGCACGCTCGATCTGCGTGCACTCTCGTTCCCGGAACTGGCCGAAGAGCGGGCCGCGGTGATCACCGCGGCCCGCTCTGTCAGTTCCGAGGAGTCCTCGGCCAGGACGGCTCTGAAGCTCGGCCCGAAGTCGATCGCCGAACGGTTCCGCAACCTCGAACTCGACACGTCGGGCACGATGCCGGCGATCGAGCGCTACACGGGGGTGCTCTACGACCCCCTCGGCGCGCAGACCGCCGACGCGTCGACGCGGGCGTGGTGGCACGACCACGTGGTCGTGCAGTCGGCCATGTTCGGACCGATCGGTGCTGGTGACCCGATCCCGGCGTACCGCCTGTCGCACGACTCCCGGCTCGGGACGATCCGATTGGCGTCGCACTGGCCCGCGGCCTCGTCCCGGGTCTTGGCCGATCGGGCGGACGGCCTGGTGCTCGACCTCCGGTCCGAGGGCTACCGCCAGCTCGGTCCCGTCCCGGACGCGGTCGCCCCGCGCGTCTTGAGCATCGACGGCTCCGGTCGGCGGCGGGCGTTGAACCACTGGAACAAGACGGCGAAGGGCCGACTCGTCGCGCTGCTCGCGCGCACCGGAGCGGTCGTCGCGACCATGGACGACCTGGTCGACTGGGCCGCCGCGAACGGCGTCGTGGTCGAACGCAGCGACTCCGGCTGGGACCTGGTCGCCGAGAGCCTGGAGCCCGTCACCGTCTGACCATCGCCCCGGTCCGTCCTCCACAGGTCGGGCCGGGGCGCTGCTGTCCACAGGTGGTCGGTTCGTGCCTGACTGGAGGCCCGGATCACGCTTCGATGGCGTGCATGATCCCCTTGACGGCACACACCCCCGACCACACCGCAGTCCGGTTCCCTCGCGAGATCGCGGCGGCGGTCACCCTCCCGGCAGCGGCCGCAGCGCTGGTCACGTCCGGCGTCGGCGCTGGCTCCCGCGTCGGCGCGATCGCGATCGTCACCGCCTGCGGTGCGCTGTCGACCCGCATGGCGCTCATCCCGTTCCTCGCCGCCCGAGACCAGCCGGATCCGCGGGCCATCCGGGGGTTCGACCCGTTCGACGACCCGACGCCGCCGGCGTTGCACGGCCTCGGACCGGAACCGGACCGTGCTCGGCTGCGCACGGCCGGCGACCGGTGTGCCGAGGCCTGGCGGGTCTGGCGCGCCGAGGGTGGTCAAGTGGACTGTACGGCCGGAGCCGCCGGTGCGCTCGCACTCGGGGCCTGGTGCGCGTGGGCGCTCGGGTCGTCGGCCCGCGCCGAGACACGGGCGCGTTACGCCCTCGAGACCCGTGCCGACGACCCGCTCGCCGGGCTGGTCCTGCGGTCGGTCCTGGCCGGCAGTGCGCCGACGTGGGCCGGACCCCGTCGTGACCGGCACCGATCGTGACCGGCGCGGGCGGCCGTCGGTGCGGTGCGACGGGTCGACCGGATCGTCTACGGTGGAGGACACCACATCCGAAGGGCTCCGGTTGCGCGACGACGACATCGAGGACACCGTCATCCGGCGACCCCGCGGTGCCGGTGACGGCGATCGATTCGACGACGTGCTCGGTGACACCGTCATCCGGCCGCGCACGGAGCCGTCCGGACCGGTCGGCGACCGTGCCGACGACGGAGCCGACGACGGAGCCGACCCAGAGGACACGGTCGTCCGCGCCCGTGTCCGGAGCGCCGCCGGACCGAGCGTGCCCGCCGGAGCCGCCACGGGCCTCCCGTCCGTCCCTGCCGCGCCCGCGGCGCGTGTGCCGTCGATCCGCATCGGCGACCGCACCTTCCGCCTGGACCACCCGGTCGTCATCGGACGGCGTCCGTCGCTGCCGCGGATCACCAGCGGCCCCGAACCGGAACTCGTGACGGTGCGGTCCGCCAACGGGCAGGTGTCGTCCTCGCACGTCCGCATCCACGCCGAGGGCGAAGCCGTCGTGGTGCAGGACCTGCGGTCCACGAACGGAACCGTCGTCCGACCGGCCGGCGCGCCGGTGTACCGCATGGCATCGGGTGCGTCGATCGTCGCGCTGACGGGTACGGTAGTCGAGGTTGGTGACGGCAACGCCATCGAGGTCCTCTCGCCGTACCTCCGGGTCGCACCGACGGCGGACGGGTTCCCACCGGTTCCCCCGTGGCCCACCGACCAGACAGCACACGGCACGCCCCGAACCCCCAGAGAGCGATCCTGAAACGTGACCGAACTCGGCCGAGCAGCGACTGCGCACGCCATCGACGTCCCCGGTGCCGACGGCGCCACCCTGACGCTCTCGTGGGGAGCCGCGACCGACGTCGGTCGTCGCCGTGACCACAACGAGGACAGCTACATCGTCGGGGCGCCGTTCTTCGTCGTCGCCGACGGCATGGGCGGACACCTCGCCGGCGACCGCGCGAGCGACGCCGTCGTGCGTCGACTCGAGCAGGTGACGCAGGAGCCCTTCACCACGCGGCAGGGCATCCAGCGGGCGCTGCTGCTCGCCACGGCTGACATCGAGCGCGCAGCCGGCGGCAACGCGATCGGAGCGGGCACGACCGTGACCGGCATCGCGTTGGTCGCGTCACTCGGGCAGCCGGCGGCCCTCGTCTTCAACGTCGGCGACTCCCGGACCTACCGGATCGAGGACGGCGTGCTGCGCCGTGTCACCGTGGACCACTCCGTGGTGCAGGAGATGGTCGATGCCGGGTTGTTGCGGGCCGAGGACGCCGAACAGCACCCGGACAGCAACGTCATCACCCGCGCGGTCGGCTTCGGCGAACCGCCGGCGCCCGACTGGTGGACCCTGCCGCTCCGCGCGGGCGACCGGTACATCGTCTGCTCCGACGGCCTGACGAAGGAGCTCGGCGACGCCGGCATCGCCCGCATCGCGGCGCGGGAAGCCGGTGCGCAGGGACTCGCCGAACGCCTCGTCGGCGACGCAGTCGTCGCCGGGGGTCGCGACAACGTCACCGTCGTGGTGCTCCAGGTCGACGCCGCCCCGGACGACGGCGACCTCGAGGACACCCTGCCGCGGCACTGACCGTCGGTACAGGACCCCCCGAACTGGGGGAGTGCGCCCGTCCACAGGTGGTCGGTGTGCGGATCGACGGTCACCGGCGCTTCGTACAATGACTGTGCCACGACGAGAGAGTTGGCCGCTCGGCCGGGGAGGAGATGTCGATGGCGCGTCGCCTGCCGTCCAACCCGCCCGTGATCGGCGGCTTCAGCCCCGTGCACGTCCTCGGTTCCGGTGGTTTCGCCGACGTCTTCCTCTACGAGCAGGACATGCCGCGTCGTCAGGTCGCGGTGAAGGTGCTGCTCGACGAGGTCGTCGACGACCGCGTCCGGCAGATGTTCCAGGCCGAGGCCAACCTGATGGCGCGGCTCAGCACCCACCCGTCGATCCTGACGGTGTTCCAGGCGAGCGTGGCGGCCGACGGACGTCCGTACCTCGTGATGGAGCTGTGCTCCTCGTCGCTCAGCGAGCGGTACCGGCGGGAGCCGATCCCGGTGTCCGAGGTGCTCTCGATCGGTGTCCGGATCGGGTCCGCCCTCGAGACCGCGCACCGCGAAGGCGTGCTCCACCGTGACATCAAACCGTCGAACATCCTGCTCACGGCGTACGGCAACCCCGTGCTGTCCGACTTCGGCATCGCGGCCACCATCGGCGGGACCGACCCGGACGAGCCCATCGGCATGTCGATCCCGTGGTCGGCTCCCGAGGTCCTGATCGACGAGTCCCGCGGCACGATCCAGTCCGAGGTGTACTCCCTCGCCGCCACCGTGTACTCCCTGCTCGCCGGCCGCAGCCCGTTCGAGGTCCGGGGCGGCAAGAACGGTGCGAGCGACCTGATGAGCCGGATCGACAAGGGCGGCGTCAAGCCCACCGGTCGCACCGACGTCCCACCGTCGCTCGAGCGCCTGCTCGCCACCGCGCTGTCCCGCAAGGTGCCGTCGCGCCCGACGGCCGTACTCGAACTCGTGCGCGGGTTCCAGCAGGTCGAGGCCGAGCTCGGGATCCCGCAGACCGCGGCCGACGTCGCGGTCGAGGCGTGGGCAATCGCGACCCCGACCCCGGAGGGCGACCGGACCATGATCCGGGAGCTCCAGCCGCCGTCGCGGGTCGGCGCCCGTCGCCGCACCCGTCGCGCGGTCCAGGGCGGCGTCGTCGCCGGCGGTTCGCAGAGCGTCGGCACCGTCCACCGCACCGGATCGGTCACACGTGCTCGTCGACGCACCCGGTCGACACTCGTCTGGGCGACGTCCCTCGCCGTCGTCGTGGTCGCCGCCCTCGCCATCGCGACCGTGGTCGTCGTCGGGCGGCTCGGCGCCGGGGCGATCCCCGTGGTGGCGGACGTCCGCGCACAGCCGTCGGCGCAGTCGGTGTCGTTCTCGTGGGCGGACCCGGGTCTCAAGAGCGGCGACACCTACGTCATCTCGTCGAACGGCGCCTCCAGCCAGCAGACCGGCACCACGTTCGTGGTCTCCGGGCAGCGCGGCGACGAGGAGTGCATCGCGGTCGCAGTCAACCGCGACGGCAAGACCGGTGCAGCGAGCGCGCAGAAGTGCGCGACCGTCGGGAGCACCGGGTGATCCGCGCGCTCGTCGCGAAGCACCGATCCGCAGCCGTCACCACCGGGGTCTCCGTCCTGGTCGCCGCGGTCGTCGCGACGACCGCGATCGTCTCGACCGGGTACCACACGCAACGAGTCGACCTCGGGGACGGCACCGTCTGGGTGCCCTCCGCCGAGTACGGAGCGGTCGGCCGGGCCAACACCGGGGTCCTCCAGCTGAACACCGCCGTCGAGACCGCGAGCGACGACCTGGCCGTGCTGCAGCGCGGGTCCATGGTCTACAGCGTCGACCAGACCAAGGGGACCGTGGCCAAGGTCGACGTCGCCGACGCCACCGTCGGCGACGCCGTGACCCTGCCCGCGGGGACACCCCAGGTCTTCTTCGCGGGGGACACCGCGGTGATCGGCAACCAGGACACCGGCGAGCTGTGGGCGACGCCCGCGGCCGACCTCGCCGAGTTCGATGCCTCGACCAAGGCCGACCTGACGCTCGGTGCGGACACCGTCTTCGACGCCTCGGACGGACACGTCGCGGTGTACTCGGCGAAGACCGGCACGGCATCGCTCGTCGACGTCGGGTCGACGTTGTCCGTCGACCAACGGTGGAAGGTCGACATGGACCGCACCGACGACTTCCAGGTCGCGACCTTCGACGGCCACCTGGCCGTGCTCGACCGCACCAGCGGCGCCCTGTCGATCGACGGCCGCACCGTGGAGCTCGGCGACCGCGTCGGCGCGTCACCCGCGCTCCAGCGATCGTCGGACACCTCGTCCGACGTCACCGTCGCGGGCACCGCCGGACTCGTCCGGGTCAGCGCCTCGGGGTCCGTCGACGCCACCGCGCTCCAGGTGTCCGGGCGCGCGGCGCGCCCCTACGTCGACGGGTCCTGCACCTACGCGGCGTGGGCCGGTGGCCAGGCGATCGACACCTGCGACGGCAACGCCCTCCAGCGGCTCGCGAGCACCGGCGGGACCAGCACGATGCAGATCCTGCACAACGGGCAGACCGTCGTCGCCAACGACCCGTCGAGCGGTCGTTCCTGGGCGATCGACCGCAGCGGCCAGCTCATCGACAACTGGGCCGACCTCATCAAGCAGGACGACGAGCAGCAGCAGGAGCAGGTCTCCGACGACGACCCCGAGGTCGACAAGGACCAGAAGCCGCCGGTGGCGGTGGACGACGACCTGGGCGCTCGTCCGGGACGCACCACGAGCCTCCCGGTCCTGCTCAACGACTACGACCCGAACGGTGACCCGATCATCGTGAGCGAGGTCGGGTCCATCTCGGAGTCCGCCGGCCGCGTCGCCATCGTCGCCGACGGCCAACGGCTGCAGGTCACGCTGTCGTCGCGCGCAACCGGCACCGTGACCTTCCCGTACACGATCACCGACGGCAACGGCGGATCCGACACCGCGACCGTCCGCGTCACGGTGCGGCCGGAGTCGCAGAACGAGGCCCCGCGGCAGGTGCGCGACACCTCGGCGGACGTGGTGCAGAACGGACACGTCGTCAGCAGCGTGCTCGGCGACTGGGTCGACCCCGACGGCGACCCGGTGTACCTGAAGTCCGCGACCGCCTCGGACGGCGACCGGGTGTCGACCACCCCGGACGGGCTGCTCGACTTCCGTGCGGACAGCGGCCGGACGGGTGACCGTGCCGTGCAGCTCGTCGTGAGCGACGGACGCGCCGACGGCCGTGGCTCGGTGACCGAGCGCGTGGCGAAGCAGGGGAGTGTGCCGCTGCGTGCCGACCCGTTCCCGGTGCAGGGCTACGCCGGCAAGGCCTTCACGGTGGAGCCGCTCGACCACGTCCGCGGCGGCAACGGCACCGTGACCCTCACGAGTGTGTCGTCGTCGGCGGGGCTGACGGTCACCCCGAGCTACGACGCGGGCACGTTCCGGGTGCAGGGGGCGAGTGCCGGCGACCACCAGCTCGAGTACACCGTGACCGACGGTGTGAAGACGTCGAGCGGCATCGTCCGGGTCACGATCCTCGCGCCGCCGGACGCCTCGACCGCGCCCATCACGACCCCGAAGACGGTCTTCGTCAACACGCTGTCGAGCAAGGACACCGACGTCACCGCGACCGACATCGACCCGGCGGGCGGGGTGCTGCTCGTCACCGCCCTCGACGGACCGGTGCGGGGCAGCGGGGTCCAGGCGAGCATCCTCGACCAGCACACCGTGCGCGTCACGCTGACCGCACCGCTCGACGGGCCGGTGTCGTTCGGCTACACCGAGACGAACGGCCTGGCGTCGTCCACCGGCACGATCACCGTCGTCGAGATCCCCAAGCCCGACCGGATCCAGCCGCCCGTCGCCCAGCCCGACAGCGCGACCGTCCGGGTCGGCGACGTCGCGAACATCGACGTGCTCGACAACGACACCCAGCCCGAGGGCGAGCCCCTGACCCTCGAGCCCGAGCTCGTGCAGAACGTGCCCGGCGACGGCGGTCTGCTGTTCGCCTCGGGCGACCACCTGCGCTACCTCGCGCCGAAGACCCCCGGCAACTACACCGCCGTCTACCGGGTCGCCGGTCCGGACGGCCAGTACGCCGACGCCGCCGTCTCGATCTCGGTGCGCGAACGGGACGCCGCGACGAACAACCCGCCGGTCCCGCAGACCGTGACCGCCCGGGTCGTGGCGGGTTCGTCGGTGCGGATCTCGGTGCCGCTGAACGGGATCGACCCGGACGGCGACTCGGTGCAGCTCGTCGGCGTCGGGTCGAACCCGGACAAGGGCTCCGTCACCGACGTCGCGTCCGACGCGCTGACCTACGAGGCGGGGGACTACTCGGCCGGCACCGACGAGTTCACCTACACGGTGGTCGACGCCCTCGGCGCACGTGCCACCGGTACCGTCCGCGTGGGCATCGCCCCCCGGGCCGAACAGGCGTCGAACCCCGTCGCCGAGGCCGACCACGTGACCATCCGCCCCGGCGGGTCGGTGACCGTGCGGGTGCTGCAGAACGACTCCGACCCCGAGGGCGGCCAGCTCACCGTGTCGGCGGCCGAGCCCACCGCCGACGACGTGTCGGCGAAGATCCTGCGGAAGCAGCAGATCCGGGTCACACCCCCGAAGACCGCGAAGTCGGGCGACTACGCCGTGCTCTACACGGTGGCGAACGCCAGCGGGGGATCGAGCACCGCGTTCCTCACCGTCACGGTCGACCCGGACGCGCAGCCCCTCCGGCCCGAGGTCGACGACACCACCCTGGACCTGCAGGACATCCTGCGGCGCGAGAGCGTGACGGTCGACGTGCTCGAGAACGTCTTCTTCGCCGAGGGCACCGCTGCCGACCTGCAGGTCGGGATCGTCGACGGCTACGGCGACACCGCACGGCTCACCGACGACGGACGGATCACGGTCCGGCTCACCGACGAGTCGCAGGTCATCCCGTTCTCGGTCGCACGGGTCGACCACCCCGACATCGTGTCCTACGGCTTCATCAACGTCCCCGGGTTCGACGACGCCCTGCCGCAGATCAACCGCTCGGCCGGTGCCGTCACCGTGAAGAGCGAGGCGACGGTCCGGATCCCGCTCGAGGACTACGTCGTGACCGCGAACGGCCAGACGGCGAAGATCACGGACCGCGGCACGGTGAAGGCGACGCACGCGAACGGCCAGAGCCTGGTCGTGGACTCGTCGACCCTGCAGTTCACCTCGTCGAAGCTGTACTACGGCAACGCGTCCATCTCGTTCGAGGTCACGGACGGTTCCGCGGCCAACGGCGGGAAGGGCCGGGTCGCGACGCTCGTGCTCCCGGTCACCGTGACGCCGCGGTCGAACCAGCCGCCGGCGTTCACCGGCTCGGCGGTCGAGATGCAGCCTGGTGAGACGCGCACCGTCGACCTGACGAAGCTCACCGACTACCCGTACCCGAAGGACCTGCCGGAGCTGCGCTACTCCGTCGTCGGCCGTCCAGCGGCCGGCACCACCGCCACGATCTCCAAGCAGCAGCTGACCATCACGGTCGCCGACACCGCGAAGAAGAACACCACGGCGTCGATCGGCATCGGGGTGCAGGACGACGCGAACGCCGGACGTGCCGGCACCGTGACCGTCGGGGTCGTGGCCTCGACGCGTCCGCTCGTGCAACCCGGCGCCGACCGGTCGATCACCAAGCGCGGTGCGACGACCACCATCGACGTCCTGACGAACGACCAGCCGACGAACCCGTTCCCCGGACAGCGGTTGCGCGTCGTGAACATCCGTGGTCTGTCCGGCGGGCTGCCGAGCGGCGTCTCCGTGACCCCGAGCGGCGACCGCACCCGTCTGCAGGTCCGCGTCTCCGACAGCGCCAAGCCGGTGGACGCCCACCTGCAGTACCAGGTCGCCGACGCCACGAACGACCCGGACCGCTACGTCTGGGGTGACGTGACGATCTCGGTGCAGGACGTCCCCGACGCCCCCGGCACGCCCACCCGGACCGGGTCCTACGACGGTGGCCAGGCCACGCTGACCTGGTCGACCCCGCAGGGCAACAACTCGCCGATCACCGGGTACCGCGTCACCGGCACGAACGGCGTCGCGAAGAACTGCGGCACCGCCACGGTCTGCACCCTGACGGGCCTCGACCCGAAGGCGTCGTACCGCTTCCAGGTCATCGCCACGAACGCGATCGGCGACTCGAAGCCGTCGGGCAGCTCGGCCCCGATCAGCGCCGACTACGTGCCGGCGCCGCCGAAGGGCATCACCGTCACACCGAACGGGTCGACGCCGAACCAGCTCGACGTCGCGTGGAAGGCCGTTCCCGCTCCGAACCGGGGCAGCGCGGTCGACGACTACATCGTCACCATCGAGGGACCGGGGCTGTCCGGTACCCGGCACACCGGCACGGCGACGAGCACCTCGTTCACCGGAGCCCAGAGCGCCGCGCAGTACAAGGTGACGATCTCGGCCCGGAACGACGCGGACCGCAACGGCACCGTCGTGCAGTGGAACTCGGCATCGGCCACGGGCACGGCCGTCGGGACGCCCGCGGCCCCGACGCTGAACGCGACGCGTGACCAGTCCCCGGGGAAGACGACGGTCTCGCTGAGCGCGACGGAGAGCGACTGGGCCGGCAGCGGTCGGACGCTCACGATCGTCCGCTACCCGCCGGGCGTCGACATCCCCGGCGGTTGCACGACCACGGGCTCGGACAAGAAGTGGGACGGCAGCAGCGCGACGGACACGTTGAGCTCGAACGGGAACTTCCAGTACGTCGCACTGGCCGACAACGGCCTGTTCTGCACGCCGAGCCGTGCGGCGTCCGTCCAGGGGTACGCGGCACCGGGTACCGCGTCCGCCAACATCGCCGTGGAGAAGTTCAGCGATGACGACGGCACCTACGCGATCCGGATCCGCAACCCGCGCGCCCAGGCGAGCCCGAACGGATCGATCGACCACTTCGCGTACTCGGTGAACGGCGGCGGCCTCGTGTCGTTCGGCGCCAACGGTTCGTGGGTGAGTGGCGTGGCCTTCGGGTCTGCGGTCAGCGTGACCGTGGTGGCGTGTGCCGACGGCACGTCGAACTTCTGCGGCAGCGGCAGCACGGTGGACGGACTCCGACCGGTCCAGACACGTGCGACGCTCCCGGACTCGATGACCGCCGGCACCCAGGTCACCGTGAACGCGGCGCCGAGCAACAGCGGGTACCAGCCCTCGGGCTACCGCGTGTCGTTCTGCCTGGTCGACCGGCCCTGCGGCGGCGGTCAGGTCTACGCGCCGAACGCCTTGCCGACGGTCGAGGACTCGCTCCTCGCGAACTACGTGGTCGTCGCGGCCATCGTCGACGGGCACGAGGACCCGAACCCGCCGAGCGCGACCATCGCAGCTGCGCCGGTGCCGGACCCCGAGCCGGAGCCGTCCGTTCCGGGTGAGCCCGATCCGGAACCCGCGCCCGGCTGACCCGGTTCCGCCGCCCGCTGACCGTACGCTGCACCTACCGCCATCCCCGAGAACGAGGAACGACCCCGCATGAGCATGACCCCGGAGCAGGCCACCTGGTTCGCCGACGTCGCAGGCCGCATCGTGACCAACGTCGAGCAGGTGCTCCTCGGGAAGACGTTCGTGATCCGCCTCGCGGTGACGGCGATGCTCAGCGAGGGGCACCTGCTCCTCGAGGACGTCCCCGGCACGGGCAAGACGAGCCTGGCGCGGGCGATGGCGCAGAGCGTGCAGGGGACGACGAACCGCATCCAGTTCACCCCCGACCTGCTGCCCGGCGACATCACCGGCATCAGTGTCTACGACCAGCGCACGCAGGAGTTCGACTTCCACCGCGGCCCGGTCTTCGCGAACATCGTCCTCGCCGACGAGATCAACCGTGCGAGCCCGAAGACGCAGTCTGCCCTGCTCGAGGCGATGGAGGAGTCGGCGATCACGGTCGACGGCGTGAACCACCGTCTGGCGGCTCCGTTCATGGTCATCGCGACGCAGAACCCCATCGAGCAGGCCGGCACGTACCGTCTGCCCGAGGCGCAGCTCGACCGGTTCCTCATGAAGACCTCGATCGGCTACCCCGACCACGCCGCCACCGTGAAGATCCTCGAGACCTCGTCGGCTCCGTCGGCATCGGTTCCGCTCGCGAGTGTCGTGCCCGCGGCGACGATCACCGAGATGGCCGCGCTGGCCCGCACGGTGCACGTCGACGCCGTGATCGCCGACTACGTCGCACGGTTGGTCGACGCGACACGTTCGGCCAGCGAGGTCCGCCTGGGCGTCAGCGTCCGCGGCGCGATGGGCCTCATCCGTTCGGCACGCGTGCTCGCGGCGCTGAGCGGCCGCCACTACGTCACGCCGGACGACGTCAAGGCCCTCGCCGTCCCGGTGCTCGCGCACCGCCTGGTGCTCGACGCCGAGGCGGAGTTCGACGGTGTCAGTGCGCCGAGCGTCATCGCGCAGCTGCTGGTGGAGACGCCGCCGCCGGCCGACCGAGTCACGACGTGACGGACCGCCGGCCCGTCTCCACGCGCTCACGCCGTCCGTCCTCGACGCGGTCGCGTCGCGGGACGACGGCGTACGAGCGCACGGGGACGGTCGCCGGCCTGACCAACGTCCGCTCACGGATCGTCGGTGACCGCGAAGGCGTCGCAGCGGATGCGGTCGTCGGGATCGTCCGGGTCTGGGCAACGGCCTGGAGGCTCGTCAAGCGTTCCTGGGGCGAGGTCTCGTCCGTCGTCACCGGGCTCGGGTGGACGGTCGCGGCCCTCACGCTCGTCGCGTTCGTGGCCGGCTACCGGTTCGGCCTGCGCGAGATCGTCGTCGTCGGGTTCGCGGGAGCGGTGCTCGTCGTCGTCGCCGCGATCGCGCTCATCGGCCGCACGCGGCTGGTGATCCGGATGCGCCTGCCGCAGCACCGTGTGGCGGTCGGCGACGAGGCCGGTGTGGTGGTCACGGCGGAGAACCCGACACGTCTGCCCTCGGTGCCGACGACGGTCGAGGTGCCGGTCGGCCCGGGTCTCGTCGACGTCGCGATCCCGGCGATCGGCGCGCACGGCACGTTCGAGCAGCTGGTGCCCGTGCCGACCGTGCGCCGCGGCGTGCTCGACGTGGGGCCGGTCACCGGTGTCCGCGCCGACCCCGTCGGTCTCGTCCGTCGCGAGGTCGTCTGGACCGCACGCGAACAGGTCATCGTGCACCCGCGCACGATCGCGATCCCGTCGACGAGCACCGGGCTGGTGCGCGACCTCGAGGGGCAGGCGACCACCGACCTGTCGCCGGCCGACATCGCGTTCCACGCCATCCGCGAGTACATGCCGGGTGACGACCCCCGCACCATCCACTGGAAGTCGACGGCGAAGTCGGGCGCGCTGATGGTGCGCCAGTTCGAGGACACGCGCCGCTCGCACCTGGTCGTGGCACTCGGCATCGCCCGGTCGGAGTTCGGGGACGACGAGGAGTTCGAGCTCGCGGTGAGCGCTGCGGCCTCGCTCGGTGCCCGTGCGATCCGCGACGGCCGAGAGGTCTCGGTCGTGGTGTCGGAACGCACCCCGGAGTTCGCGAAGCGTGCCGTCTACGCGGTGCGGACCCTGCCGACGGTCACCCCGACGCGACTGCTCGACGACTTCGCCTCGGTCGGACTCGCCGATGCCTGCCTGCCCATCGCCGAGGTCTCCCGGATCGTCGGCAGCGACACCGAGGGCATCTCGGTGGCGTTCCTGGTCGTCGGTTCGACGATCGGACTGCCGGCGCTCCGGCTCGCGGCGACGCGCTTCCCCGTCGGGGTCGAGGTCGTCGCGGTGATCTGCGAGCCCGAAGCACAGCCACGGTTCCTGCGGGTCGCGGGCCTGACCGTGATGACCATCGGCTACCTGGACGACCTCCGGCACGCCCTGCACCGATCGGCCGCCGCGTGAGCGCCCCTCCGGTGGCCACGCCGACGCCGCCCGCGGAGCGTGCCCGTCGGTCGACCCGGCGTTCCGATCGACGCGATGCCCGGCGGCTCGTGCCGTTCCGTCTGGCCGGCGGGACCCTCGTCGTGTGGCTCCTGCTCGCGATCGCGAGTGTGTCGTGGTGGCCGGTCTACCGCGACGACTCGATGATCGTCGCGGCGGTGACCGCGATCGCGTTCGGCACCCTCGTCGCCCTCGTCGGCGCGGTCCTGCGGCTGCCGCTGGTCGTGGTGGCGATCGCGACGGTGGCGGCGTTCACGCTCGCCGGTGTACCCGCCGCCGTGCCCGGTCAGGCCAACGGGGTCCTGCCGACGGGCCCGGGCCTGCTCGCGCTGTTCGCCGGCGTCGCGCTGGGGTGGAAGCAGCTGGTGACCATCAGCCTGCCTGTCGGCTCGTACGAGGCGCTCCTCGTGCCGTACTTCGTGACGCTCCTCGTCGCCACGGTGACGGCCGTGAGCGTGGCGACCCGGGCCTCCAGGCAGGAACTCGCGAGCATCCCGGCACTGGTGCTGTTCGCGATCGGGGTGGTCGTCGGACCGAGCCGGCTGGACACGTCGATCGTGACGGCCGTCGTGCTCGTCGCCGTCGCGCTCGTGTGGGCGCTGACGGTGCGGCACGCACGTCGCGCGGTCGCCGTGGCGACCACGATCGGGTCGCCGGTGCCGATCGCCCGGTCCGTCGTGCGCCCCGCGCTCGTCGGCACGGGGACGATCGTCGCGGCAGCCGTCGTCGCCACGGGTCTCGGGCTGGTCGCGCCGCCGTCCAACGAGCGCACCGTCGCCCGCACGGACGTCGTGAAGCCGTTCGACCCCCGCGACTACGTCAGCCCGCTGAGCGGCTTCCGGGCGTACGAGGAACAGAGCGCGGCGGACACCGCACAGCTCCGGGTCACCGGACTGCCGGAGAACGGGTTCGTGCGCATCGCGACGCTCGACACCTACGACGGCGTGGTCTACCGCGTCGGCGGGCCGGACGGCTCCTCGTCGTCGGGCACCTTCGAGCGCGTGCCGACGTCGGTCGACGTCCGTGGCGTGGACGGCACCACGGTGCGCGTGGGGGTGACCGTCGACGGCTACAGCGGGGTCTGGCTGCCGACTGTGGGGGACCTGGAGCGCGTCGACTTCACCGGGACCGACGCCGACGACGAGCGTGGGTCCTTCTTCTACAACGGCTCGACGCAGACGGGCGCCGTGGTCGGCGGTGTCCGCGAAGGCACTTCCTACGACCTGACCGCCGTGGTCCCCGATCAGCCGACGGACGAGCAACTCGCGGCCGCCCGCCCGGGCAGTGCCGCGGTCCCGACGGCGCGCGACGTGCCGGACGCCGTCCGCGAGACGGTCGAGGCGACGACCGACGCCGATGCGACTTCTGGTGCGAAGCTCGTCGCGGTGATCCAGGCGCTCAAGCGCAACGGGTACGTCAGCCACGGCGTCGGTGACGACCGGATGAGCCGTTCGGGGCACGGCGCCGACCGCATCCAGGAGCTCCTGACGTCGCCGCTGATGATCGGCGACCAGGAGCAGTACGCCGCCGCAGCAGCGCTGATGGCCGACGAGCTCGGGTTCCCGGCACGGGTGGTCATGGGCTTCACCGCAGGCGGCGACTCGGGGTCCGGCGGGGCGTCGGCGAGCGGCGGCACCACGACGTTCCGCGGCTCGGACGTCACCGCGCGCATCGAGGTCGACACCGCGCAGTGGGGGTGGGTGATGCTCAACCCCAACCCGAGTGTCCGCGAGATCCCGAACGAGCAGCAGCAGACGCCGCAGCCGGTGACCCGTCCCGAGACCGTCGTGCCGCCGCCTCCCGTCGACCAGCAGGACCAGGACCAGCAGGCGCCGCCGCAGAGCGACCGGAACACGCCGCCCGTGCAGCCGCTGTGGTTGCAGATCCTGCTCGCAGCGCTGCCGTGGGTGCTCGGTGCACTGGGGCTGATCGCCCTCGTGCTCCTGCCGTTCGGGGTGATCGTCCTGCTGAAGCGGGTCCGCCGCCGACGGCGCCGTCGTGCTCCGACGCCGCGCGGTCGCATCGTCGGGGCCTGGGACGAGTACCGCGATGCGCTCCTCGACCGTGGGCACGACGTGGCCGGATCGGCCACACGACGCGAGACCGTGACCGGCGCTCCGGGTGAGGGCGGGACCGGACTGGCCGCCCTCGCCGACCGGGCGGTGTTCGGACCGAGCGACGTCGACCAGGCCGCCGCCGACCGGATGTGGTCGGCGACGGACGATGCGGTGGGGACCCTGCGCGCCGGTCGGACCCGCCGTGAGCGGTTCCGCACCGCCGTGTCGCTCCGGTCCCTGCGGGGACCCGAACGGCCGCGCGCCACCACCGGTCAGGGCTCGGTGAGACGCGGTGACTACGATGGCCGGAGGCCTGACGAGCGTCGTGGACGGCCGAGTGAGGACAGAGGCAGACCGTGATCAGATGCGAACACTGTGGATCGATGCTCCCGGAGGGGGCGATCTTCTGCGGTGAGTGCGGACGCGCGGTGACCGCCGGAGCGAGCCGCCGGCCGGTCGCTCCGACCCCCGTCGAGCAGGCGCCGCCACCGCCCCTGCAGCAGCCCGACTCCCACGGACGTCGCTCCGACCCTGCGGCCGACGCGTGGTTGCCCGAGTCGACCCTCGACCCCGCCACCCGCGCCTGGCTGACCGGTGCCGACCGCCGCAGCACCGAACCCCCGACCGCGGTGCCCGTGCAACGCCCCGACGACCTCGCCCCGCGCGAGGCACCGTCGCACGTGCACGGAGCGGGCTCCGGCCTCGGCGACTGGTCGAACGCGGCCGCGCAGCCCGACGCCGTCCCCGCCCAGGACGAACCGCCACTGGACCCGGACGCCTACCGCTCCGAGCCCGCCGACGCCCTCGCCGACGACCCCGAGCGGACCCGGTTGGCTCCCGTCGAGGACCGTCCCGTGACCCCGCCGGCCGCTGACGAGGCGCCGGCACCCGTGTGGGCGCCGCCGGTCGCTCCGGCCCCGTCCGCGGCTCCGGCAGGCCCGTCCTGGTGGGTCGGTCGCGGCGCCACAACCGATGCCGGAGCTGATCCGGCTCCCGTCGTGCCGCCGGTCCCGAGTGCACCGACCGTCGCTGACGACACGCCCCGTGACACGTCCCACGACACGCCAGACGACACCGCGGCGTCCCCGCACGCGACGGACGACGCAGCCGTGCACGCCGACACCGACGGTGCTGACGACACGACGTCCACCCGCTCCGGCGAGCCCGTGCAGGACGGTGCGCTCGGACAACCGACCGCAGCCGTGCCCGTCGTCTCGCCGCCGCAGCCGGGGGACACCGCCGTCGTCGAGCCCCTGATCGACCGCCGACCGCCGCGGCCCGCGCCGCTCGTGACGCCGGGCATGCACGCCACGACCATCTGCCACGTCTGTGGCAACCGCCTCGAGCCCGACGACATCTTCTGCGGCGAGTGCGGAGCAGTCCGCCCCGCCGTGACCGCCGCGTTCACCGGACCGGTCGTACCGTTGCCGATGGCGCGTCCGGACTGGGCGACCGAGCACTCCGGCGTGGAGTCGGCCGGAGCCGGCGGGTCGTCGTCGACCGACGCGCCGGACGACGAGATCCCGGTCGATGCGCCTGCGGACGATCAGGCCTCGAGCGACGAGACCGGGTCCGGCGAGACCAGGTCCGACGAGAACGGGTCCGTCGAGGACGTGGCCGACGAGACCGCCGCCGACGACGAGTCTGCCCTGCCGGACAGCGAGGCCTCGCGCCCGGGTGGCCGTCCCCGCGGCGCACACGCGGCGCCGGTGACCGAGCCGACCGAGCCCGGGGACGCGGCACCGCACGGAGAACCGCAGGACTCCGAACGGTCCTGGGCCCCGCCGGCGCAGGCCCCGCTCGCCGCGCCGCTGCCTCCGCTCCCCGGGGCGACGGCACCCGAGCTCCCGCTCCCGCCGTCGGACCGTCCCGAGGCCAGTGCGGACGCCGACGAGCTCGACGAGGACGTCGACGAGACCCGCATCGTCTCGAAGACCCCGACGCGCGCGCCGTTCCTGCTGCACTTCAGCACGGGCGAGCGGTTCGGGGTGCACGGCACGGGCCTGCTCGGTCGTCTGCCTCGTCCGCAGCCGGGGGAGCGCTACGACGACCTGCTGACCGTCCACGACCCGGGCAAGTCGGTGTCGAAGACCCACCTCGAGCTCGGCCGCGACGGTGACGACCTGTGGGTGTCCGACCGGTTCTCCGGCAACGGCACCGTGGTCCGCCACATCGACGGTTCGATCCGTCGCTGCGAGCCCGGCCGTCGGTACCGCGTGGAGCGCGGGGCGCGGGTGGACATCGGCGAGCAGTTCTTCCTCGTGCAGTAGCGCTCGGAGTTCTCCACAGATCGGTCGTCGGCGCCCCGGAGACGCCGCCGTCCTGCTGCGATGGAGGCATGACCCCGTTCGCTGCTCGGTGCGTCCTGGTCGGGACCGCCGTCGTGCTCGTCCTCGCCGGGGTGTTCGCGCCCCTCGACGGCGCTTCCCGTGCGGTGGTGTTCGCAGCCGCCGGGTGCTGCGCGGTGCTCGACGTCCTGCTGCACCGGTCCGGCGCAGGCGGGCCCCGCGAACCGGAGTCGCTGGCCGGCGACGACTCCGCCGCGGCGATCGAGTCCCACTGTCCGAGCGCGCCCGGACGGCTCCTGCTCGGCCACGGCCCGGACGGTGACCCGTGGGAGACCGACACGACCGGTCACGTCGTGGTCGTCGGCACCGGGGCACTCGCCGCCGCGGTGTTCCGGGCGATCGCCGAACAGCTCCGCGCCACCGCCGATCCGTGGGACGACCTCCGCGCAGCCGGCAGACCCGGAAGCCCCGCTGGCGAAGGTCCGGCGCTGCCCGACGGCGCGACCCTGCCCGACGGTACGACGCTGCCCGACGGCACGGCGGTGCTCGCTCGCCTCGACCGCTCCGGACGTCCGAGCGGCACGGTCGTGCTCGTCCCGGGACTCGGCGCGATGCCACGGCTGTGGGACGCCGCGGTCGAGGTCACCCGCTACGGCTGCACCGTCCGTCGCCCACCCGACCGGCGCGGTGTGACGCTCAAACCGGTGCTCCCGGTGCTCCCGGTGCTCCCGGTACTGCCGGAGCTCGTCGGATGACGGCCTCAGCGCAGGCCGGCGCCGACCCGGACCGCGCCGACCGGCACACCACCGCCGAGCACCTGTTCACCCGTCGCCGCCAGGACATCGGCCACGCCGTCGGCGCCCACCAGCCCGTTCCGCTGCAGCAGGGCGAGCGCTGCGAGGGTGCCCGCGCGCTGTGACCCGTCCAGCACCTTCACCGCGACCGCGGCCCCACCGGGCAGCCCCATCACCATGACGCCCTCGGCCCCGAGCTTCGCCAGGACCTGCAGCCGCTCGATCGTGACGGTGTTGGCCCGCCCGACCCCGTCGATCGCCCACGGGTGCGCCAGGACGGCGTCGGTCAGCGCCGCGGAGTCGTCGTCGGCCCGGGCGACGACGCCGGCGAACCCGCGTGCCAGTCCGGTGAGCGTGAGCGGGAAGACGGGAGCGCCGCAGCCGTCGGTGCCGACCAGGTCGACCGTCTCGTGCGTGTACTCCTCGACCACCGAGCGGACTCGCTGCTGCATCGGGTGCTCGATGTCCAGGTACGTCGCCTCGTCCCACCCGTTGACGCGGCAGGCGGCGAGCATGCCGGCGTGCTTGCCCGAGCAGTTCATCGCCAGGCGCCGGGGGCCGTCCATCGTCCGGCCGGTCGCTCGGTCGAAGGGCATGTCCGGCGGGCATCCGAGGTCGGCCTCGACGTGGTCGAACGACTCGAGCATGTGCAGCGCGAGGGCCTGGTGCGCGACGGTACCGGCGTGGCTCGCGGTCGTGAGGACGAGTTCCTCGTCGGAGAACCGGGCACCGGCGCCGCGGACGGCGAGGGCCTGGAACGGCTTCATCGTCGAGCGCGGGTAGATGCTGGCTGCGACGTCGCCGACCGAGTCGACCACGGCACCCGCGGAGTCGACCACGACCCCGGCGCCGATGTGCCGGCTCTCGTCGAACCCCGACCGGTCGAGGACCGCGAGTTCGACCGACCCGTCGGCGGTGAGAGGATGGCGATCAGTGCGGACTTCGTGGCTCACCGTCATGCCGCCATGCTAGCCAGGGCGGACGACCGCCAGTGACGCCGACGAAGGGGCAGCACCCGTGCAGGACCACACTTACGAGGTCTCCGTCAGCTGGACGGGAGACCGCGGCACCGGCACGTCCGGCTACCGCGACTACGGGCGCGACCACGTCGTCTCGGCGGTCGGCAAGCCCGACGTGGCCGGCTCGGCCGATCCCACGTTCCGCGGTGACCGCGACCGCTGGAACCCGGAGGAACTCGTCGTCGCCGCGTTGGCCCAGTGCCACATGCTCAGCTACCTGCACGTCGCGGTGACCCAGGGCTTCACCGTCGTCGACTACCGCGACACGGCCACTGCGTCGCTGAACCTGAACCGCGACGGCTCGGGCGAGCTCACCGGTGCGACGCTGCACCCGGTCGTGACGATCCTCGAGGCAGACCGGGTGGCCGATGCCGAAGCCGCGCACGCCACGGCGAACCAGCTCTGCTTCATCGCCCGGTCGGTGTCGTTCCCGGTGCACCACGAAGCGCAGACCGTCGTCCGTGCTGCGACATTGGCAGGGGACTCTTCAGCAGGTGGGGCAGACTAGGTTCCCGTGAAGCGTCTGCGCCTGCTCCCGATCGCCCTCGTCCCCGCCGTCGTGCTGGGACTCGCCGCATGCTCCGGCTCCGGTTCGGACGGGTCCACGGCCTCGCCGACCCCGACCGCCAGTGCGACCGCCTCGGCGATCACGTCCTGCCCGGACCCCGGCAAGGCCTCTGACTCGATCCGGGCGACCGGCTCGTTCGGCGGCGCGAAGGCCCCGACGGTCAAGTTCGCGGCCGGTCTGTCGGCCAAGACGCCGCAGGCCACCAAGCTCGTGACGGGCAAGGGCGCGTCGTTGGACGAGGGCGACTACGCCCAGGTGTCGTACACGGTCTACGAGGCCAAGGACGCCAAGAAGCTCGGCACCGTCGGTTTCGACGAGGGCAACCCGCAGGTCCTGTCCGTCGGTGGATCGGGCTTCGGAGCCCTGCTCGCCTGCTCGAAGGTCGGCGACCGGGTGGCAGCGGTCGGTCAGTCCGCGGCACTCGGCTTCAACACCGGCGGCGAGATCGTCGTGGTTGCGGACGTCGTCGCGCAGACCCCCACCAAGGCGAGCGGCACCCCGCAGGACCAGGACCCCGGCCTGCCGACGGTCGAGGACAAGGCGTCCGGCGAGCCGGAGATCACGATCCCCGACGGTGTGAAGGCCCCGACCAAGACGACCGTCGAGGTCCTCAAGCAGGGCGACGGCGCGTCCATCGCCGACGGCGACACCGCCCTCGTGCAGTACAAGGGCGTCGTCTACGACACCGGCAAGGAGTTCGACTCCTCGTGGTCGAAGGGCGCCCCGACGACCTTCACGGTCTCCGAGAGCGCACTCATCAAGGGCTTCGTCACGGGGCTCGTCGGCCAGAAGGTCGGCTCGCAGGTGCTGATCGTCGCCACGCCGGAGGACGCCTACGGCGCGACTCCTCGCGAAGGCTCGGGCATCCCGAAGAACGCCACGCTCGTCTTCGTCGTCGACATCCTCGCGAAGGGCTGAGCGCCGAAGTCGACACGACGTGAAGAGGCCGACCACTGACAACAGTGGTCGGCCTCTTCCGTCCTACGACAGCAGTCAGCGGCTCACCTTGGTGACCGTGACAGCTTTCGTCCACGTCACCGAGGCACCTGCTCGATACTCGTAGGCCATCCCGTTCGATGCCCAGAAACTCGTCCGTCGATCTCCGGACTTCACGCCGGTGACCCCTCTCCACGTGCCGGTCTTCGTTCCGGTACCGGTCAAGCCGTACGGCCCGCCCGACGAACGGAGCATGCATGCGCTGGTGGTGGTGCATCCGGGTCCCACCGGCGTGAGCGCACGTGATCGAACGCTCATTGCCGCGAGGATGTCTCCGGTGTCTGGATCGGCCAGGGCCTCGACGGGAGCTGCGCCCTGCATCACGGCATCGATCTCCGCATGCGACTGGGTCCCCCGCAGATCGGTCAGTACCGCGAGTGTGGTCGGCGCGGGAGTTGTTGCGTTCGCTGCCGTCGGCAGCGCTCCGATCCCCAACACCACGATCACGGCAGCGGCAACTGTGTTCTTCATCGACATCGTTCATCCCCTCCTGAGGTTGCGTCGTCACCATAGTGGCCGTGAAGTGCGGTGTGCAACATACTGCACGCGTCGAGCCCGCAGATAGGGTTGGCGCCGTGGACACCCTTGAAAGACGACGCATCGTCGTCCTCGGCAGCAGCGGCTCGATCGGCACGCAAGCGCTCGACGTCGTCGCCCGCAACCCCGACCGGTTCGAGGTCGTCGGTCTGACCGCCGGTAGCAACCGCACCCTGGTCGCGGAGCAGGCCGCACGGTTCGGCGTGCGCGACACGGCGTTCGGGGCGCAGGACTCCGAGCGGCTCGTCCGCAGCGTCGAGGCCGACGTCGTCCTGAACGGCATCACGGGGTCGGTCGGCCTCGGGCCGACGCTCGCGGTGCTCGAGACCGGTGCGACCCTGGCGCTCGCCAACAAGGAGAGCCTCATCGTGGGCGGTTCCCTGGTGCAGCAGGCTGCAGCGCCCGGCCAGATCGTCCCCGTGGACAGCGAGCACTCGGCGATCGCGCAGGCGCTCCGCTCCGGTGCCGACACCGAGGTGCAGCGGCTCGTCCTGACGGCGAGCGGCGGTCCGTTCCGCGGCCGCACCCGCGAGCAGCTCCGCGACGTCACCCCGGCGCAGGCGCTGGCGCACCCCACGTGGGACATGGGCCTCGTCGTCACGACGAACTCCGCCACGCTCGTCAACAAGGGGCTCGAGGTCATCGAGGCCCACCTGCTCTTCGGCGTGCCGTACGACCGCATCGAGGTCACGGTGCACGCGCAGTCGATCGTGCACTCGATGGTCGAGTTCGTCGACGGCTCCACCATCGCGCAGGCCTCGCCGCCGGACATGCGTCTGCCGATCGCGCTCGGCCTGGCGTGGCCGGACCGCGTGCCCGGGGTCGGTGTGCCGCTCGACTGGACCACGGCGAGCACCTGGACCTTCGAGCCGCTCGACGCCGACGCGTTCGGCGCCGTCGCCCTCGCGAAGCGTGTCGGTGAACTCGGCGGGACCTTCCCGGCCGTCTTCAACGCGGCGAACGAGCAGGCCGTGGCCGCGTTCCACGCGGGCGCCATCGGCTTCCTCGACATCGTCGACACGGTCGAGCGCGTCGTCGAGGAGCACACCGCGGGGGAGCCGTCACTCGACGGCGTGCTCGCTGCGGAGCTCTGGGCCCGCGCCGCGGCGGACCGCGCGCTGACCCGCTGACGCGATCCGCGCCTCCCGTCGGTCGCATGGTCACCACGTGACGGACTGGGCCCACACCGCCGGTTCCGGCGCGACGCGCCAGCGGCGGGACGGCCGTGCCGGTGGGGAGAGGCTCAGATCACCTCTCAGACGGCGCTCGGCTCCGTCATGGCAAGCGTCCCGTACCCTTTCCCGGTGACCGTCGAATCCGTCCTGCTCTTCGTCCTCGGCGTGGTCGTCTTCATCATCGGCCTGCTGGTCTCGATCGGACTCCACGAGCTGGGGCACCTGTCCTTCGCGAAGCTGTTCAACGTCAAGGTGACGCAGTACTCGCTGGGGTTCGGCAAGGCCATGTGGTCGTTCAAGCGGGGTGAGACCGAGTACGGCATCCGCCCGATCCTGCTCGGCGGCTACATCTCGATGGTCGGCATGCTCAAGCCGCGTGCCTCCGGCCGCCCGAGTGCGATCACGAACACCGGCATGTACGGCGCGTTCGTGCAGGACGCCCGCCAGGCCAGCGCGGAGCAGATCGCAGACTCCGGCGGCGACGACTCCCGCGCGTTCTACCGACTCACCCCGTGGAAGCGCATCATCGTGATGGTCGCTGGACCCGCGATGAACCTGGTGATCGGGATCGTGCTGTTCGGCGTGCTGCTGTGCGGCTTCGGGTCGCCGACCACGACGTTCACGTCGAGCGTCGACTGCGTCCTGCCGACCAGCCAGACGACAGAGTGCACCTCGGGCGATGCGGAGTCGCCGGCGAAGCAGGCCGGCATCGCGTCGGGCGACGTCGTGCTGTCGGTGAACGGTGAGCAGGACCCGACCATCGCGCGCGTCTCCGAGGTCTTCCAGAAGTCGGCCGGCGAGCAGGTGACCGTCGTCGTCGAGCGTGACGGTGCCCGGAAGACGCTCGAGATCACCCCGACGACCGCCACCCGCGACGTCTACGACGCCGAGGGCAAGGTCGTCACGAACGACGACGGCACGACGAAGACCCAGCGGGTCGGTGTCGTCGGCGTCAGCATCGGGCAGTCGCTCGTGCGGCAGTCGCCGGCCGAGGTCCTGCCCGCGACGGGTGCGCAGATCGCCGCGTCGGCGCACCTCATCATCGACCTGCCGCAGCGCCTGGTCGCCGTCTGGAACGCGGCGTTCGGCGCGCAGGAGCGGTCGCAGGACAGCCCCGTGTCGGTCGTCGGTGTCGGCCGCGCGATCGGCGAGGTCTCGTCGATGAGCGGTGTGCCGGTGGTGGACAAGGCGTACACGATCCTCGGGCTGCTGGCCTCGCTGAACATCGGCCTGTTCGTGCTGAACATGGTGCCGCTGCTGCCGCTCGACGGCGGGCACATCGCCGGCGCCCTGTGGGAGGCGATCAAGCGACGGTCCTTCAAACTCGTCGGCAAGGCGGACCCGGGCCCCATCGACCTGGCGAAGACGATGCCGCTCACGATGGTCGTCGTGGTGCTGCTGGCGGGGATGAGCGCGCTGCTGATCTACGCCGACATCGTGCGGCCCGTGAACCTGTTCGGGTAGTCGCTGCGGCGCTACGCTCAGCGGATGAGCACAGCGCCCACGAACTCCGGGCCCACCACCGCCGCGCCCGAGGTCCGCACCGTCGAACGGCAGGGCCTCGACGTCATCGCCGAGTCCGACCGCAAGGGCACCCCGCGGGGACTCTTCTGGCCGTGGTTCGCGGCGAACATCTCCGTCCTCGGCATCGCCTACGGGTCCTTCGTGGTCGGCTTCGGCATCTCGTTCTGGCAGGCCACCGTCGTCTCGGTCATCGGGGTGGTGTTCTCGTTCCTGCTGTGCGGCGTCGTCGCGATCGCCGGCAAGCGGGGGTCGGCGCCGACGATGGTGCTGAGCCGCGCGGCCTTCGGGGTCCGCGGCAACCGGGTGCCCTCGTTCCTCAGCTGGATCCTCACCGTCGGGTGGGAGACCGCCCTCGCCGCACTGGCGGTCCTCGCGACCTCGACGGTGTTCACCGAGCTCGGCTGGGACGGCGGGGTGCTGACGAAGGTCGTCGCCCTCGTCGTGGTCGCCGCGCTCGTGGTCGGTGCCGGCGTCGCGGGCTTCGACGTGATCATGCGCCTGCAGACCTGGATCACGGTCATCACCGCTGTGCTCACGGTCGTCTACGTCGTGCTCGCGGTGCCGTCCATCGACTTCGCCGCGATCGCCGCGATGCCGACGGGCAGTGCCCAGCAGTTCATCGGTGCGCTCGTGCTCGTGATGACCGGCTTCGGGCTGGGCTGGGTGAACGCCGCTGCCGACTACTCGCGGTACCTGCCGCGGTCGTCGTCCACCGGGGGAGTCGTCGGGTGGACGACCTTCGGCGGTGCCCTCGCACCGGCGATCCTCGTGGTCTTCGGTGTCCTGCTCGCCGGGTCCTCGCCGGACCTGAGCGCGGCGATCGGTGCCGACCCGATCGGCGCGCTCACCACGATCCTGCCGGTGTGGTTCCTCATCCCGTTCGCCCTCGTCGCGATCCTCGGGCTCGTCGGCGGCGCGGTGCTCGACATCTACTCGTCGGGCCTCGCGCTGCTGAGCGTCGGCGTGAAGATCCCGCGGCCGGTCGCCGCCGGGGTGGACGGCGTGTTCATGGTGGCGGGTGCGATCTACATCGCCTTCTTCGCGACGGACTTCGTCGGCCCGTTCCAGGCGTTCCTCATCACCCTCGGCGTCCCGATCGCCGCCTGGGCCGGCATCTTCGTCGCGGACGTCCTGCTCCGGCGCACGGCCTACGCCGAAGGCGAGCTCGACGACCGTCGCGGCCGCTACGGCGACGTCCGGTGGGGCGCGATCGCCCTGGTCGCGGTCGGCACGGCGCTCGGGTGGGGCCTCGTCACGCTGGCGTCACCGGCGTGGCTGTCGTGGCAGGGCTACCTGCTCGGGCCGTTCGGGCTCGGCGGACGCGACGGCGCCTGGGCCTACGCGAACCTCGGTGTGCTGGTCGCGCTCGTCGTCGGGTTCCTCGGCACCCTGCTGTTCGCCCGGGGCTCCGTCCGGCGCCAGGAAGCACAGCGGTGAGCACGGGCGTCCTCGACGACGCCTGGCTCGTCGTCATCGACATGCAGCAGGTCTTCACGGGGGAGTCTCCGTGGGCGGCGCCGCGGTACGACCACGCCGGGGTCGGTATCGAACGCCTGCTGCCCCGGTTCACCGGACGCACGGTGTTCACCCGGTTCGTCGCGCCCCAGCGCCCGCAGGGCGCCTGGGTGCCGTACTACCGCGAATGGCCCTTCGCCCTCGTGCCGGACGCCGACCCGCTGTACGCGCTGACCGAGCCCTTCGCGAGTGCGGCAGGGGACCGGAACGACCCCGTCGTGACCGAGCCGACGTTCGGCAAGTGGGGGACGGGCCTCCAGGCAGTCGTCGGTGACCACCCGCACCTGGTGCTCACGGGGGTGTCGACCGACTGCTGCGTGCTGTCGACCGCCCTGGCGGCGGCGGACGCCGGAGCGACCGTGACGGTCGTCGCGGACGCCTGCGCCGGGGCGAGCGACGCGGACCACGAGCGGGCGCTCGACGCGATGCGACTGTACGCGCCGCTCATCACCGTGGTGGACAGCGCCGCTCGGCTCTGAACGTCCGGTGTGACCGGGCCGGGACGCTCGGAGCGAGCGCGTAGAGTGCTCACGTGCCCGCTGTGAACCTCGGTATGCCCAAGTCGCCCGAAACCCTCGCCCCCCGACGCAAGTCGCGCCAGATCCGGGTCGGCAAGGTGCTCGTGGGCGGCGATGCTCCGGTGTCCGTCCAGTCGATGACCACGACCCCGACGACGAACATCAACGCGACGCTGCAGCAGATCGCCGAGCTCACGGCCTCGGGCTGCGACATCGTCCGGGTCGCCGTGCCGACGCAGGAAGACGCCGACGCGCTGCCGATCATCGCGAAGAAGTCGCAGATCCCGGTCATCGCCGACATCCACTTCCAGCCGAAGTACGTGTTCCAGGCGATCGACGCCGGCTGTGCCGCGGTCCGCGTGAACCCGGGCAACATCCGCAAGTTCGACGACCAGGTCGGTGCGATCGCCGCCGCGGCGAAGGCCGCAGGCGTGTCGCTCCGCATCGGCGTCAACGCCGGGTCGCTCGAGCCGAGCCTGCTGCAGAAGTACGGCAAGGCCACACCCGAGGCGCTCGTCGAGTCCGCCGTGTGGGAAGCCAGCCTGTTCGAGGAGCACGACTTCCACGACTTCAAGATCTCGGTCAAGCACAACGACCCGATCGTCATGGTCAAGGCCTACCGACAGCTCGCCGCCGCCGGTGACTGGCCGCTGCACCTCGGTGTGACCGAGGCCGGTCCCGAGTTCCAGGGCACCATCAAGAGCGCCACCGCGTTCGGCATCCTGCTGGCCGAGGGGATCGGCGACACCATCCGCGTGTCCCTGTCCGCGCCGCCCGCGCAAGAGGTGAAGGTCGGCCTGCAGATTCTGCAGTCGCTCAACCTCCGCGAACGCAAGCTCGAGATCGTCTCGTGCCCGAGCTGCGGCCGGGCCCAGGTCGACGTCTACCAGCTGGCGAACGACGTCACCAAGGGGCTCGAGGGCATGTCCGTCCCCCTGCGCGTCGCCGTCATGGGCTGCGTCGTGAACGGCCCGGGCGAGGCGCGCGAGGCCGACCTCGGCGTGGCGTCGGGCAACGGCAAGGGCCAGATCTTCGTGAAGGGCAAGGTCGTCAAGACGGTGCCGGAGCACGAGATCGTGCAGACCCTCATCGCCGAGGCGAACCGCATCGCCGACGAGATGGGGCCGGAGGCCGCGCTCGGCAGCCCCGAGGTCATCACCACCCCGTAGCGCGAGTACACCCCTCGCACCGTGCGAGGCGGTCTCGGCGCGCTGCGCTCCCGTGCGAGGTTCCGTACTCGGTGCGAGTCTCCCTGCCCCGCACCGAGTACGCAACCTCGCACCGTTCGCCAGGGACCCCGCACCGTTCGCCCGGGACCTCGCACGGTGCGAGCGCCGCCCGCGGTGCGCGCACGCCGCTAGGCTGGCCCCGTGGTCACACGGCTTTCGCATCTGTTCCTCCGTACGCTCCGCGACGACCCCTCCGACGCCGAGGTGACGAGCCACAAGCTGCTCGTCCGCGCCGGGTACGTCCGTCGCCAGTCCCCGGGGATCTTCGCCTGGCTGCCGCTCGGTCTCCGGGTGCGCGCCAAGATCGAGGGGATCATCCGCGACGAGATGGTCGCTGCCGGTGCGCAGGAAGTGCTGCTGCCGGCGCTGCTGCCGCGCGAGCCGTACGAGGCGACGAACCGCTGGACCGAGTACGGCGACGGCATGTTCCGCCTGCAGGACCGCAAGGGTTCCGACTACCTGCTCGCCCCCACGCACGAAGAGATGTTCGCGCTGCTGGTGAAGGACCTGTACTCGTCGTACAAGGACCTCCCCGTCACGCTGTTCCAGATCCAGGACAAGTACCGCGACGAAGCACGCCCGCGCGCGGGTCTGCTGCGCGGTCGCGAGTTCACCATGAAGGACGCCTACTCGTTCGACCTCACCGACGAGGGCCTCGAGCGCAGCTACCAGGTCATGCGCGACGCGTACGAGAAGATCTTCGCCCGCCTCGGCCTCGAGTACGTCATCGTCAAGGCGGACGCCGGCGCGATGGGCGGCTCCAAGTCGGAGGAGTTCCTGCACCCGATCGCCGTCGGCGAGGACACCTTCGTCCGCAGTGCCAACGGCTACGCGGCGAACGTCGAGGCCTACGTCACGCCCGTGCCCGCGTCGCTGCCGATCGAGGGGCAGCCCGACGCGGTGCTCCTGCCGTCGTCGGACACCCCGACGATCGACACGCTCGTCGCCCACGCGAACGAGGTCGCCCCGCGCGACGGCGCGCCGTGGACCGCCGCGGACACGCTGAAGAACGTCGTCCTCGCCCTCACGCACCTGGACGGCACGCGCGAGGTCGTGGTCGTCGGGCTCCCCGGTGACCGCGACGTCGACCTGAAGCGCGCCGAGGTGGCGTTCGCCCCGGCCGAGGTCGAAGCCGCAGGCGACGACGACTTCAAGAAGCACAAGGGCCTGGTCAAGGGCTACATCGGCCCGCAGGTCCTCGGCGCCGACAGCGCCACGGGGATCCGGTACTTCGTCGACCCGCGCGTGGTCGACGGCACGGCCTGGGTCACCGGCGCCAACGAGCGCGGCGTGCACGTCTCCGGCCTGGTCGCCGGCCGTGACTTCGTGGCCGACGGTGTCGCCGAGGTCTCGGACGTCCGCGCGGGGGACCCGTCGCCCGACGGCTCGGGTCCGCTCGAGACCGCCCGCGGCATGGAGATCGGGCACGTCTTCCAGCTCGGCCGCAAGTACGCCGAGGCCCTGGGCCTCAAGGTGCAGGACGAGAACGGCAAGCTCGCGACCGTCACGATGGGCTCGTACGGCATCGGCGTGACGCGTATCCTGGCGATCCTGGCCGAGGCGCACAACGACGACAAGGGCCTGGCCTGGCCGAAGAACGTCGCACCGTTCGACGTGCACATCGTCGCCACCGGCCGTGACCAGGTCGCCTACGAGCTGGCGACGTCGATCGTCGCCGAGCTCGAGGGTGAGCGGTTCGACGTGCTCCACGACGACCGTCCGAAGGTGTCGCCCGGCGTCAAGCTCCGCGACGCCGAGCTGCTCGGCATGCCGATCGTGGTCGTCGCCGGCCGCGGCGCCGCCGACGGCGTCGTCGAGCTGTGGAACCGTGCCAGCGGCGAACGCCGCGACGTGCCGGTCGCCGAGCTGCTCGACGCGGTCCGCGCGATCTAGCGGGTCGCGTCCTGGACGCGACCACCCAACGGACGGGAGGCCCGTGGCGACGCCGCCACGGGCCTCCCGTCCGTTTCGGCTCGGGTCCGCGAGCCGCAGTGCGGTACGCTTGTGGCCGACTTCTGCGACGGTTCCATCCGCAGGAGCGACTCATCTGAATACGGAGGCACCTCGGTGAAGATCGATCTCGCAGTCCTGCGACTCATGGAGCGCGAGCGGGAGATCCCGTTCGACGAACTGGTCCAGATCATCGAATCTGCCATCCTGACCGCCTACCAGAAGCACGCCGAAGAGAACGGCGAGCCGGCCCACGCGCAGTCGCGTGTCGAGCTCGACCGCAAGTCCGGCGAGGTCAGTGTCTACGTCCCCGAGCTCGACGACGAGGGCACCGTCATCGGTGAAGCCGTCGACCAGCCGAGCGACTTCGGTCGCATCGCGGCCTTCGCGGCGAAGCAGGTCATCAACCAGCGCCTGCGCGACATCGGTGACGACAAGATCCTCGGCGAGTTCCGCGGCAAGGAAGGCGACATCGTCGCCGGGGTGGTCCAGCAGGGCCCGAACCCGCGCATGGTGATGGTCGACCTCGGCACGGTCGAGGCGATCCTGCCGCCCGAAGAGCAGGTGCCGGGCGAGTCCTACGCGCACGGTTCGCGCATCCGCGTGTACGTGACGAGCGTCGCCCGCGGCAACAAGGGCCCGCAGATCACGGTGTCGCGCACCCACCCGGGCCTGGTCCGGAAGCTCTTCGCCCTCGAGGTGCCGGAGATCGCCTCGGGCGTCGTGGAGATCACGTCGCTCGCGCGCGAAGCCGGCCACCGCACGAAGATCGCGGTCAAGGCGAACGAGCCCGGCGTCAACGCGAAGGGTGCCTGCATCGGCGAGCTGGGCGCGCGCGTCCGTGCCGTCACCAACGAGCTCGGTGCCGAGAAGGTCGACATCGTGGACTGGTCCCCGGACCTGTCGGCGTTCGTCGCGAGTGCCCTGTCGCCGGCCAAGGTGACCAGCGCCTTCGTGCTCGACGCGTCGACCAAGGCCGTCCGCGCACTCGTGCCGGACTACCAGCTGTCGCTCGCGATCGGCAAGGAAGGGCAGAACGCCCGCCTGGCTGCCAAGCTCACCGGGGCCCGGATCGACATCCAGCCGGACTCCATCCTGGACGGCGACGACTAGGCGATTTCGCCGCCGGCGTGCCCAGAAGGGCGCGCCGGATCGCGGACGTCCGAGGCAAGGAGTAGAGTGGTTCCCGTCAGAACGTGCATCGGCAGTCGTCGTCGCGCTTCCCGATCCTCACTCCTCCGAGTCGTCGCCCTGAGCGATGGCCGCGTCGTGGCGGATCCGAAGGCAGTCATGCCGGGCCGGGGAGCTTGGCTCACACCGACCGTCGATGCCTACGATCTGGCCGTCAAGCGCAGGGCTTTCCGCCGTGCGCTCCGGTTGGATCGCGATCCCGACACGTCCGCGGTGCTCGACCACATCGTCGGCCTCTCACGAGCGTCGACCGAGCGCCCGGACATGACAGAACAGGCTGAACGGCTTATGGACAACTGATGAGCGGCTCGAAATGAGACCCGTCATCCATTGAGTCCTGCCCTTTACGGGGTGGGACCCGTGAAGGAGAACAGTGGCTAAACCACGCGTACACGAGATCGCAAGCGAACTCGGCGTCGACAGCAAGACCGCACTCGAGAAGCTCAAGGAGCTCGGCGAGTTCGTTCGGGGTGCCAGCTCGAGCATCGAGCCCCCCGTTGCCCGGAAGCTCCGTGCCGCCCTGCAGGCGGACGGTGTCCCGGCATCCAAGCCCGCAGCCTCGGCCCCCGCGCCGAGCACGCCGGCCAAGAGCAGCACGCCCGCGTCCGGCGCGCCGAAGCCCGGTGGCCCGCGCCCCGGCCCGGTCCGTCCGGCACCCGCACCGGAGCCCGAGGTCCAGGCAGCACCTGCTGCCGAGGACGTCCCGACCCCGGCCGCACCGAAGTCCGTCGCCCAGCGACAGGCCGAGGCCGAGGCCGCACAGAAGGCCCGTGCCGAGAAGGCCGCCGCCGAGCAGCAGGCTGCCACGCAGCCGGCCGACTCGACCGGTGACGAGCCGAAGACCGACGCGGTGAAGCCTGGCTCGAGTGCCAAGCCCGCCGCTGCCGGTCCCAAGCCCGGTGGCCCGAAGCCCGGCGCACGTCCGGGCAACAACCCCTACGCGTCGAACCAGGGCATGGGCTCGCGCCCGCCGCGCCCCGGCAACAACCCCTTCGCTTCGAACCAGGGCATGGGCCAGCGCCCCGCCGCTGGTGCCGGTGGAGCGGGCATCCCGCGTCCGCAGCCCCCGCGTCCCGGCGTCCCGCGTCCGGGTGCACCGCGTCCGGGTGGACCCGGTCAGGCGAACCGTCCCAACGGCTTCGGGCAGCGCCCGGGCCAGGGTGGCGGTCGTGGCGGCCCCGGTGGCGCCCGTCCGGGTGCCGGCGGCGGTGCCGGTGGCGGCTTCCCGCGTCCGGCCTTCAGCGGCCCGCGTCCCGCCGGTGGCGGTGGCCGTGGTCGTGGCCCCGGTGGTGGTACCGCCGGTGCGTTCGGTCGCGGTGGCGGCAAGAGCCGTGCCCGCAAGTCGAAGCGGACGAAGCGCGCCGAGTACGAGATGCGTCAGGCCCCGTCGCTCGGCGGTGTGCAGGTCCCTCGTGGCGACGGCAACACGGTCGTCCGACTCCGTCGCGGTGCGAGCATCTCGGACTTCGCGGACAAGATCGACGCCATGCCCGGCAACCTGGTCACGGTGCTGTTCCACCTCGGTGAGATGGCGACCGCAACCGAGTCGCTGGACGAGGCGACGTTCGAGGTCCTCGGTGACGAGCTGGGCTACAAGATCCAGATCGTTTCGCCCGAGGACGAGGACAAGGAGCTCCTCGAGGGCTTCGACATCGACATCGATGCCGAGTACGCCGACGAGGACGACTCCGTCCTGCAGGTCCGTCCCCCCGTCGTGACCGTCATGGGTCACGTCGACCACGGTAAGACGCGACTGCTCGACGCGATCCGGAACTCGAAGGTCGTCGAGGGTGAAGCCGGTGGCATCACCCAGCACATCGGTGCGTACCAGATCGTCACCGAGCACGAGGGCATCGAGCGTCCGATCACGTTCATCGACACCCCGGGTCACGAGGCCTTCACGGCCATGCGTGCTCGTGGTGCGCAGGTCACCGACATCGCGATCCTCGTGGTCGCGGCGGACGACGGCATCATGCCCCAGACGATCGAGGCGCTGAACCACGCGCAGTCGGCCAACGTGCCGATCGTGGTCGCGGTGAACAAGATCGACAAGGAAGGCGCGAACCCGGCCAAGGTCCGCCAGCAGCTCACCGAGTACAACCTGGTGGCGGAGGAGTACGGCGGAGACGTCATGTTCGTCGACGTCTCGGCTCGGCAGAACATCGGCATCCAGGACCTCCTGGACGCCGTGCTGCTCACCGCTGATGCCGGGCTCGACCTGCGTGCGAACCCCGACAAGGACGCCCGCGGCGTCGCGATCGAAGCACGGCTCGACAAGGGCCGTGGTGCGGTGGCGACCGTCCTCATCCAGTCCGGAACGCTGCACGTCGGCGACGCCATCGTGGCGGGCACGGCCTACGGCCGCGTCCGTGCGATGACCGACGAGAACGGTGTCGCGGTCAAGGCCGCCACGCCGAGCCGCCCGGTCCAGGTGCAGGGTCTGTCCTCGGTGCCCCGCGCCGGTGACACGTTCCTCGTCACCGAAGAGGACCGCACGGCACGTCAGATCGCCGAGAAGCGTGAAGCCGCCGAGCGCAACGCCCAGCTGGCCAAGGCCCGCAAGCGCATCTCGCTCGAGGACTTCACCCGTGCACTCGAAGAGGGCAAGGTCGACTCGCTCAACCTCATCATCAAGGGTGACGTCTCCGGTGCCGTCGAGGCACTCGAGCAGTCGCTCCTGGACATCGAGGTCGACGACAGCGTCCAGCTCCGCATCCTCCACCGCGGTGTCGGTGCGATCACGGAGTCGGACATCGACCTCGCCACGATCGACAACGCCATCGTGGTCGGCTTCAACGTCCGTCCGGACGTCAAGGCCCGCGAGCGTGCGGCGCGCGAAGGCATCGACGTGCGCTTCTACTCGGTCATCTACAACGCACTCGACGACATCGAGCAGTCCCTCAAGGGCATGCTCAAGCCCGAGTACGAAGAGGTCCAGTCCGGTGTCGCCGAGATCCGCGAGGTCTTCAGCTCCTCGAAGTTCGGCAACATCGCGGGTGTCATCGTCCGCTCCGGCACGATCACGCGCAACGCCAAGGCGCGCGTCATCCGTGACGGTGTGGTCCTGGCCGACGGACTGGCGATCGAGTCGCTCCGTCGCTTCAAGGACGACGTCACCGAGGTCCGTACGGACTTCGAGGCCGGTATCGGTCTCGGCAAGTTCAACGATCTCCAGATCGGTGACGAGATCGAGACCACCGAGCTCGTCGAGAAGCCGCGCGACTGATCGTGTGACTACCCTGGGCCCCGGCCTCCCTTCGCGGGAGGTCGGGGCCCGACCCCTTTCCACGCAGAACCACCGGCGGGAAACGTCCCGCCACTGCCTCAGGAGGCACCCATGGCCGATCCGCAGCGCGCACGCAAGATGGCGGACCGCATCAAGGAAGTCGTCGCACGCCGTCTCGACAAGGGTCTGCGCGACCCGCGTCTCGGGTTCGTGACGATCACCGACGTCCGCGTGACCGGAGACCTGCAGCACGCATCGGTCTTCTACACCGTGTACGGCACCGACGAGGAGCGCGCCGACTCCGCCGCGGCACTCAAGGCCGCGACCGGCATGCTCCGCTCCGAGGTCGGCAAGAACATCACGGCGCGGCTCACCCCGTCGCTCGAGTTCATCGCCGACGCACTGCCGGAGACCTCGGCGCACATGGAGGACCTGCTCGTGCAGGCCCAGGTGCGTGACGAGCAGGTGCGAGCTGCGTCGGTCGGTGCGACGTTCGCCGGCGACGCCGACCCGTACAAGCACGACGAGGACGAGGACGACGAGTCCGACGATGAGCAGGACGTGGCGCGGGCGTAGCCCGACGAGCGTCCGAGCGCCCCGCTGCACCGTGTGCGGCGGGGCGCTCGTGCGTCGTGCCCGGCGGAGACGTCAGGCGTCCGGCAGCCGGTACCCGGTGGCGTCGTCGCCGACGGCCAGCCCGTCGCGCAGGAGCGACGCGAGCGCTCGGTCCCGCTGCTCGGCGTCCGGCCAGACCGGTTCGATCTCCGACCGTGCGACCGGCACGTCGCTCGCGCGCAGCTCGGCCATGATCAGCCCGCGCACCTGCCGGTCGCTGCCGGCGAACTTCGCCTGCTTCGGGGCGCGTGGCCCGTCGTGTTCGGGGTACCCGGCCGCACGCCAGGCGCAGCGGTCCGCGATCGGGCACGCGTCGCACGCGGGGGAGCGGGCGACGCACACGAGCGCTCCGAGTTCCATCACCGCCGCGTTCGTCGCAGCGGCGTCGTCGCGGTCGGCCGGCAGCACGGACTCCATCAGGGGCAGGTCGTCCTTGGCCTTCGCCGGCCCGGGCTCGCCCTGGCCGAGGAGCGCGCGCTTCAGGACCCGCCGCACGTTGACGTCAACGACCGGGTGCCGGTCGCCGTACGCGAACACGGCGACGGCCCGTGCCGTGTAGTCGCCGATCCCCGGCAGCGCGAGCAGCGCCTCGACGTCCCGTGGGACGACGTTGCCGTGCTCGGTGGCGATCACCGTGGCCGCCGCGTGCAGCGCGAGCGCGCGTCTCGGGTAGCCGAGCCGGTCCCAGGCACGCACCGCGTCCGCCGGGGGCGACACCGCGAGGTCCGCAGGCGTCGGCCACCGGGTGAGCCACGCCTCCAGTCGGGGGATCACGCGCGCGACCTGCGTCTGCTGCAGCATGATCTCGCTGACCAGGGTGCCCCACGCGGGGAAGCCGGGGCGACGCCACGGCAGGTCGCGGGCCTCCTGTCGGAACCAGGTGGTCAACGGGGTCGCGATGTCGGGGACGCTCGCGTTCTCCACATCTGGCCGGGAGGCCCTGCTCGCGTTCACCACGACAGCCTACGGTGGACACATGGCACGCTGGGCACCCGAAGAGACCGACACGATGGCCGCGATCGCTGCTGAGGTGATCGCGCAGGTCGGCACGAACCGGACCGTGATCGGCATCGACGGGCAGGCCGGCACCGATCTCGAACACGTCGCCGCCACGCTGGTGGCCGGCTTCGAGCAGCACGGGGTGTCCGCGATGGCCGCGACGGCGCCGTCCGCCGATGCCGACACGCTGCGCGACGAGGTGGTCGCCCCGTTCCGCACCACCGGCGCCGGTGACGGCGTGCTGGTCGTGCACGGGCCCGGACTACTGGCTCCGGGGGTCCGCGGGCTCTGGCGCTGGTCGCTGTGGGTCGAGCAGGAAGCCGGCCGGCTCGAACGTCGGGCGGACGTCAAGATCGCCGCCTCCGCCGTCCTCGACGTCACCGATCCCGAGCACCCCCGTCGCGAGTGGAACGACGCCTGCTGACCGGCGCTGGTAATCTCCTCTGGTGCTCGAAACCGTGCCGGACGGCATCCTCCTCGTCGACAAACCGCAGGGGATCTCCAGCCACCGCGTCGTGTCGATCGCCCGCCGCCGCCTCGGTCTGAAGAAGGTCGGCCACGCGGGGACCCTCGACCCGATGGCGACCGGGCTGCTGCTCCTGGGGATCGGGCACTCCACCCGGTTGCTCACCCACCTGGTGGGCCTCGGCAAGACCTACACCGCCACCATCCGGCTCGGCGTGTCCACGGACTCCGACGACGCCGACGGCACCCCGACCGCCGCGACCGGCATCGCCGCAGCGGACGTCTCGGACGAGTCCGTCGAACGTGCCGTCGCCCTGCAGCGCGGCACGATCGACCAGGTCCCGTCCACCGTCAGCGCGATCAAGGTCGACGGGCGCCGCGCCTACGACCTGGCGCGCAAGGGCGAGACCGTCGAGCTGAAGTCCCGCACGGTCACCGTCTCGCGGTTCGACGTCACCGGCAGGAACGACCGCACCGTCACGGTCGACGGTGCCGAGGTGGCGGTCGTCGAACTCGACGTCGTCGTGACGTGCTCGTCCGGCACGTACGTCCGGGCCCTCGCACGCGACGTCGGCGCCGCCCTCGGCACCGGCGCGCACCTCACCGCGCTCCGCCGCACCCAGGTCGGTCCGTTCGACGTGGCCGACGCGATCGACCTCGAGGACGACGCCGTCGACGTCCGCGCGGCGCTCGCCCGTCCGGCCGACGTGGCACGCCGGTTGTTCTCGTCGGTGTCGCTCGACGCGGCCGCGGCGAAGGACCTGACCGACGGCAAGCGCGTCGCAGCCGACCACCCCGACTCGGACGAGCCGGTGGCCGCGGTGGCCGTCGACGACGACCGCCTCGTCGGACTGGTCTCGGTCCGGCGCGGACTGCTCCGGGTCATCACGAACTTCCCGGCGCCGGCTGCTCCGGCGTCGCAGAACGGGGCGCACGCGTGATCGAGTGGTTCATGTGGGTCCAGCTCGTCGTCGCGGTCCTGGCCGGGCTGTTCGCCGTCGTGGTCGGCTTCATCGGCTGGAAGCCGAACGACTACACCGTGGGGTCCCTCGCGCTCATCGAGGTCCTGCTCCTGGTGCAGGGCGTCATCTCGATCGTGCTGCCCGCGACGGGCAGCCCGCCGGACGGCAACGCCCTCGAGTTCGGGGTCTACGCCGTGTCGGTGCTCCTGGTGCCGCCGGCGGCCATCGTCTGGGCGCTCGTGGACCGCACGAAGTGGAGCACCGTCGTCCTCGGCGCCGGCGCCTTCACCGTCGCGGTCATGATCTACCGGATGTACCAGATCTGGTTCGCCCTGAACTGACGCCGAGCGTCATGGTGGTCCGCGCACGTCGGTAGAATCGGTGCAATGGCGACCAGATCCTCACTCGCGACCGGCATCGGCCGCGTCCTCATCGCCGTGTACGGCATCCTCGCCCTGGCGGCGACGGGCCGGAGCGTCGTCCAGATCATCGAGAAGTTCTCGTTCGCGCCGTTCGCGTACACGGTGAGCGCCATCGCCGCCGTCGTGTACATCGTGGCGATGATCGCCCTGATCGTGCCCGGACGCTTCTGGTACCGCGTCGCGTGCGTCACGATCGTGTTCGAGATGACCGGCGTCCTCGTCATCGGCACGCTCTCGCTGTTCGACCGGCAGCTCTTCCCCGACGACACGATCTGGTCGTACTACGGCATGGGCTACGCCTTCGCGCCGCTGGTGCTGCCGATCGCCGGACTCTGGTGGCTCCGCAAGCACCACCGCACCGCGACGGTCGAACCGGTGTCCGCATCGACCACCGCCCCCGTGGGCGAGTAGGAGCAGCCGTGCAGTTCTACGACGACATCGCCGACGTGGCCGAGGGCTTCGGTCCGAGCGCCGTCACGATCGGCAAGTTCGACGGCGTGCACGTCGGACACCGCGCGGTGATCGCGCACCTGGAGCGCGCCGCCCACGAACAGGGCCTGGTCGCCACCGTGGTGACGTTCGACCGGCACCCCCTCAACGTCATCGACCCGCAGCACGTCCCGCCGGCCCTCACGAGCACGGCGCAGCGGCGTGAGCTCCTCGACGACGCCGGGGTCGACGCCACCCTGCTGCTCCGCTTCGACGAGGAACTGCAGTCGAAGTCGCCCGAGGCGTTCGTGTCCGAGATCCTCGTCGACACCCTGCACGCCCGGCTCGTCTTCGTCGGCAGCGACTTCCGCTTCGGGGCGAAGGGTGCCGGCGACGTCGCCCTGCTCCGCGCCCTGGGGGAGCAGCACGGCTTCACGGTCGAGCTCATCGACGACGTCGACCTGGTGGACGACGTCCGCCCCGACGGCGAGCGGCGCGTCTCGTCGACCTGGATCCGCGAACTGCTCGGCGACGGGCGGGTGGCCGAGGCCGCCCGGCTGCTCGGGCGTGAGCACGCGGTCCGCAGCACCGTCGTGCACGGCAACCAGCGCGGGCGCGCCATGGGGTACCCGACGGCGAACCTCGACCCGGCGTTCGAGGGGTTCGCACCGGCCGACGGCGTCTACGCCGCGCGCGTGCTGCACGACGGCACGGTGTACCCGGCGGCCGTCTCGGTCGGCAACAACCCGACGTTCGAGGGCGTGCCCGCCAAGCAGATCGAGGCGCACCTGCTCGACGTCGACCTCGACCTGTACGGCGATCGCATCTCGGTGCTGTTCGTCTCGTACGTCCGCGGCATGGTGAAGTTCGACTCGATGGACGAGCTCGCCACGCAGATGCGGCAGGACGACCTCGACATCCGGTTGCTGCTGGGCCTGCCCACGCCGGTCTGAACGGCGGCGCCACACCGGACGCCAGCAGACGGCGCCACACGACGACGCCCCCGCGACCGATCGGTCACGGGGGCGTCGTCGTGTGCGGTGACTAGCTGCCGAGGGCGTCGAGCCAGATCTTGCGGGCGTCGAGCGCTTCCTGGGCGTCCTTGATCTTGCGGGCGTCGCCGGAGGCCTGCGCGTCGGCGAGCTCGGACTCGAGCTTGCCGATGGCGTCCTCGAGCTGGCTGGCGAGTCCGGTCTGCCGGGCCTTGCGCTCCGGGTTGGACTCCTTCCAGTGCGCGTCCTCGAGGCCACGCACGTGGTCCTCGATCGCACGCAGGCGGTCCTCGATGCGACGGACGTCTGCGCGGGGGACCTTGCCGACCTCGTCCCAGCGGCGCTGGATGCCGGTCAGGGTCTTGCGCGCAGCCACCCGGTCGGTCGCCTTGAGCAGCGGCTCGGCCTCGGTGAGCAGGGCCTGCTTCGCCTCGAGATTGCCGGAGAACTCTTCGTCCTCTGCCGCGCTCTCGGCGTGGCGCTGCTCGAACAGCACGTCACCGGCGGCCTTGAACCGCGCCCAGAGGGCGTCGTCGTGGCGCTTGCCGGCGCGCCCGGCGTTCTTCCAGTCGTCGAGCAGCTGGCGGTAGTCCGGGATCGCGTCGGACCCGCGCGAGGCGAGTGCCTCGGCCTGGGTCACGAGTTCCTGCTTGCGGGTGCGGGCGTCGCGGTGCTGCGCGTCGAGCTCGGAGTAGAACGCGCGACGGTGCTGGTCGACGGTGGACCGCGCTGCGCGGAACCGCTTCCAGAGCTCGTTGGCCTCGTTCTTGGGGATGCGCGGGCCGTCGTGCTGGTGCTGCTGCCAGCGGGCGAACACGTCGTCGAGCTGCGCGGTGATCTGCTTCCACTGCGCGCGTGCCGGGTCGACCGCCGCGAGTGCCTCGGCCTCTTCGACCAGGGCCGCACGGTGCGCCAGGGCGTCGTTCAGGGCCTGCTGCGCCTGCTCCGCCTGCTCCTTGGTGAGCGAGCCGAGCTGCTCGGTGAGCGCACCCACGCGGGTCTCGAGCGACTTGATGTCACCGACCACGCGGGCTTCGGCCACCAGGGTCGTCAGGTGCTCGACCGTCCGGGCGACGTCGTTCGCCGACGCACCACGCTGGACGCGCTGCTCGGCGATCTTCACCTGCCCCTCGAGGTCGGCGTACTTCCGCGCGAAGTAGGCGAGGGCTTCTTCGGGGGTGGCGTCCGGGTACTCACCGACAGCACGTTCGGTCTCTTCGTACCGGACGTACACGGTCCCGTTCTCGTCGACCCGCCCCCAGGTCGTTGCTTCGTCAGATCCCACAGGTCTCGCCTCGATCGTGGTCGTGCATCGCCGACGTCACCGTCGGCACGGTCAGGTCGTCAGCCTATTGCACGGACGGGCTCCGCGGCCCGCCGGACGCAACGGCTTGTGGACTACTTCTCCTGGGCGATGGTCGCCGCGGTGATCGTCGTCGCCACCTTCGGCTCACCGGTGCCGTCCTGGCCGGGCGACGAGATGCCCTTCGCGGCGATCTTCGACTCGAGTTCGGACAGGCCGCTCGTGACCTTCCCGACGACCGTGTAGCCGCCCGTGGAGCCGTCGAGCGTGGTGTCGCCGTAGACGATGAAGAACTGGGTCGACTGCGAGTACGGCGACGTCGACCGCGCGATCGCGATGGTGCCCTCGTCGTAGACGCCGTCGCTCGGGACGTTCTCGAGCGGGCCGTACTCGAACCCGGCGTCGCCCGTGCCGTCGCCGTTCGCCGAACCGCACTGCAGGAACTTCAGCCCGTCGCTGTCGGCGAGCCGGTGGCAGGTGGTGCCGTTGTAGAACTGCTCCTTGATCAACGAGATCTCGACGCTCGCGGCCTGCGGGGCCTTCGCGCCGTCCAGTTCGATGCCGAGGTCGATCGACTTGTTGAGCGTCAGCGAGCCCGTCCAGGTCGCGCCCTTCGCGATCTCCTTGCTCGGCACGTCGCCCGTGTTCGCCGCCGTGGCACTCGCCGAGGGCGTCGGTGTCGGCGTGGCCGTGGCGCTCGCGCTGGCGTCCGCCGACCCGTTCCCCTGCGAGCCCGCGAAGGCGAGCTGCGACCCGGTGGCCAGGGCGGCGACCAGTACGAGGACACCGGCGCCGACCAGGTTGTCGCGCACCCGCCGGCGGCGCTGCCGGTCGTGGAGTCCCTGGCGGGCCTGGTAGAGACGGAGGCGCTCGCGCGCCTCGCGGTTGTCGCGCGCTGGGTTCTTCGGTGCCACGGTGCTGTTCTGCCCTCTCGTCGCAGTGTGGAACGAGCGTATCCGAGTCGTCACCATCAACGGCCTGGGAGGCGCGGGGCTGTCAGTGGGTCGGCCTACGATTGGCGCATGGCAGCGGACCGTTCGAGCATGCGTGCGCCCACGACGGGTGGTCGCGCCGGTCTCGCGCAGGGTTCCGTCCCGCTCGCGGTCCGGATGCGCCCGACCAGCCTCGACGAGGTCGCCGGCCAGCAGCACCTGCTCGGCCGCGGGTCGCCGCTCGTGCAGCTCGCCACCGGTACCCGCGACAACCCGGGCGGTGTGTCGGTCATCCTCTGGGGTCCTCCCGGCACCGGCAAGACCACGTTGGCGCAGGCCATCGCGCGGCAGTCCGGGCGCGAGTTCGTCGAGCTCTCCGCGGTGACCGCCGGCGTCAAGGACGTGCGCGAGGTCATGGAGAAGGCCCTCACCCACCGCGACCTGTACGGGTCCACGACGGTGCTGTTCCTCGACGAGATCCACCGGTTCAGCAAGGCCCAGCAGGACGCCCTGCTGCCCGGGGTCGAGAACGGGTGGGTGATCCTCATCGCGGCCACCACCGAGAACCCGTCGTTCTCGGTCATCTCCCCGCTGCTGTCCCGGTCCCTGCTCCTGACGCTCAAGCCGCTCACCGACGCCGACCTCGGCATGCTCGTCGACCGTGCGGTGGAGGACCCCCGCGGCCTCGGTGGCGCGGTCGTCCTCGGTGACGAGGCACGTGGGGCCATCGTCCGGTTGGCCTCGGGTGACGCCCGACGCGCCCTCACGGCGCTCGAGGCTGCTGCGGCCTCGGCCACCGCGGCCCAGGACGACGACGACGACACCGTGCCGGTGGTCGACGCGGACACCGTCGCCGCGGCCGTCGACCGTGCACTGCTGCGGTACGACCGGCAGGGCGACGAGCACTACGACGTCATCAGCGCGTTCATCAAGTCGGTGCGGGGGAGCGACGTCGACGCCGCGCTGCACTACCTCGCGCGGATGATCGAGGCGGGCGAGGACTCCCGCTTCATCGCGCGCCGGATCATCATCTCGGCGTCCGAGGACATCGGCATGGCGGACCCGCAGGCGCTGCCCATCGCCGTCGCGGCGGCCCAGGCCGTGCAGCTCATCGGCATGCCCGAGGGCCGCATCCCCCTGGCCGAGGCCGTCGTGTACCTGGCGACCGCGCCGAAGTCGAACGCCGCCTACAACGGTGTGAACGCGGCGATGGCGGACGTCAAGGCCGGCCGGATGGGCACCGTGCCGATGCACCTGCGCGACGCGCACTACGCCGGGGCGAAGCGACTCGGCCACGGCAAGGGCTACGTCTACTCGCACGATGCCGAGCACGGGGTCGCCGAGCAGCAGTACCTGCCCGATGCGCTCGAGGGCACCGAGTACTACACCCCGACGGCGAACGGCTACGAGCGCGAGGTCGGTCCGCGGCTCGAACGACTCCGGAAGATCACCCGCGGGCAGTAGGACGGCACGTCGACTTCCTGCTAGCATTGCCGGGCCTACGTCCTGGTCCTCGAGCACGGCTGCGTTGAGGACAGAGTGCCACTCCGGTGGTACGGGGGCAGAGGTTCGGACTGTAGCCGTCCGATCCCACAGGCTCATCCCTCTGGATCCCGTCGTCGGGGCCACGGGCACTCGCGTGCCCGGCCTCCGGTGAGTATTCAGTTCGAACAGAGAAAAGGACCCTGTGTCTACCAAGTCACGTACCCGCAGCAAGACCCGCCTGTCGCGCGCACTCGGCATCCCGCTGACGCCGAAGGCGGCCCGTTACCTCGAGAAGCGCCCCTACGGCCCCGGTGAGCACGGCCGTACGCGCCGTCGTGCGGACAGCGACTACGCCGTCCGCCTCCGTGAGAAGCAGCGTCTGCGCGCCCAGTACGGCATCCGCGAGAAGCAGCTCCGCATCGTCTTCGAAGAGGCCCGCAAGACGAAGGGCCTGACCGGTGAGAACCTGGTCGAGCTCCTCGAGCAGCGCCTCGACGCCCTCGTGGTCCGTGCCGGCTTCGCCCGCACCACCGCGCAGGCCCGTCAGCTGATCGTGCACCGTCACCTGCTGGTCGACGGCAAGCTCGTGGACCGCCCCTCCTTCCGCGTCAAGGAGGGCCAGCTGATCCACGTCAAGCCGAAGTCCGAGTCGATGGAGCCCTTCCAGGTCGCCGCTGCCGGTGGCCACCAGGAAGTCCTGCCGAAGGTCCCGGGTTACCTCGAGGTCGAGATCGACAAGCTCCAGGCCCGCCTCGTGCGTCGCCCGAAGCGCGCCGAGGTCCCCGTGACCTGTGAAGTGCAGCTCGTCGTCGAGTACTACGCAGCTCGCTGATCCACTGATCACACCCGAACGGCGGGTCGTCCTCTCGAGGACGGCCCGCCGTTCGGCGTTCCGGCCCCGAAGTGCCCGGCGGCTAAGCTTGTCCGGGCATGCACCGCCAGGGTGCACAGAGGGAGAGGCACCGTGAAGCAGCTGTTCTTCGTCGCGGTCGGCGTCGTCATCGGGTTCGCCGTGGCGCACCAGGTCGCCAGGACCCCCGGAGGCGCACGGCTCTTCGCCGTCGTCGACGCGAGCACGAAGGCCTTCACGGGCGCGGTCGCCGACGGGTACCGGTCCCGCGGGGCCGAGCTCCGCACCGACGTCTGAGTCGTCGAGCTCCACCGCGGTCCGGCCGCACCGTCGTCCCGCCTCCACCTCCCACCCCCGACCTGAACCCAGGAAGCACCATGCAGACCGCAGAGATCCGCCGCCGTTGGCTCCAGTACTTCGGTGACCGCGGCCACACCGTCGTCCCGTCCGCGTCCCTCGTCTCCGACGACCCGTCGCTCCTCTTCACGGTCGCGGGCATGGTGCCGTTCATCCCGTACCTGACCGGGCTCGTCCCCGCGCCGTACCCCCGTGCCACGAGCGTGCAGAAGTGCATCCGCACGAACGACATCGAAGAGGTCGGCAAGACCCCTCGCCACGGCACGTTCTTCCAGATGAACGGCAACTTCTCGTTCGGCGACTACTTCAAGGAGCAGGCGATCCAGTTCGCCTGGGAGTTCCTGACGAACCCGGAGTCCGACGGCGGGCTCGGCTTCTCGCCCGACGACCTCTGGGTGACGGTCTACGAGGACGACGACGAGGCGATCGCGTTCTGGAAGCAGCACTCCTCCCTGCCCGAGGAGCGCATCCAGCGACTCGGCAAGGACACGAACTACTGGTCCACCGGCCAGCCCGGACCCGCAGGTCCCTGCTCCGAGATCTTCTTCGACCGCGGGCCCGAGTACGGCATCGACGGCGGCCCGGCCACCGACGACGACCGGTACGTCGAGATCTGGAACCTCGTGTTCATGCAGTACCAGATCGCGGACGTCCGCTCGAAGTACGACTTCGAGATCACCGGCGAGCTGCCGAACAAGAACATCGACACCGGCATGGGGCTCGAGCGCGTCGCCTTCATCAAGCAGGGCGTCGACAACATGTACGAGATCGACCAGGTCCGCCCGGTCCTCGACCGCGCGTCCGAGATCTCCGGCCGCCGCTACGGCGCCGTGCACGAGGACGACGTCCGCATGCGGGTCATCGCGGACCACGTGCGGTCCGCGCTCATGCTCATCGCCGACGGCGTGAGCCCGTCGAACGAGGGCCGCGGGTACATCCTGCGTCGTCTGCTGCGCCGCACGGTCCGTGCGATGCGCCTGCTCGGGGTCGAGACCGCGACGTTCCCGGAGCTGTTCCCGGCGTCCCGCGACGCGATGCGCGACGCCTACCCCGAGGTCGCCTCCGACTACGACCGCATCGCGCGGATCGCCTACGCGGAAGAGGAGACGTTCCTCCGCACGCTCGCGCAGGGCACGACGATCCTCGACGTCGCCGTCGAACGCGCGAAGCAGGACGGTGCGCCGTCCATCGGCGGGGACACCGCGTTCCTGCTGCACGACACCTTCGGGTTCCCGATCGACCTGACGATGGAGATGGCCGAAGAGGCCGGGGTCCACGTCGACCGGACCGCGTTCGAGACCCTGATGTCCGAGCAGCGTGCCCGGGCGAAGGCCGACGCGAAGAGCAAGAAGACCGCGATCGCCGACCTGAGCGTGTACAGCGCGTTCCGGGCGAAGGGCGAGACGGTCTTCCTCGGCTACGACGCGCTCGAGGCCGAGACGAACGTGCTCGGCATCATCGTCGGCGGCGTCAGCGTCGACCGGGCCGTGGCGGGCGACATCGCCGAGGTCGTCCTCGGCGAGACGTCGCTGTACGCCGAGTCGGGTGGCCAGGACGCCGACCAGGGATCGATCGTCGGCAACGGGTTCGACCTCGAGGTCCTCGACGTCCAGCGTCCCGTCGCCGGCCTCTGGAGCCACACCGTGCAGGTCCGCTCCGGCGAGGTCGGCGTGGGCGACGCGGCGAGCACCGTGGTCGACGCCGAGTACCGTCGTGGCGCCACGCAGGCGCACTCCGCGACGCACCTGGTGAACGCTGCGCTCCGCGACATCCTCGGCCCCGAAGCGCTGCAGGCGGGTTCGTACAACAAGTCCGGCTACATGCGCCTCGACTTCTCGTGGTCGCAGCCGATCTCGCTCGCGACCCGTTCCGAGATCGAGGAGGTCGTCAACACCGCGATCCGCACCGACCTCGAGGTCTCGACCCGCATCATGCCGATCGACGAGGCCAAGGCCCTCGGTGCGCAGGCGCTCTTCGGTGAGAAGTACGGCGCCGAGGTCCGCATGGTCGACATCGGTGGTCCGTGGTCGCGCGAGCTCTGCGGTGGGACGCACGTCGCCTCGAGTGCCCAGATCGGACTCGTCAACCTGGTGGGGGAGTCGAGCGTCGGGTCGACCAACCGTCGTGTCGAAGCGCTCGTCGGGCTCGAGGGTTTCCGTGACCTCGCGGTCGAGCGGACCATCGTCTCGCAGCTCTCCAGCGCGCTGAAGGCCCCCCGTGCCGACCTGCCCACGCGTGTGCAGTCGCTCATGGAGGACCTCCGCACCGCGCAGAAGCGGATCGCCGAGTTCGAGTCGGCGAACCTGCAGCAACGTGTCCCGTCGATCGCACGGACCGCGACGACCGTCGGCACGACGACCGTCGTGGCCGAGACCGTCGACGGCCTGCAGTCCGGCGACGACCTGCGCTCGCTGGCGACCGGGGTCCGTGCGCAGCTCGGTGACGGCGCTGCCGTCGTCGTGCTCGGTGCCGTGGTGAGCGGGAAGCCGATCGTGATCGTCGCGACGAACGACGCGGCGCGCTCCGCGGGCGTCCAGGCGGGTCCGCTCGCCAAGGAGGCCGCCGGTGTGCTCGGTGGTGGCGGCGGCGGCAAGCCGGACCTGGCCCAGGGCGGCGGCACCGACCCGGCTGCGCTCCCGGCTGCGCTCCGCGCCGTGACCGCTCGGATCGCGGGCTGATCGTGGCGATCCGGTCCGGGCGGCGGCTCGGCGTGGACGTCGGCCGTGCCCGGATCGGGATCGCCGTGTGCGACCGCGACGGGTTGCTGGCGACGCCGGTCGAGACCGTGCGCCGCGACGACTCGACCGACCTGCGTCGGATCCTCGAGATCGCGGACGAGTACGACGTGCTCGAGCTCGTCGTCGGACTGCCCCTGTCGATGTCCGGCGGCGACACCGCGTCGACCGAGGACGCCCGGGCGTTCGCCGCCCGGATCGCCGAGCGTCGCCCGGTCCGGCTGGTCGACGAACGGCTGTCCACGGTGACCGCGCAACGCGGACTGCACCAGGCCGGCAAGAACACGAAGAAGTCGCGGTCCGTGATCGACCAAGCGGCCGCTGTTATCATTCTGCAACACGCGCTCGACCACGAACGCAGTGCCGGTGCCCCTCCGGGCACCACGCTTCCCTGACAGGGCAACCCACCGCGACCCGGCTGCCCTTCCGTCACCCGAGGACGACGGTGCCCAGGCGGAGTTCCCGACCGAGAGACCGAGAACCGTTGGCAGACGATCTGGACTGGAACGCGATCATCGCGCCCGGCAACGAAGCCGAGCGGCGGAAGACCACTTCCGACCGCGCAGCAGGTACCGATGACCGTGACGACGCCGCGCGGGTGACCCCGCAGCCGGACCGTCCGATGTCCCGCCGCGAGGCTCGGGCGCTCGAAGCGGAACGCGCTCGTCGCGACGCCGTTCCCGGGCCCGACTCCGAGCCGGCACCCGAGGAGCTCGCCGCCGCCGACCGCGTGGACCCCGACTCGACCGCTCCCCGCGAGCAGCCGGCACCGGAGCCCGTGCGACCGCAGCAGGCGGCCCCCGAACTCCATCCCGAGGTCGCCGCGCTGCTGACCGGCGAGGTGCCCTCGGCGCCCGCCGCCGGCGGAGCCGGGTCCGACGGGCCCGACGGTACCGACGGCGCCGGGCGCACCGGTGGCGGTGGAGCCGCGGGAGGCGGCGGACGTGGTGGCCGTGGCGGACGCGGGGGAGCCTCCAGGCCGCCGCGCGAACCGCGCCCGAAGCGCCGACGCGGGCCGCTCATCGCCGGCATCGTGATCGTCGCCGTGGTCGTGGCCGGCGGGGTGAGCGCGTACGCGTTCGCCGCCCCGAAGATCCAGCAGATCGTCGCCGCGGTCAGCGGCTCGACCGAACCGGACGACTACACCGGCTCCGGCAAGGCCGAGGTCACCATCACGATCAAGCAGGGCGACATCGGCGAGAACGTCGCCGCGACGTTGCAGCGCAGCGGGGTCGTGAAGGACTCGAAGGTCTTCTACAAGCTGCTGCTGGCGTCGCCCGACGTGCAGTTCCAGCCGGGTTCGTACTCGCTGAAGAAGCAGATGAGCTCGAAGTCGGCCCTGGCCGCGCTGCAGGACGAGAAGAACCGCGTGCAGGCCTCGATCGTGATCCCCGAGGGCACCGCGCTGGCGGACATCGAGGCCGGCATGGTCTCGAAGGCCGGGCTCACCAAGACCGAGGTCGCCAAGGCCGCGAAGGACGTGTCCGCGTACGACCTGCCGTCCGGCGTCACCACGCTCGAGGGCTGGCTGTTCCCCGCGACGTACCCGATCAACCCGGGGTGGACCGCGGAGCAGTACTTCGGGTCGATGGTCGACACGATGAAGGAGCACCTGGCCGCCGCCGGCGTCAAGGAGGCCGACCAGGAGCACGTCATCGTGTTCGCGTCGCTCGTGCAGAAGGAAGCCGGCCTCGCCGCCGACTACCCGAAGGTCGCGCGGGTGTTCCAGAACCGGCTCGACCAGGGCATGCGCCTGCAGTCCGACGCCACCGTCGCCTACGGCACCGGCAACACCCACACCGTCACGACGACCGACGCAGAACGCGCCGACGAGTCGAACGCGTACAACACGTACGTGCACGAGGGGCTGCCGCCGGCACCGATCTCGAACCCCGGGGACATCGCCATCAAGGCCGTGACGAACGAGGCCCCGGGCAAGTGGCTGTACTTCGTGACGGTGAACCTGGAGACCGGCGAGACGGTGTTCTCGAACACCTACGACGAGCACCTCGTCGCCGTGAAGCAGTTCCAGGCGTGGCTCCGGGCGCACCCCGACTACCAGTAGGGCGACGACGTCGCACAGCGGTGCGCTGTGGGAGGATTGCAGCATGCTTCGTTGGTTGACTGCTGGTGAGTCCCACGGACCCGAACTGATCGCGATGCTCGAGGGCCTGCCCGCGGGTGTCCCGGTGTCGTTCGAGTCCATCCGTACCGATCTCGCGCGCCGCAAGCTCGGCTACGGTCGCGGCTCGCGCATGAAGTTCGAACAGGACGAGCTGCACGTGTCCGGCGGTGTCCGGCACGGGTTCTCGCTCGGCAGCCCGATCGCGATCCGGATCGGCAACACCGAGTGGCCGAAGTGGGTCGAGGTCATGAACCCCGAGCCGGTCGAGTCCACCGAGATGTCGCGTGGCCGCAGCGCCCCGTTGACCCGCCCGCGTCCGGGCCACGCCGACCTGGTCGGCATGCAGAAGTACGGCTTCGACGAGGCCCGCCCGATCCTCGAGCGCGCGAGCGCCCGTGAGACCGCGGCCCGCGTCGCGCTCGGCGCCGTCGCGAAGTCCTTCCTCGCCGAACTCGGCATGCGGTCGGTCGCGCACACCCTGCAGGTCGGCACGGTCCGCGTGCCGGACGGCACCGACCTGCCGCTCCCCGACGACGTCGACCGTCTCGACGACGACCAGCTGCGCTGCTTCGACGCCGACACCTCGGCGCGCATGGTGACCGAGGTCGAGGCCGCGAAGAAGGACGGCGACACCCTTGGTGGCGTCGTCGAGGTGCTGTTCTACGGCGTCCCGCCGGGGCTCGGCTCGCACGTGCAGTGGGATCGTCGACTCGACGCCCGTCTGGCCGCGGCGATCATGGGCATCCAGGCGATCAAGGGCGTCGAGGTCGGCGACGGCTTCGCGACCGCTGGTCGTCGCGGCTCCGCGGCCCACGACGAGCTCTACCGCGAGGACGGCGAGATCTACCGCACGAGCGACCGCGCCGGCGGCACCGAGGGCGGCATGTCCACGGGCACCGTCCTGCGCGTCCGTGCCGGCATGAAGCCGATCGCGACCGTGCCGCACGCGTTGCACACCGTCGACGTCGTCTCGGGCGAGGACGCCTCGGCGCACCACCAGCGGTCCGACGTCTGCGCGGTCCCGGCCGCCGGGGTCGTGGCCGAGGCGATGGTGGCGCTCGTGCTCGCCGACGCCGTGCTCGAGAAGTTCGGCGGCGACAACGTCGTCGAGACCAAGCGCAACCTCGACGCCTACCTCGCGTCGATCCCGGAGACGCTCCGCACCCGTCGGACGGAGCCGGCGGCACCGGCCGACGCGTCGTGAGCACGAACGGCGGCGGCGCCGCGCGAGTTCTGGCTGCGCCCGTCGTCGTGATCGGCCCGATGGGCGCCGGCAAGTCCAGCGTCGGCAAGCGCGTCGCGAAGGCGCTGGGCGTGCCGTTCACCGACACCGACCGGGTCATCGTCCGCGAGCACGGACCGATCCCCGGCATCTTCGCCGACCGTGGTGAGCCGGCCTTCCGTGCCCTCGAAGCCGACGCCGTCCGGACCGCCCTCGGCACCGGGGGCGTGATCGCCGTCGGCGGCGGAGCGGTGACGCACGCCGCCACCCGCGAGGCACTGTCCGGCGCCCGCATCGTCCTGCTCACCGTCTCGCCCGAGGCCGTCGCCGAGCGGATCGCCGGCTCGGACCGGCCCCTGCTCGCGAACGGCGGCATCGACGCCTGGCAGACGATCATGGACGAGCGTGCGGCGACCTACGCCGAGCTCGCGCACGTCGTCGTCGACACCTCGCGCCGTCCGATGTCCCGGGTGGTCGACGAAGTCGTCACCTGGCTGCGGAGCGACAGCAGCGCCCCCACCACCGAAGGAGCACCGTGACCGACCCGATCCTGCCCGCAGGCACCACCGAGATCCGCGTCGGCGGTGACGACGGCTACGTGGTGGCGGTCGGTTCGGGCCTGCTCGGCTCGCTGCCCGCGATCCTCGGCCCCCGTGTCGCCAAGGTCCTCATCGTGCACGCCCCGACCCTCGGTGCGCGGGCGAACGACCTGCGCGACCTGCTCGTCGACGCCGGCCTCGAAGCCCTCATCGCCGAGGTGCCCGACGCCGAGGCCGCCAAGCGCATCGAGGTCGCGTCGTTCTGCTGGCAGATCATGGGCCAGTCCGACTTCACCCGCACCGACGCCGTCATCGGCCTCGGCGGCGGTGCCGTCACCGACCTGGCGGGCTTCGTCGCGGCGACGTGGCTGCGCGGGGTGCCGTACGTGTCGGTGCCGACGAGCGTGCTCGGCATGGTGGACGCCAGCGTGGGCGGGAAGACCGGCATCAACACGAACGAGGGCAAGAACCTGGTCGGTTCCTTCTCCGCCCCGCGCGCGGTGGTCGCCGACCTCGACCTCGTCCGCACCCTGCCGCGCAACGAGATCCTCACCGGCTTCGCCGAGATCGTGAAGGCCGGGTTCATCGCCGTGCCGGAGATCCTGGACATCATCGAGGCCGACGTCGCCCGCGTCACCGACCCGATGTCGCCGGAGTTCCGCCGCGTGGTCGAGCTCGCCATCGCCCTGAAGGCCGAGGTCGTGTCCGACGACTTCACCGAGCAGGGACGACGCGAGATCCTGAACTACGGTCACACGCTCGGGCACGCCATCGAGCACGCGGAGCGGTACCAGTGGCGGCACGGTGCTGCGGTGTCGGTCGGCATGGTGTTCGCCGCCGAGCTCGCCCGCCTGACGGGCCACCTCGACGACGCGACCGTGGACCGGCACCGGGCGATCCTGGACTCCCTGGACCTGCCGACGTCGTACGGTCTCGGCCGGTGGCAGGGCCTCCTCGCCGCGATGCGTCGCGACAAGAAGGCCCGTGCCGGCATGCTCCGCTTCATCATCCTCGACGGTGTCGGCAAGCCGGTGATCCTCGAGGGCCCCGAGGACCACCTGCTGTTCACCGCCTACCAAGAGGTCGGCGTCTAGTACTTCTGCACGCCCAGGTGGTCGCGCAGGTGCGGTCCGGTGTACTCGGTCCGGTGCAGTCCGCGGCGCTGCAGCTCCGGCACGACCTTCTGGGTGAAGTCCTCGACCCCGGCCGGGAAGTGCGTCGGCACCGCCAGGAACCCGTCGCACGCCCCGGCCTCCGACCACGCCTGCATGGTGTCGGCGATCGTCGACGGTGACCCGATCATCTTCCGGTAGCTGCCCTCGGCGAAGTACCGGGCGGTCTCGATGACGGACAGCCCCTGTTGCCGTGACACCGCCATGATCGCTGCACGGTGCGACTTGCCGGCGTTCGACTCGGGCAGCTCCGGCACGGGCGCGTCGAGGTCGAACTGCCGGAAGTCGACGCCACCGGCGAGGGGCTTCAGGTTGCTCAGTGCCAGGTCGTCGGGGATCAACGCCATCATCCGGTCGGCGAGGTCGCGTGCGTCCTGGTCGGTGTCGCCGACGATCGGGGTCATCCCGACGAGCACCTTGACGTGGTCGGGGTCGCGGCCGAACCGTTCGGCGCGCGCTCGGATGTCGTCGCGGAACGCACGGCTCTCGTCCGGGTCGGACTGCAGGGTGAAGACGACGTCGGCGGTGCGCGCCGCGAGTGCGCGGCCCGGCTCCGACGCACCCGCCTGGAACACGACGGGCCGGCCCTGCGGAATCCGACCCGTCGTCAGCGGTCCTCGCACGCGGAAGTGCTCGCCGTCGTGCTGCAGGAACCGCATCTTCTCGATGTCGAAGTAGGTGCCGGACTCCTTGTCGCGCACGATCGCGTCCGGGTCCCACGAGTCCCAGAGCCCGGTGACGACGTCGACGAACTCGCTCGCCCGCTCGTACCGGGCGGCGTGCTGCACGTGGGCGTCGAGTCCGAAGTTCTGGGCTTCGTCCTCGTTGAAGGACGTCACGAGGTTCCACCCCGCGCGGCCCTTGCTGATGTGGTCGAGGGTCGAGAACCGCCGCGCGAGGTTGTAGGGGTCGTTGAAGGTCGTGGTCGACGTCGCCGCGAGACCCAGGTGCGTGGTCCGCATCGCCAGGGCGGGCAGGAGCATCGTCGGGTCGAAGTGGATCGAGCGGGGGTTCGCGGCACCGTAGGTGTCGCCGGCCAGGATGTCGTTGCTGCGCCGGACTGCGGCCTGGTCCTCGAAGAACAGGGCGTCGAGCTTCGCTGCCTCGGCGAGTTCGGCGGCGCGGACGTAGTGGTCGATGCCGAGGTCGAGCTCGGGGACGGCGTCCGGCAGACGCCAGGCGCCGAGGTGGTAGCCGGGGAACAGGAACATTGCGAGGTGGATCGTGGTCACGGGGGTCCTCTCGGAGGGGACGGTGCAGTAGGTGGGTGCGTCCGGCGGGCGGCCAGGAGGCACGGAGCAGGGTGCGCGGATCGGCGCGTCTCGGCGAGACGGCGCGCTCCAGAGCACGTGGACCGCCCGGGGGATCGGCGCGCGGCGGTCAGACGGACGAACGGTCGGTCGGTCGGTCGGACGGACGGACGTCAGTGTCCGTGCGCGATGGCGCCGCGGGGCCAGCAGCGGGACGCGGCGGTCGCGTGGTGTGCCGTCATCGTCGCCCCCTGTCGCCCGTGCTCGTGTCGCGTTCTCCCACCGGCTCGAGCCGGTGGTGGACGACGCTACGGGCGCGGTGTTTCGGCATCGTTTCGATCGGGAAACACCGTCGAAACGATGCGCCGTTAGCGTCGCCGCATGTCTGCAGCAGCCCTCGCCCCGTTCCCGACCGAGCTCCGTGTCGGCGTCCCCGACTGGCTCCGCGACGCGCAGGCCGCTGCTCCGGAACACCTCGGCACCCGTGCGGAGCGGTTCGCGCTCGTGAACGCCCTCGCCGAACGGAACGTCGAGGAGGGCACCGGCGGTCCGTTCGCGGCGGCCGTCGTCGACGAGGACACCGGCGCGGTCGTCGCCCTCGGGGTGAACCTGGTGCTGCACACCAACCTGTCGTCGATGCACGCCGAGGTCGTCACCCTCGGACTCGCACAGGCTCGGACGGGGGCCTGGAACCTCGGCCGTGACGTCGGCCACCGGCGTGTGCTCGTGGTGAACGCCCAACCGTGCGTGATGTGCCTAGGGGCCCTGCTGTGGTCGGGGGTCTCCGCGCTGGAGTTCGCCGCCGACGGAGCCACGGTCGAGCGGATCACGGGCTTCGACGAGGGTCCGGTGCCGGGGGACTGGCGTGAGCAGCTCGTTGCTCGGGGGATCGACGTGCACCAGGCGCACAGCACCGGTGCCGAGACGGCGCTCGAGCGCTACCGCGACCTGGTCGAGTCGGGTGCCACCGCGCGCTACAACGGCAGCGGCGCCTGACCCGGCGTCAGCGCAACACCCGCCGCGTCCGTCGCCACCACCACTTGACCTGCATCGACACGGTGAGGACGCCGGTCCGCTGCCATTCCCGGAACTCCGCGACGGTGGCTCCGTTGTCCCACGCGAAGAGCACGTCGTCGTCCGCGTCCACGTCGGGCGCATCCGGCAAGGGTCGCAAGATCGGCATCAGGTGGACTCCTCTTCCTCAGGGTGGACGTGATCGGCGGCGGTTCGCCTCCGGAGTGCACGAGTGGCGAGCCGTCGGTCCGCCTTCGACCACCACCGTACGGTCTCGAGTTCCCGGAGCACAGTTCTCGAAATGTCGTATGCACGGCCGCCTCGTGGCTGGGCGAGCGACCAGGTGAACCGCTTCCAGGCGTGCTCTCGATCGGTCGTCCGCCGGCTCTGGAACGCCCCGAACCAGCTGACGACCGCCGCCACGATCGCCGCGCCGGCGGCGATGCACGCCGCGACCAGTGCTGTCTCCATGGGGCAAGCCTGCGGCAGTGGACGCGACCCGACGCGACACGTGAGCCGACCTGTGGATGCCGGACCGCGCCTCCCGGCCTGTGCAGGACAACGGGCGCACCCGGCGGACCCAGCAGCGGGGAGCAGACTGACGACGTGCCCAACCCACCCCGACTGAGCGACCTGTCCGGCTCGCAGGAGGCCGACACCGGCACCCTCCGGTCCCGCGGCCGCCGGTTCACCGAACTGCTGTCGATCGCGAGACGCCACCGCCTCGTCCCGTTCCGTCGCCTCGACTTCTCGCACGACCCGGCCACCGCCGACCTGCGCCGCAGCCAGGCCGAGCACCTGCGCCGTGCGCTCGAGGAAGCGGGCGGCGGGTTCGTGAAGATGGGCCAGCTGCTCTCCACCCGTGACGACCTGCTGCCGGAGGAGTGGACCGAGGGCCTCGCCCACCTGCAGCGCAACGTCACCGCCGCCCCCGCCGACCAGGTGCTCGCCCTGCTCGAACACGAACTCGGCGCACCGGTCGACCAGGTCTTCGCGTCCTTCGACCCGGTGCCCGTCGCCGCGGCCTCGATCGCCCAGGTCCACCGTGCCCGCCTGCCCGACGGCACCGCGGTCGCGGTCAAGGTGCAGCGTCCCGGCATCGACGCCGCCGTCCGCCGCGACGTCGACATCGCGCTCCGTGTCGTCCGCTTCATGGCGCGCTGGTCGACCGAGGCCCGGCAGGTCGGCGTGCAGGACGTGGCCGCGCAGTACGCCGACGACCTGGTCCGCCAGGTCGACTTCGTCTCCGAGCTGCGGAACCTCACCGCCCTGCGTGCCGCACAGGCCCGCAGTGCCCGTCCGGACGAGGTCCGGTTCCCGGACCCGTACCCGGACCTGTCCGGGCGCCGCGTGCTCGTGATGGAGTTCCTGGAGGGCGACACGCTCAGCGCGATCCGCGCCGAGCGCGCGGACCGCGACCTCGACGGCCCGATGCGCGCGATCCTCCGCGCGTTCCTGCGCCAGGTCGTCTTCGACGGCCTGTACCACGCCGACCTGCACCCCGGGAACGTCCTGGTGCTGCCCGACGGGCGGCCCGCGTTGATCGACTTCGGATCGGTCGGGAGGCTCGACCCGACCCTCCGGGACACGGTCCAGGACCTGCTGGTCGCCTACCTGCAGGACGACACCTCGCGGATCGCCGATGCGGTCCTGCGGATGGCACCGGTGCGCGACGCGCACGACGAGCCCGACTTCCGTCGGGACATCGCGCGCTTCGTCGCGGACGAGCTCGGACCGGGCGCGCGCATCGGCGTCGAGACGGTCGACGACGCCGTCGAGGTGTTCGGGCGGTACCGGCTCAAGGCGCCGCCGGACTTCGTCGCCGCCGCGCGGGCGCTGGCGATCTTCGAGGGCACGCTCCGGACGCTCGCGCCCTCGTTCGACCTGCTCGAGGAGTCCCGCGGGCTCGCCCGTGAGCAGATCACCGACCAGCTGCGCCCCGGCAAGCTGCGCGACCTGGCGGCGAAGGAGCTGATCGGCGTCGTCTCCGCGGCCCGACGACTGCCGCGCCGGGTCGACCGGATCGGCGAGGCGATCGAGACGGGCAAGTTCACCGTCAACATCCGGCTCTTCGCGGACCGCCGCGACCGCGAACTCGTGTCCGGCATGATCCGGCGCATCCTGCTCGTGCTGCTCGGCGCCGGTGCCGGCATCCTGGCGATCGTCTACCTGGCACTGCCCGCCCGACCGGACGCGGCGATCTCGACCGCGGTGGCCGGGGCACTGCTCGGGGGAGCGGCCGTGGTGCTGCTCGGCTGGGCGGCGATCGACTCCTGGCGCGCCCGGCGACGGCGCTGATGGCGACGGGCGGGCGTCCGCTACACTCGTCCGGGGCCAGCGCGGCCCGAAGACCTTTCACAACACGACCGAACGGGACACCGAAGACTCATGGCCAGTACCACTGACATCAAGAACGGCGCCGTTCTCATCATCGACGGCCAGCTGTGGTCGGTCGTGGAGTTCCAGCACGTCAAGCCCGGCAAGGGTGGCGCGTTCGTCCGTACCAAGCTGAAGAACGTCGTCTCCGGGAAGGTCGTCGACCGCACCTTCAACGCCGGTGCGAAGATCGACACCGCCGTGGTCGACCGCCGCGACTACCAGTTCCTCTACGAGGACGGCGACTCGTACGTGTTCATGGACACCGACACCTACGACCAGATCCCGGTCTCGGCGACGGTCGTCGGCGACGCGAAGAACTACCTGCTCGAGTCCGCGATGGTCACCATCGCGATGAACGAGGGCAACCCGCTCTACGTCGAGCTCCCGACGTCGATCGTGACCGAGGTCGAGACCGAGCCGGGCCTGCAGGGCGACCGCTCCTCCGGTGGCACCAAGGACGCGACCATCATCGCGACCGGCCACCGCATCCAGGTCCCGCTGTACCTCGAGAGCGGCACCACGGTGAAGATCGACACGCGCGACGGCAGCTTCCTCGGCCGCGTCAACTCCTAGGCGACGTCCGTATGAGTGCTCGTTCGAAGGCCCGCAAGCGCGCCCTCGACATGCTGTACGTGGCCGAGGTGCGTGAGCTCCCGATCACGGACGTCCTGGCGACCGAGACCGTCCGTCACCTGGACCAGCCCGAGCGTGCCTCGAGCTGGGACTACGCACGGCAGATCGTGACGGGCGTCGATGACGCCCGCCACGAGATCGACTCCGTCATCATCGACCACGCCCAGGGGTGGTCGATCGCCCGGATGCCGGTGCTCGACCGCTGCATCCTGCGGATGGCCGTCTGGGAGCTCCGGTTCAACCCGGAGGTGCCGGACGCCGTCGCGATCGCCGAGGCCGTCGAGCTCGCCCAGTCGCTCTCGACCGAGGACTCCGCGGGCTTCGTGAACGGTGTCCTCGGAGCCGTTGCCGGCGGTCGTGCACCGTCCGGTCGGACGGTCGCAGGGGACCAGGAGTCCCGCTAGGCTTGTGCACGTCAGCATCCTTTAATGCCGTCCAGTGAGGCGGGGAAGGGGGTCGACGTGGGTACCAGAACGGTCCTGCAGCAACCCGACATCACGCGCGCTCTGACGCGCATCGCACACGAGATCCTCGAGGCCAACCACGGCGGCTCGGACCTCGTCCTCCTGGGCATCCCGACCCGGGGCACCGTGCTCGCCGAACGGCTGGGCCGCGTCCTGGCGGACATCGAGCCCGAGTGGCAGTCCGCGCGGGCGGGCATCGGATCCGAACGGGTCGGCACGCTCGACGTGACCATGCACCGGGACGACCTCGGGCACGGCATCGGTCGTGCCCCGCACCGCACGGTGATCCCCGCCGGCGGCATCGACGGCAAGGTCGTCGTGCTCGTCGACGACGTCCTGTACTCCGGTCGCACGGTCCGGGCAGCGCTCGACGCCCTGCAGGGGATCGGCCGGCCGCGCGCCGTCCGGCTCGCCGTGCTCGTCGACCGCGGCCACCGCGAGCTGCCGATCCGCGCGGACCACGTGGGCAAGAACCTGCCGACCGCCTCGGACGAACGGGTCACCCTGCACCTGTCCGAGACCGACGGCGACGACACCGTGTTCATCGAGCAGGGGGTGGCGTGATGCGGCACCTGCTCTCCACCGCCGACCTGTCGCGCGACCAGGCCGTGCACATCCTCGACGTCGCCGAGGAGATGGCCGAGGTCAACACGCGCGAGGTCCGGAAGCTCCCGGCCCTGCGTGGCAAGACCGTCGTGAACCTGTTCTTCGAGGACTCGACACGAACGCGCATCTCCTTCGAGGCCGCGGCGAAGCGCCTGTCGGCCGACGTCATCAACTTCGCGGCCAAGGGCTCGAGCGTCTCCAAGGGCGAGTCCCTCAAGGACACCGTGCAGACCCTCGGCGCGATGGGCATCGACGGCATCGTGATGCGGCACGGCTCGTCCGGTGCGCCGCGCGTGCTGGCCGACGCCGACTGGATCGACGTCCCCGTGGTGAACGCCGGCGACGGCACGCACGAGCACCCGACGCAGGCGCTGCTCGACGCCTTCACCATGCGTCGTCGCCTGCACGGTGCCGGGTCGCGTGGACAGGGCCTCGACGGCGTCCGGGTCCTGATCGTCGGCGACGTGCTGCACAGCCGCGTCGCCCGGTCGAACGCGTGGCTGCTCCGGACCCTCGGCGCGAGCGTGACCTTCGCCGCACCGCCGACGCTCCTGCCCGCGACGACGACGCCGTTCGGGGCCGCGGTGCACCACGACCTCGACGCCGCCCTGGCCGAGGACCCGGACGTCGTCATGACGCTGCGGATCCAGCAGGAGCGGATGGACGACGCGTTCTTCCCGAACCCGCGCGAGTACACGCGGCACTGGGGCCTGACGGCTGCGCGGTTCGCGCGGCTGTCCGAGCGCACACTGATCATGCACCCCGGTCCGATGAACCGCGGGCTGGAGATCGCCGGCGTCGCTGCCGACGACCCCCGTTCCACCGTGGTCGAGCAGGTCGAGAACGGCGTCTCGGTCCGCATGGCGGTCCTCTACCTGGCCCTGACCGGCACCGAACCGAAGGAGTCCGCAGCATGACCGCTCACCTGATCCGCGGCGCGCAGCTGGTCGACGGCTCGCGCGCCGACATCCGACTGCAGGACGGCCGCATCACGGCGATCGGCTCCGGCGTGGACGCGAGCGGTGCCACGGTCGTCGACGCCGACGGGCTCATCGCCCTGCCAGGTCTCGTCGACCTGCACACCCACCTGCGCGAGCCCGGTCACGAGGAATCCGAGACGGTCCTCACCGGCTCGCGCGCCGCGGCGGCCGGAGGCTTCACCGCCGTCAACGCGATGGCGAACTCGAGCCCGGTCGCCGACACCGCCGGGGTCGTCGAGCAGGTGCAGGCACTCGGCGACGACGCCGGCTACGTCACGGTCCGCCCGATCGGCGCGGTGTCGCAGGGGCTGCAGGGCACGCACCTGTCCGAGATCGGTGCCATGGCGACGAGCCGGGCGAAGGTCCGGGTCTTCTCGGACGACGGCTCGTGCGTGTCCGACCCGCTCCTCATGCGTCGCGCACTCGAGTACATCAAGGGCTTCGGCGGGGTGCTCGCGCAGCACGCGCAGGAACCCCGACTCACCATCGGCGCGCAGATGAACGAGGGCCGCCTGTCGTCGGAGCTCGGGCTGGCGGGCTGGCCGGCCGTGGCGGAAGAGGCGATCATCGCCCGCGACGTCCTGCTCGCCGACCACGTGGGCGCGCGGCTGCACGTCTGCCACGTGTCGACCGCCGGCAGCGTCGAGGTCATCCGTTGGGCCAAGTCCCGCGGCATCGACGTCACCGCCGAGGTCACCCCGCACCACCTCGTGCTCACCGAGGACCTCATCGCCGGGCACGACGGCGCCCCCGGGTACGACGCCCGCTACAAGGTGAACCCGCCGCTCCGGGCCCGCGAGGACGTCGACGCCCTGCGCGCAGCCCTGGCCGACGGCACCATCGACATCGTCGCGACCGACCACGCACCCCACACCGCCGAGGCGAAGTGCTGCGAGTGGCCGGCGGCGGCGAACGGCATGGTCGGTCTCGAGTCGGCGCTGAGCGTCGTGCAGTCCGCCGTCGTCGCGTCGGGGCAGCTCGACTGGGCCGACGTCGCCCGGGTCCTGTCCGAGGCGCCGGCACGCATCGGTCAGGTCGAGGGCCACGGTCAGCGCATCACCGAGGGCGCGCCCGCCGAGATCACGCTCTACGACCCGACGGCCAGCCGCGAGTTCGCGGTCGCCGACCTCGCCGGACAGTCGCAGAACTCGCCGTACCTCGGCATGACGCTGCCCGGCCGGGTCGTCGCCACGTTCCACCTGGGCGCGCCGACGGTGCTCGACGGCCGCCTCGTCGACGCCGACACCGTCGCCGCGCACGCCGCGGCGCTCCGGACGGGGGCGCGCGCATGAGCGGCGACGCCGCGCGCTGGTTGCTCGGCGGGGTGATCCTGCTCGCGGTGGCCGCGCTGTTCGTCGCCATGGCGCGCACCTGGCGGACGCGGACCAGGAAGCAGGCGGAATCCGTGCCTCCCGTCCCCGTCCCGACCACGATCGGACCGGAAGTCGGGTCCTGGGACGGTTTCTCCGTCGCGACGACCCGTGCCGACCAGCCGCTGGAACGCATCACCGCCGGCGGACTCGGGTTCCGGGGTCGCGGCGGCGTGCGCGTCCACGCGACCGGTGTGGTCCTGCGACTCGCCGGCGCGGACGACCGCTGGATCGCACGTGCTGCGGTCCGCGGTGCCGACCGCTCGACGTGGGCGATCGACCGGGTGGTCGAGCCCGGGGGACTGGTCCGTCTGCGATGGACGGCGACCGGCGCCGCAGGTGCGACGGACCTCGACACGTACTTCCGGTTCCCGGAGGGCGACGCAGCAGCGCTGCTCGCCCTGCAGGGACTGACCGAGACCGGGCCGCAGGCGACTGCGGCCGATGCCCCGCGAACCGCGGGCGAAGGGAAGAAAGCATGACACGCGAACGGGCCGTCCTGGTCCTCGAAGACGGCACCCGGTACGACGGCTGGGCCTACGGCGCCCGCGGGCGCACGCTCGGCGAGGTGGTCTTCGCGACCGGCATGACCGGCTACCAGGAGACGCTGACCGATCCGTCCTACGCCGGCCAGATCGTGGTGCAGACCGCACCGCACATCGGCAACACCGGCGTCAACGACGAGGACCCCGAGTCCCGTCGCATCTGGGTCGCCGGGTACGTGGTGCGCGACCCCAGCCGCGTGGTCTCGAACCACCGCGCGAACGCGTCGCTCGACGACCACCTGGTGCGCGACGGCATCGTCGGGATCTCCGGCATCGACACCCGCGCCCTCACGCGCCGGATCCGCGACGCCGGCGCCATGAAGGGCGGCGTGTTCAGCGGCGCCGACGCGACGCTGTCGGAGTCGGAGCAGCTGGACGCCGTCCGGTCGCAGGCCACGATGGCCGGCGCGAGCTTCTCGGCGATCGTGTCCACCCCGGAGACCTACGTCGTGCCGGCCGAGGGCGAGCAGATCGGCCGACTGGCCGTGCTCGACCTGGGCGTGAAGGCGTCGACCACCCGCTACCTCGCCCAGCGCGGCTTCGAGGTGCACGTCGTGCCGCAGGACATCTCCGCTTCGGCGCTCGAGGAGCTCGCACCGGACGCCCTGTTCTACTCGAACGGCCCCGGCGACCCCGCCGCGTCGGACGCCCAGGTCGAACTGCTGCAGGGCAGCCTGCGGACCGGGCGTCCGTTCTTCGGCATCTGCTTCGGCAACCAGCTGCTCGGCCGCGCGCTCGGCTTCGGCACCTACAAGCTGCCCTTCGGCCACCGCGGTATCAACCAGCCGGTGCTCGACACCACCACGGGCAAGGTCGAGATCACGAGCCAGAACCACGGCTTCGCGGTCGACGCTCCCCTGGGGCAGGTCCTCGAGTCGCCGGCCGGGTTCGGCCGTGTCGAGGTCTCGCACTACTCGCTGAACGACGACGTGGTGGAGGGCTTGCGGGCGCTCGACGTGCCCGCGTTCAGCGTGCAGTACCACCCCGAGGCCGCCGCTGGTCCGCACGACAGCATGTACCTCTTCGACCGGTTCGCGGACCTGGTGCGCGCGCGACGTGACGGGGAGCCGCTCGACGCGGCCACCGCCGACGCGACCACTCCCGCAGCAGACATCACCAAGGAAGCGAACTGATGCCCAAGCGCGCAGACATCAACTCCGTCCTCGTCATCGGTTCCGGCCCGATCGTCATCGGTCAGGCCGCCGAGTTCGACTACTCCGGCACCCAGGCGTGCCGTGTCCTCCGTGCCGAGGGCGTCCGGGTCATCCTCGTCAACCCGAACCCGGCGACGATCATGACCGACCCCGACTTCGCCGACGCGACCTACATCGAGCCGATCACGAACGCGTGCCTCGAGGAGATCATCCGCATCGAGAAGCCGGACGCCGTCCTGCCGACGCTGGGCGGCCAGACCGCCCTGAACGCGGCGATCGCGCTCGACGAGGCCGGCATCCTCGAGAAGCACGGCGTCGAGCTCATCGGTGCCAAGGTGGACGCCATCCAGCGCGGTGAGGACCGCCAGCTCTTCAAGGAGCTCGTGCTCGAGTCCGGCGCCGACGTGGCCCGGAGCCACATCGCCCACACCCTGGAAGAGGCGAAGGAGTTCGCGAAGGACCTCGGCTACCCGCTCGTCGTCCGCCCGTCCTTCACCATGGGTGGTCTCGGTTCGGGCTTCGCGTACGACGAAGCCGAGCTCGTCCGCTTCGTCGGCGACGGGCTGCAGTCCAGCCCGACGACCGAGGTCCTGCTCGAGGAATCGATCCTCGGCTGGAAGGAGTACGAGCTCGAGCTGATGCGCGACAACTACGACAACACCGTCGTCATCTGCTCCATCGAGAACGTCGACCCGGTCGGCGTGCACACCGGCGACTCGATCACCGTCGCCCCGGCGCTCACGCTCACCGACCGCGAGTACCAGAACATGCGCAACATCGGCATCGACATCATCCGTCGCGTCGGTGTCGACACCGGTGGTTGCAACATCCAGTTCGCCGTCGACCCGTCGAACGGCCGCCTGATCGTCATCGAGATGAACCCGCGCGTCTCCCGCTCGTCGGCGCTGGCCTCGAAGGCCACGGGCTTCCCGATCGCGAAGATCGCCGCGAAGCTCGCCATCGGGTACCGCCTGGACGAGATCCAGAACGACATCACGAAGGTGACCCCGGCCAGCTTCGAGCCGACGCTCGACTACGTGGTCGTGAAGACCCCGCGCTTCGCGTTCGAGAAGTTCCCCGCGGCGGACGCCACGCTCACCACGACGATGAAGAGCGTCGGCGAGGCGATGGCCATCGGCCGCAACTACGCGACGGCGCTGCAGAAGTCGCTGCGCTCGCTCGAGAAGCGCGGCTCGAGCTTCCACTGGGACACCCCGGCGGCGGAGCTCGACAAGGACGCCCTGCTCGCGAAGTCGTCCATCCCCACCGACGGCCGGATCGTCACGGTGCAGCAGGCCCTGGTCGCCGGCGCCACCGCCGCCGAGGTCTTCGAAGCCACGAAGATCGACCCGTGGTTCATCGACCAGATCGTGCTCATCAACGAGGTCGCCGCCGAGGTCGCGGCCGCCGACGAGCTCGACGCGGACACCATCCGCTGGGCCAAGGAGCACGGCTTCAGCGACACCCAGATCGCGGCGCTGCGCAGCACCCCGGAGCACCCGGTCAGCGAGCAGCAGGTCCGCGACGACCGGCACGCCCTCGGCATCCGCCCCGTCTTCAAGACCGTCGACACCTGCGCCGGCGAGTTCCCTGCCCTGACGCCGTACCACTACTCGTCGTACGACGCCGAGACCGAGGTGGTCGCGAGCGACCGCAAGAAGGTCGTCATCCTGGGCTCCGGCCCGAACCGCATCGGCCAGGGCGTCGAGTTCGACTACTCCTGCGTGCACGCGTCCTTCGCGCTGAGCGACGCCGGGTTCGAGACGATCATGATCAACTGCAACCCCGAGACGGTCTCCACCGACTACGACACCTCGGACCGTCTGTACTTCGAGCCGCTCACGGCCGAGGACGTCCTCGAGGTCATCGAGGCCGAGGCGGCGTCGGGCGAGCTCGTCGGCGTCGTCGTGCAGCTCGGCGGGCAGACCGCCCTGGGTCTGGCGAAGCCGCTCGAGGCGGCGGGGATCCCGATCCTCGGCACCAGCCCGTCGGCGATCGACTCCGCCGAGGAGCGCGGCCAGTTCTCCGCCATCCTCGACGCCGCGGGGCTGCTCGCGCCGCGCAACGGCACCGCCCACGACCTGGCGAGCGCGACCGCCGTGGCCGAGGAGATCGGCTACCCGGTGCTCGTCCGCCCGTCCTTCGTGCTCGGCGGCCGCGGCATGGAGATCCTGTACGACTCCCCGTCGCTCGCCGACTACTTCGACCGGATGGCCGACCAGGCGATCATCGGCCCGGAGCTCCCGCTGCTCGTCGACCGGTTCCTGGACGACGCGGTGGAGATCGACGTCGACGCGCTCTTCGACGGTGAGCGGCTCTACATCGGCGGCATCATGGAGCACCTGGAAGAGGCCGGCATCCACTCCGGTGACTCCGCGTGCACCCTGCCCCCGGTCGGCCTCGGCCGCGCCGAGATCCAGGGCGTCGTCGACGCGACCGAGAAGATCGCCCGCGGCATCGGCGTGCAGGGTCTGCTCAACGTCCAGTTCGCCATCGGCGCCGGCGTGCTCTACGTCCTCGAGGCGAACCCGCGCGCCAGCCGCACGGTCCCGTTCGTCTCGAAGGCGCTCGGCATCGCGCTGGCCAAGGCCGCGTCCCGCATCATGACCGGCACCAGCGTCGACGAGCTCGTCGCCGAGGGTATGCTGCCGGCCCGCGACGGGGCGTTCGTCCCGATGGAGGCCCCGGTCGCCGTCAAGGAGGCCGTCCTGCCCTTCCGCCGCTTCCGCACCCGCGAGGGTCAGGTCGTCGACTCGGTGCTCAGCCCCGAGATGCGCTCCACAGGCGAGGTCATGGGCATCGACCGCGACTTCCCACGGGCGTTCCTCAAGTCGCAGGACGCCGCGTACGGCGGCCTGCCGACCAGCGGCACGGTCTTCGTGAGCGTCGCGGACACCGACAAGCGCGCCATCGTGCTGCCGGTGCACCGCCTGCAGCAGCTGGGCTTCACGATCATCGCGACCGAGGGCACGGCGGAGATCCTCCGCCGCAACGGCATCGAGGTCGGCATCGTCGGCAAGTACAGCCAGGGCGGCGAGAGCGTCGTCGACCTGCTGACGCGCAACGAGGTCGACATCGTCATCAACACGCCGTCGGGTGCCGCCGGTCGTGCGGACGGGTACGAGATCCGTGCGGCCACGGTCGCAGCGGACAAGCCGCTGTTCACGACGATCGCGCAGATCGGTGCGGCGGTCGCGGCGATCGAGACGATCGGCACGCCGCTCAACGTCCGGAGCCTGCAGGACTACGCGCGGGAGCGCGCCACCTGGTGAGCGAGGGGCACACGGGAGGCCCGGCCTCCTTCGGCGATCGGCTCGCGTCCGCGATGCGCGAGCGTTCACCGCTCTGCGTCGGCATCGACCCCCACGCCACCACCCTGGCGGCGTGGGGGCTCGGCCGCGACGAGCAGGGCCTGACCGCCTTCGGCGCGGCCCTGGTCGACGCGGCCGCCGGCCGCGCGGCGATCGTGAAGCCGCAGATCGCCTTCTTCGAGGCGGCGGGGGTGGCGGGTTACCGCGCGCTCGACGCGACGATCCGTCGTGCACGTGATGCGGGCCTCCTGGTCGTCGCCGACGTGAAGCGGGGCGACATCGGGTCGACCGGTGACGACTACGCACTCGCGTGGCTCGACCGTGACGGGCCGTTCGCGGCCGACGCGATGACGGTGTCGCCGTACCTGGGCTACGGCTCGCTCAGCGGGACGGTCGACGTCGCTCGGCGGAACGGTGCCGGGGTCTTCGTGCTCGCCGCGACGAGCAACCCGGAGGCGCGGGTGCTGCAGACCGCGGTCCTGGCGGAGGGCCCGCGTGCCGGGCGGTCCGTGGCTGCCGGTATCGTCTTGGACGTGGCAGACGACAACCGGGCCGCGGGCGAACAGGCCCTCGGCGACGTCGGGCTCGTGCTCGGCGCGACCCTTCACCTCGACGACTTCGGCATCGACGCGGACGCGATCGGCACCGCGCCGGTGCTCGCCCCGGGCTTCGGTGCCCAGGGCGCCCGGATCGAGGACCTCCGTGCGCTGTACGGTGCGCGCGCCGAACAGGTGCTCGTGAGCGAGTCGCGCGGTCTGCTGACCGACGGTCCGGACGGGGTCGCGGCGCTCGTGTCCGACCGCGCCGATCGGATCCGCGCCGCCCTCGGAGCCGCAGCATGACCACCGACGGCGACCGCACCGACGGCACCGACCTGCCGGCCCACCGCACCCCACCGGAGGTCGACCGTGTCGCGGCGGCCCAGGCGGCGGTCGCCGCGCGACGCGCCCGGGCCGCGGTGAAGTCCCAGGTCGCGTCGGGGGAGCGCTCGGCACTCGAGGTCGCTCGCTCGGCGTGGGACGACGCCCTCGTCGACACGACCTCGGCGGAGCGCTCGCTCCGGGTGCGCGACCTGCTCGTCAGCCTGTCCGGCATCGGCCCGGCGCGTGCCGAGTCGATCATGGGCACGCTGTGCATCGCCCCGTCGAAGCGCCTCGGGGGCCTCGGCACCCGGCAGCGGACGGCGCTGGCCGACTGGCTCGCCGCCCGCGGTCGCAAGCGGGGCGCCTCGAAGCTCGTCGTCCTCGCCGGGCCGACCGCCGTCGGCAAGGGCACGGTGAGCGCGTACATCCGCGAGCAGTACCCGGACGTGAACCTCAGCGTCTCCGCCACGACCAGGAAGCCCCGCCCGGGCGAGGTCGACGGCGTGCATTACTACTTCGTCGACGACGCCGAGTTCGACCGGATGATCCGCGAGCGCGAACTGCTCGAGTGGGCCACGGTGCACAACTCGTACCGGTACGGCACCCCGCGGCCGCCGATCGACCGAGCGCTCGACGCCGGCGAGCGGGTCATGCTCGAGATCGACCTGCAGGGTGCTCGCCAGGTCCGTGACGCCATGCCTGAGGCCGTGCTCGTGTTCCTGCTGCCCCCGACATGGGAAGAACTGGTGCGTCGACTCATCGGCCGCGGCACCGAGTCGCCCGAGGAACAGGCGCGTCGACTCGACACCGCGAAGGTCGAACTGGCCGCCCAGGACGAGTTCGACGTCCGCATCGTGAACTCCGATGTCGGCACCGCGGCACGACAGGTCGTAGACTTGTTCTCTGCGCCCTGACGGGTGCACCGACGACGAGGAGACTCCATGGCCAACCCCCAGGGCATCATCGACCCGCCCATCGACGACCTGCTCAGCAAGGTCGAGTCGAAGTACGCGCTCGTCATCTTCGCTTCCAAGCGCGCGCGTCAGATCAACGACTACTACGCCGACCTGCACGAGGGCTCGCTCTTCGACAACGTCGGCCCGCTTGTCGACTCGACGATCGACGACAAGCCGCTGTCCGTGGCTCTCCACGAGATCAACGAGGACAAGCTCACCGTCACCAAGCAGCAGCAGCCCTCCGACTGATCCCGGTGACTGCAGCTGCTCTGCGCCTCTTCACGTCCGAGTCGGTGACCGAGGGGCACCCCGACAAGATCTGCGACCAGATCTCGGACAGCATCCTCGACGCACTGCTCACGGTGGACCCGCACGCTCGGGTCGCCGTCGAGACGATGGTGACGACCGGCCTCGTGCACGTCGCCGGCGAGGTCACGACCTCGGGCTACGTCGAGATCCCCAAGCTCGTCCGTGACGTCATCACGGGCATCGGCTACAACTCGTCGGACGTCTCCTTCGACGGCGCCACGTGCGGCGTCGAGGTGTCGATCGGTGCGCAGTCGCCGGACATCGCGCAGGGCGTCGACGAGTCGCTCGACTCCCGCACCGGCGCGGTCGACCCGCTCGACCGTCAGGGTGCCGGCGACCAGGGCATCATGTTCGGCTTCGCGACGAACGAGACCCCCGAGTACATGCCGGTCGCGATCTGGCTGGCGCACCGCCTGGCCGAGCGTCTGGCCGCCGTGCGCAAGTCCGGCGAGCTGGCGTTCCTGCGCCCGGACGGCAAGACGCAGGTCACCGTCGGCTACGACGGCGTCGTGCCGAAGACCGTCGAGACCGTCGTCCTGTCGACGCAGCACTCGCCGAGCGTCACGCTGGAGCAGCTCACCGCCGAGATCACCGAGCACGTGATCCGTCCGGTGCTCGACCTCGTCGACCTCGACTCCTCGCACGTCGACGTCATCGTCAACCCGACGGGTCGCTTCGAGATCGGTGGCCCCCAGGGCGACGCCGGGCTCACCGGCCGCAAGGTCATCGTCGACACGTACGGCGGGGCCTCCCGTCACGGTGGCGGCGCGTTCAGCGGCAAGGACCCGTCGAAGGTCGACCGCTCGGCGGCGTACGCGTTGCGCTGGGTCGCGAAGAACGCGGTCGCCGCGGGCCTCGCCGACCGGCTCGAGGTGCAGGTCGCCTACGCGATCGGCCGCGCGAAGCCCGTCGGGCTCTACGTCGAGACCTTCGGCACCGGACACGTCGACGACGCCACGATCGAAGCCGCGATCCGCCAGGTCTTCGACCTGCGTCCGGCCGCGATCATCCGCGATCTCGACCTGCTCCGTCCGATCTACGCGCAGACCGCGACGTACGGACACTTCGGGCGCGAGCTCCCCGGGTTCACCTGGGAGCAGCTCGACCGCGTCGAGGAACTCCGCGCCGCCGCAGGGCTCGTCACCGCCGCCGTCTGAGGCACCGCGTGACCACCGTCGCGCGCGTCGTCCTCGACTCGCCGCTCCCACAGTTGGACCGTCTGTTCGACTACCGGGTGCCGGCCGAGCTCGAGGACGACTGCGTGCCGGGCGTCCGCGTGAAGGTCCCGCTCCGCACCGGGGCCCGGATGTCCGACGGCTACGTCGTCGAGATCGTCGACGAGGGCGACTACCCGGGTGAGCTCAGCGCGATCGAGACCCTGGTGTCACCCGTCCCGGTCCTGGCGCCGGAGATCTGGAAGCTCGCCCGCGCCGTGGCCGACCGTGCCGCCGGTGTGGCGTCCGACGTCCTGCGCCTGGCCGTGCCGACCCGCCAGGTCCGCGCCGAGAAGGCCTGGCTCGCGCGGGACACCTCGTGGTCCCCGCCCCCGGTGTCCGCACCGCCGGTGACCGGCTACACCCCGGGCATGCTCGAAGGCGTGATCGCCGAGCACGATCGCGCTGCCGTCGCGGCCGTTCCCCACCCGGTGGCGCTGGCCGGGCCCACCAGCGACGAGGGCGACGGCGACTCCGTTCCGATCTGGGTTCCCGGATGGGCGGCGACGCTCGCCCAGGCGGCTGCCCACACCCTCGCGGCCGAGCAGTCCGCCGTCATCGCCGTCCCCGACTTCCGCGACGTCATCGACCTCGAGCGCGCGCTGCTCGCGGTGCTGCCGCCGGAACGGGTCGTGCGCTTCGACGCCAAGCAGACGAACGGGCAGCGGGCCAAGGCACTGCTGCAGGCGCGGACGCACCCCGTCGTCGCGATCGGCAACCGGACGGCGGTGTACGCGCCGGCGACCGACCTCGGGCTCATCGCGATGTGGGACGACGGCGACGCCTCGTTCATCGAGCAGCGCGCGCCGTACGTGCACACGCGTGACGTCGCCCTCGTGCGGGCAGCGCAGTCGGGTGCCGCACTGCTGTTCCTCTCGCACGCCCGCAGCACCGACGTGCAACGGCTCGTCGAACTGCACTGGCTGCAGGACGTCACGCCGTTCCGGGTGAAGACCCCGAAGGTCATCCCGACCGTGCAGCAGACCTCGGCCGAGGGGTACGCCGCGCAGGCACGCATCCCGAGCTCCGCGTGGCGTGCCGCGCGCGAGGCCAGCCAGCACGGCCCGGTGCTCGTGCAGGTCGCGAGCCCCGGGTTCGGCACCGGACTCGTCTGCGCGGAGTGCGGTGAGCGGGCGCACTGCCGCATCTGCGGCGGTCCGCTCGGCAGTCCGCACCGCGGTGCCACGCCGCAGTGCCGGTTCTGCGGTGCCCTCGCCGTGGGGTTCCGCTGCCCGACGTGCGGCAACGGCACCGTGAAGCCCGTGGGACAGGGCGCCCAACGCACCGCCGACGAACTCGGGCGGGCGTTCCCCGGCACCCGGATCGTGGTGGCCGACGGCTCACGCCCGCTCGACGAGGTGCCCGCGCGGCCCTCCGTCGTCGTCGCGACCCGTGGCGCCGAGCCGAGCGTGCCCGGGGGCTACGCGTGCGTCCTGCTGCTCGACGGCGAGAAGATGCTCGCGCGCGAGGGGCTGCGCGTGCAGGAGGACGTGCTCCGCTTCTGGACGAACGCCGCCGCGAAGGGTGCTCCCGGGGCCGAGGCGTACCTGGTCGGCATCGGCGGCAAGCTCGCTACGGCGATGGCGCTCTGGCGGCTCGACGGTCCCGCGCACGACGAACTCACCGACCGGCGCGAACTGCACTTCCCGCCGGCGGTCCGCGTGGCGACGATGACCGGCACCGACGAGGCCGTCACCGCCGCGGTCGAGGCCCTCGAGGGGGCGACCGCGGGCCCGGTGCTCGGCCCGGTCCCCGTCGAGGACGACGCCCTGCTGGGCACGGTCCGGGCGATCGTGCGGTTCCCGTACGCCCACGGTGCCGAGGTCGCGGCGACCCTGAAGGCCGAGGTCATCCGGCGGTCGTCGACCCGGCGGGTCCTGAAGGGCGGCAACCGGCGTCGGGCGGCACCGACGCTGCGGGTCCGGCTCGACGACGCCGAACCCTTCAGCGAGGTCTGACCCGCACCGGCCGTCGGGGCGGGGCCTCCGTGGCGGAGTTGCGCCGCGCCTCCCGGGCCGTGTGCCTTCGCACCTTGCGACGTTCCACGCGTCGATCACCTCGTGTTCTGTCGGCCGATGCGCACGCACCCGATGCGTGTGCACCTTCCGACGAACCACGCGTCGATCAACGAGTGGTTCGTCGCGAAACGAGTCCGCCGCGCAGCAGCGTCAGGCGCGCGCGGCCCGCCCACCGACGCGCGGGAACACCACGCCGAGCGCGACCATCCCGACCGCGAGCACGAGGTGCAGCCAGTTGTCCGCCCAGTTCAGCGGCACGAAGTTCGCGCCGAACGAGTGCCCGGCGGTGAACAGCCCGTAGACCCAGAGCACGAAGTAGACGACCCCGCCGAGCACCAGGTACATCCGCGACCCGGTGGCGTACCCCGCCGCGAGGACCCCGACGACCCCGAACAGCAGGTGCACGACGTTGTGCAGCACCGACACCTGGAAGACCCCGAGCAGCATCGCCATCGACCCGTGGCCGGCGCCCGCGAGCGAGCCGGACGTCAGCCCGGGCACGAACCCGGCGATCCCGACCAGCAGGAACACGACGCCGACGAGCAGCGCGACCTTCTGGATGCTGGACCCTGCGAAGCGGTCGGTGGACGTGGTGACATCGGACATGGGAACCCCTCTCGTGCTGTGCCGCAGACCGTACCCACCCGGCGCGGGCCCGGTTCGGGTCAGTCCACCGAGCGCGCGCGTGGGAGGATCGAACCCATGCGTCTCGTCGTCGCCGGCAGCCCCGCTGCGGCCGTCCCCACCCTCCGCCGTCTGGCGGCGTCCGACCACGAGATCGCCGCGGTCCTCACGCGTCCGCCGACACCGCAGGGCCGGAAGCGCGTCCTGACGCCGACACCGGTCGCGCAGGTCGCCGCGGAGCTCGGGCTGCCCGTCATCGAGGCCAGCCGCGTCGACGACGACGTCACCGCGCGCATCGCCGACCTCGACGTCGACCTCGGTGTCATCGTCGCCTACGGCGCGTTGCTCCGCCGTCCCGCACTCGACGCCCCACGCCTCGGCTGGGTCAACCTGCACTTCTCGGACCTGCCGGCGTACCGCGGCGCCGCGCCGGTCCAGCGGGCCGTGATGGCGGGGGACACCCGCACCGCCGCGTCGGTCTTCCAGCTCGTCGAGGCGCTCGACGCCGGCCCGGTGTTCGCGGCGGACCGGTTCACGATCGACCCGGAGGCCACCGCCGGCGAGGTCCTCGCCGCCATGGCGGAGTCCGGCGCCGAGACCGTCGCCCGGGTGGTCGACGCCATCGCTGCCGGCACGGCCGTCGCGACTGAACAGACCGGCGAGCCGACGCTCGCGCCGAAGACCACCATCGAGGACGGGCGCATCGACTTCGGTGCTCCGGCGACGGTCGTGCACGCCCGTCTGCGCGGGGTCACCCCCGAGCCCGGCGCGTACGCCCACCTCGGCGAGACCCGCGTGAAGCTGCTCCGCAGCAACCGTCTGACAGGAGGCCCCGCGGACCCCGCCCCGCAGCTCGCGCCCGGTGCGCTGGCACTCCACGGCGGTCGGCTGCTGGTCGGGACCGGTGACACTCCGCTGGTGCTGCTCGAGGTGCAGCCGGCCGGCAAGAAGGCGATGGACGCCGCTGCCTGGGCCCGTGGCCTGGGCGAACTGGACGGGAAGGTCCTCGCATGAGCCAGCCGACGAACACCCGGGGCGCCCGCCGCGGTCCCCGTCCCGCGAACGCCCGTCGTGTCGCGTTCGACGTGCTCCGCGCCGTGCAGGTCGACGACGCGTACGCGAACCTGCTGCTGCCGACACGCATCCGTCGTGCCGGCCTCACCGCGCGCGACGCCGCGTTCGCCACCGAGCTCACCTACGGCTCGATCCGGATGCTCGGTCGCTACGACGTCATCATCGCGCTGGCGTCGGGTCGTCGGCCGGAGAACATCGAGGCCGACGTCCTCGACGTGATGCGGCTCGGCGCCCACCAGCTGCTCGCCATGCGCACCCCGACGCACGCCGCGGTCGACGCCACGGTCGAGCTCGCCCGCGAGGTCGGTGCCCGCCGTGCCACCGGCTTCGTGAACGCCGTGATGCGCAAGATCGCCGCGCGCACCGACGACGAGTGGGACGCGCAGATCACCGAGGGCCGAGGTGGCGACGCCCTGCTCGCCACGCGGTGGTCGCACCCGGTCTGGGTCGTCTCGGCACTGCGCGACGCCCTCGCCGCCGAACGCTCCCGCGACGAGCTCGCCGCCCTGCTCGCCGCCGACAACGCCGCGCCCCGGGTGCAGCTCGCGGCGCTGCCCGGGCTCGCCACCGACGAGGACATCGCCACCGCGACCACGCGCACGGTGCCCGACGAAGACGCAGACGCCGATGCCGCGTTCGCCGACGCGACCGGCGCGGCGGACGTGCCGGCGACCCTGGTGCCCGCCGACGACGAACCGGAGGCCGACGGCGCGACCGGCACCGTGCCTCCCGTCCGGACCGCCGACCCCGTGCCGGCCGCCGACGCCCTGCCGGTCTCGCCCGTCGGGATCCGGGGCATCTCCGGTGACCCCGCGCGCGTGCCGGGCGTCGCTGCCGGGCGCCTGCGCGTGCAGGACGAGGGCTCGCAGCTCGCCGCCCTCGCGCTGAGTCGGTCGTCCGCGGTGCGCGAGGGCGAGCGCTGGCTCGACATGTGCGCCGGCCCCGGCGGCAAGGCCGCGCTGCTCGCCGCCGAGGCGCAGCAGGGCGGCGCGACCCTCGTCGCGAACGAACTCGTGCCGGCACGTGCCGGACTCGTGCGGAACGCCCTCGGGGTGTTCGGCGACCACGTCCGCGTCGTCGAGGGCGACGCCAGGCGCTACGGCCGCGACGGCACCGGGATGACCTTCGACCGCATCCTGCTCGACGCGCCGTGCACCGGCCTGGGCGCCCTGCGTCGGCGTCCGGAAGCACGCTGGCGGAAGACCCCGGAGGACGTCCAAGAGCTCGCGGCCCTGCAGACCGAGCTGCTCGACGCCGCGGTCCGGGTGCTCGCACCGGGTGGGACGCTCGCGTACGTCACGTGCTCGCCGCACCTGGCCGAGACGCGCGGGCAGGTCGACGCGCTGATGGGGCGGCACGGGGGAGTCCTCGAGCAGCTCGACACCGCGACGATCGTCCGGGGGGTCGCCGCGCGCGACCCGGAGATCGCGGACGGCGCGACGGCGCAGCTCTGGCCGCACCGGGTCGGCACGGACGCGATGTTCATCGCGTTGTTCCGTCGCGTCGGCTGAGGCCGTCGAGCGGGGCGTCGCGCTCGCGCCGGTAGGCTTGCCCGGTGACGATCCGCATCTCGCCGAGCATCCTGTCCGCCGACTTCGCGAACCTCGAGCGTGAACTCCACCGCATCGAGACCGCCGACCTGGTGCACGTCGACGTGATGGACAACCACTTCGTGCCGAACCTGACGCTCGGGCTGCCGATCGTCGAGCGCCTGCAGCAGGTCTCCCCGGTGCCGCTCGACGTGCACCTCATGATCACCGACGCCGACGTCAACGCACCGAAGTACGCCGAGACCGGTGCGTCGAGCGTGACGTTCCACTTCGAGGCCGCGGACGACCCCGTGGCCACCGCCGCCGCGATCCGCTCGAACGGGGCCCGTGCCGCCGTCGCGGTGAAGCCCGGCACCCCGATCACCCAGGTGCTGCACCACCTCGACGCCTACGACATGATCCTGCTGATGACCGTCGAGCCCGGCTTCGGCGGGCAGTCGTTCATGCCGTCCGTGATGCCGAAGCTCGCCGACGCCCGTGCGGCGGTCGACGCCTCGGGGCTCGACGTGTGGCTCGAGGTCGACGGCGGCATCTCGGTGGACACCGTGCCCGAGGCCGTGCGCAGCGGCGCCGACACGCTCGTCGCCGGGTCGGCCGTGTACGGCGGTGAGCCCGCCGCGCGGATCACGGACCTGCGCGAAGCGGCCGCGCGGGCGCGGGCATGAGCGCGACCCGTCCGGACGGTACGTCGGCAGCGTCAGCGGAGACCGGTAGCCTGGACCGCGTGAAGACGTTCGACGACCTGTTCCAGGAGCTCACCGAGAAGGCGCGTACGCGCCCCGAGGGCTCCGGCACCGTCGCCGAACTGGACGCCGGCGTGCACCAGATCGGCAAGAAGATCGTGGAAGAAGCGGCCGAGGTCTGGATGGCGGCCGAGTACGAGGGCGACGAGCGCACCTCGGAGGAGATCTCGCAGCTCGTGTACCACCTGCAGGTCCTCATGGTCGCGAAGGGGCTGTCCCCGGCGGACATCTGGCGACATCTGTAGGACGCGCTCGGGCACTGCCCCTGCACCGACCTCGATCCGCCACGACCCCGACCAGAAAGCAGACCCCCTGATGCTCCGCATCGCCGTGCCCAACAAGGGCTCCCTGTCCGAGACCGCGTCCGACATGCTGCGCGAGGCCGGGTACGCCGGTCGCCGCGACCCGAAGGCGCTGCACCTGCTCGACGAGCGCAACGGCGTCGAGTTCTTCTTCCTCCGCCCTCGGGACATCGCGACCTACGTCGGCTCCGGCGCACTCGACGTCGGGATCACCGGCCGTGACCTGCTGCTCGACTCCGGTTCCGAGGCGCACGAGGTCGATGCGCTCGGCTTCGCCGACTCCACCTTCCGCTTCGCCGGCACGCCCGGCAGGTACAGCACCCTGCAGGACCTCGACGGCGTCCGCGTCGCGACGAGCTACCCGGGCCTGGTCGGCGACTTCCTCGCCCGCCACGGGGTGACGGCGACGCTCGTCAAGCTCGACGGGGCCGTCGAGAGCGCGGTGCGTCTCGGTGTCGCCGACGCCGTGGCCGACGTGGTGTCGACGGGCAGCACGCTGCGGCAGGCCGGCCTCGAGATCTTCGGTCCGGTCATCCTCGAGTCGACCGCGCTACTGGTGTCGACCGACGAGACGATCCCGGGCATCGACGTGCTCCGCCGTCGACTGCAGGGTGTGCTCGTCGCGCGCGGCTACGTCATGCTCGACTACGACATCCCCACCGCGCTGCTCGAGCAGGCGACGGCAGTCGCGTCCGGCATCGAGTCGCCGACGGTCTCGCCGCTGCACGGCCGCGACTGGTCCGCGGTGCGCGTGATGATCCCGCGCGACGACGCGAACCTCATCATGGACGCCCTGTACGACCTCGGTGCCCGCGCCATCCTCGTCAGCCCGATCCACGCGGCCCGGCTGTGACCGCGGCAGCCACGGCGCCGGGCGGCGTGGCCGTCCGCGTCATCCCGTGCCTCGACGTCAAGGGCGGCCGGGTCGTCAAGGGCGTGAACTTCCTCGACCTCCAGGACGCCGGTGACCCGGTCGAGCTCGCCGCGCGCTACTACGAGCAGGGCGCCGACGAGCTGACCTTCCTCGACGTCGGTGCCACGGTCGAGAACCGCGCCACGATGTACGACACGGTCACCCGCACCGCCGAGCAGGTGTTCATCCCGCTCACGGTCGGTGGCGGCGTCCGTTCCGTCGACGACGTGTCCCGCCTGCAGCAGTGCGGCGCGGACAAGATCGGCGTGAACAGCGCCGCGATCGCCCGGCCCGACCTCGTCGGCGAGATCGCCGACCGGTTCGGTGCGCAGGCCGTCGTGCTGTCGCTCGACGTCAAGCGCTCCGACCGGACCGCGTCCGGCTTCGTGGTCACCACGCACGGCGGCCGCACCGAGACCGACATCGACGCGATCGCCTGGGCGCGCGACGCCGTCGAGCGGGGTGCGGGGGAGCTGCTCGTCAACTCCATCGACGCGGACGGCACGAAGAACGGGTTCGACCTCGAGCTCGTCGCCGCGGTGCGGTCGGTCGCGCGGGTCCCGGTCATCGCCTCGGGAGGCGCGGGTCGGGTCGACCACTTCGCCCCGGCCGTCGACGCGGGTGCGGATGCCCTCCTCGCCGCGTCCGTCTTCCACCGTGGCGAGATGACGGTGGGCGACGTCAAGGCCGCGCTGCGCGCGACCGGCCACGCCGTCCGCTGAACCGCCGCCGCCCGCTGATCCGCCGCCGTAGGCTAGGAGTCTCATGACCGACAGCACCAGCACCGACACCGACGCGGTCCTCGACCGCGCACGTTTCGGTGCGGACGGGCTGCTCCCCGCCATCGTGCAAGAGGAGTCGTCGAAGGACGTCCTCATGCTCGGGTACATGGACCGGGAAGCGCTCCGCCGCACCCTCACCGAGGGGCGCGTGACCTTCTGGTCGCGGTCGCGGAACGAGTACTGGCGGAAGGGCGACACGTCGGGGCACGCGCAGTACGTGCGCGACGCGGCGTTCGACTGCGACGCCGACACCTTGCTCGTCACCGTGCAGCAGGTCGGGGCCGCGTGCCACACCGGAGCGCACCGCTGCTTCGACGTCGATCCGCTCGCGCCCGTGACCATGTCTGCCCCGGTCGACACGGCAGTGGAGGCGACCCGATGACGACCGCGACGATCTCCGATGCGCCGCACACGACCTCCCGGCCGGAGTTCGACGCTCTGCTGAGCGACCACCGCGTCGTCCCGGTGGTGCGCGCGCTCTACGCCGACAGCGAGACGCCGGTGGGTGTCTACCGGAAGCTCGCCGACGGCCGGCCCGGGTCGTTCCTGCTGGAGTCCGCGGGCCAGGGCGGCCTCTGGTCGCGCTGGTCGTTCGTCGGTGTGCGCAGCTTCGGCGTCCTCACGCAGGAGGGCGACCGCGCCGCCTGGATCGACACCGGCATCGACGCCGAACGTGCGGTCGGCTCACTCGACGGCGAACCGCTCGAGGTCCTGGCACGCTTGCACGAGCGCTGGGCCACCCCGCGGGTGCCCGGCTCCCCGCCGCTCGTCGGCGGGACGGTCGGGTTCATCGGGTGGGAGGCCGTGCGCCAGCTCGAGCACCTGCCGAACGTGCCGCCGGCCGACTTCGACGTGCCCGGACAGGCGCTGTCCTTCGTCTCCGAGCTCGTCGCGCTCGACCACCGCACGGGGCTCGTCCTGCTCGTCGCGAGCGTGCTGAACGACGGCACCGACGACGCCGACACGCTCTGGTCCGACGCGCAGCGCCGCCTCGACCGCCTGCAGGCCGACCTCGTCCAGCCGAGCGTCGCGACCGTCGCCGAGGCGTTCGAGATCGCCGAGCCGACGCCGACGCACCGTTCCACGCCGGACGAGTACATGGCCGCGGTGGAGCGCTCGAAGGAGTTCATCCGCGACGGCGACGTGTTCCAGGTCGTGATCTCGCAGCGCTTCGACCACGAGGTGACCGCCGACCCGCTCGACGTGTACCGGGTCCTCCGGACGTTGAACCCGAGTCCGTACATGTACTTCCTGGCCCTGGCGGACACCGCCGACGAGCGGTACTGGATCGTCGGCGCCTCGCCGGAGGCCCTGGTGAAGGTGCAGTCCGGCCGCGCCATCACGCACCCGATCGCCGGGTCGCGTCCACGTGGTGCGACCCCGGAAGAGGACGTCCGCTTCGGCGACGACCTGCTCGACGACCCGAAGGAACGCGCCGAGCACCTGATGCTCGTCGACCTGGCCCGCAACGACCTGCAGAAGGTCTGCGAGCCCGGTACCGTCGCGGTCACCGAGTTCATGACGGTCGAGCGCTTCAGTCACATCATGCACCTGGTGTCGAGCGTCGAGGGTGCGGTGCGTCCGGGGATGTCCGCCATCGACGTGTTCCGGGCGACGTTCCCGGCCGGCACCCTGTCCGGTGCGCCGAAGCCCCGCGCGCTGGAGATCATCGACGAGCTCGAGCCGGCGAAGCGCGGTGCCTACGCCGGTGTCGTCGGCTACTTCGACTTCGCCGGTGACGCGGACATCGCGATCGCGATCCGCACCGCCCTGATCAAGGACGGCGTGGCACGGGTGCAGGCCGGTGCCGGCCTGGTGGCGGACTCCGACCCGGCCACCGAGCACGAGGAGACCATCAACAAGGCGGCGGCACCCCTGCGGGCCGTGGCCACGGCGAACCGGATGCGCGAGGTGCGCTCGTGAAGCGCTCGCGCCCGATCGTCGTCGTCGCCGGACTGCTCGTCGCCGGCATCATGATGCTCGCGTGGACGCAGACCTGGTTCACGGTGGACCTGCACGCCGGTGCGGCAGTCACCTCGACGGTCGACGCCGACGGGGCCGCGGTCGTGCCGCAGTACACCGCCCTGGCGATCGCGAGCCTGGCCCTGTTCCTCGCGATGACCATCGCCGGCCGGGTGCTGCGCATCGTGCTCGCGTGCGTCGAGATCCTGCTCGGACTCGGCGTCGTGGTCAGCGGCATCACCGCACTCGGTGACCCGGTCGCCGCGGCGAAGGGTGCCGTCGGCGCGGTGGCCGGGGTCAGCGACCTGACCGCCGTGCGCCGCGTCGTGTCCGGCGTCGACGTGTCGCTCTGGCCGGCCGTCGGCATCGCCGGTGGGGTCCTGGCCGTCCTGCTCGGTGTCGTCGTCATCGTGGTGCAGCGTGCGTGGCCCGGTCCGAGCCGGAAGTACGGCGCGGCGACCGCGGGAGCCGCCGCCGACGCCCGCGCCGCAGCCCCGGTCGTGCGCGACGCCGTCGTGGACTGGGACGACCTCAGTGCTGGGGTCGACCCGACCGACGGCACGGTAGGATCGGATGGGCGTCGGTCGACCGACGACGCCGGAGCAGAACGAGGAGCACCGTGAGCAACACTGAGCCCGCAGAACTCGGCGAAGGCCACTCGCCGGCCGCCTGGACCGCCGTCGTGATCATGCTGATCGGATTCGCGGCAGGCACGCTGTTCTTCTGGTTCGACCAGCCGTGGGGCGTCTGGGTCTCCGCTGCCGTCGTCGTCATCGGTCTGGTCATCGGCGCGGTCATGGCCAAGGCCGGCTACGGCGTGAACGGCCCGAAGTACGTCGCCAAGCACCACGCCGAGTAGGACTCGCATGCCGAACGTGCTCGAGACCCTCGTCGCGGGCGCGCTCGAGGACGCCGCCGCCCGTCGCGTCGACCGCCCGTACTCGGACGTCGAACGCGACCTCGACCGGGTGGCGTCGCCGCTCGACGCCCTCGCGTTCCTCGCCCCGGGCGACCGGGTGAAGATCCTCGCCGAGGTCAAGCGCGCCAGCCCGTCCCGTGGCTCGATGGCCCCCATCGAGGACCCGGCCGCACTCGCAGCCGACTACGAGCGCGGTGGCGCGTCGACGATCAGCGTCCTGACCGAGGGACGCAAGTTCCTCGGCAGTCTCGCCGACCTCGAAGCCGTCAAAGCCCGCGTGGGCATCCCCGTGCTGCGCAAGGACTTCATCGCCGACCCGTACCAGGTCGTCGAGGCCCGGGCCGCCGGAGCCGACGTCGTGCTGCTCATCGTGGCCGCGCTCGAGCAGCAGCAGCTGGTCGAGCTCCACACGCTGGCCGAAGAGCTCGGCATGCGCGTGCTGGTCGAAGCGCACTCCGCCGACGAGGTCTCCCGTGGCCTCGACGCCGGTGCGCGGATCCTCGGCGTCAACGCGCGCGACCTCACCGACTTCTCGCTCGACCGCGACCTCTTCGGGTCGCTCGCCGACCGCATCCCCGACGGGGTCGTGCGCGTCGCCGAGTCCGCCGTCGCCGGTCCCGCCGACGTCGCCCACTACCGCGCAGCGGGTGCCGACGTCGTCCTGGTCGGGGAAGCCCTCGTCACGGGTGCCGACCCCGCCACCACCCTCGCGTCGTTCATCGAGGCCGCCGACCGCGGCTGAACGTTCCACCCGTCCGACCACCGGCACCGCCGGTCGCGTCGGACACGTCCCGGGAAGACCCATCGTGACCTCACTCCGCGACCTGCACGGCCCGTACTTCGGTGACTTCGGCGGACGCTTCGTCCCCGAGTCGCTCGTCCTGGCGCTCGACGAGCTCGAGGCAGCCTTCCGCACGGCCTGGGCTGACCCGGCCTTCCGTGCCGAGCTCGACGAGCTCCAGCGCGACTACACCGGTCGTCCGTCGATCATCACCGAGGTGCCGCGGTTCGCGAAGCACGCCGGTGGTGCCCGCGTGATCCTCAAGCGCGAGGACCTGAACCACACCGGGTCGCACAAGATCAACAACGTGCTCGGTCAGGCGCTCGTGGCCCGTCGACTCGGCAAGACCCGCCTCATCGCGGAGACCGGTGCCGGCCAGCACGGCGTGGCCACAGCGACCGCTGCGGCGCTGTTCGGCATGGACTGCGTCGTGTACATGGGTGCCGTCGACACCGAGCGGCAGGCGCTCAACGTCGCCCGGATGCGCCTGCTCGGCGCCGAGGTGATCCCGGTCGAGACCGGATCGCGCACGCTGAAGGACGCCATCAACGAGGCGCTCCGTGACTGGGTGGCGAACGTCGACTCGACCCACTACCTGCTCGGCACGGTCGCCGGCCCGCACCCGTTCCCCGAGATGGTGCGCGAGTTCCACAAGGTGATCGGTGAAGAGGCCCGGCAGCAGGTCCTCGACCGCGTCGGGCGTCTCCCCGACGCCGTCGCCGCGTGCGTCGGTGGCGGCTCGAACGCGATGGGGATCTTCGAGGCGTTCCTCGACGACGAGTCCGTCGCGCTGCACGGCTTCGAGGCCGGTGGCGACGGCGTGGAGACCGGTCGGCACGCCGCGAGCATCACGCTCGGTCGCGAAGGCGTCCTGCAGGGCGCGAAGTCCTACCTCATGCAGGACGAGGACGGCCAGACCATCGAGAGCCACAGCATCTCCGCCGGGCTCGACTACCCGAGCGTCGGGCCGGAGCACGCCTACCTGGCGTCGATCGGTCGCGCACAGTACGCGCCGATCACCGACACCGAGGCGATGGAGGCGTTCCGGCTGCTCAGCCAGACCGAGGGCATCATCCCGGCGATCGAGTCGGCGCACGCGCTCGCGGGTGCGATGAAGCTCGGCAAGGAGCTCGGCCCCGAGGGGGTCGTGCTCGTGAACCTGTCCGGCCGTGGTGACAAGGACGTGGCGTCCGCCAGTCGCTACTTCGGCATCCTCGACGAGAACGCGGTGCAGCTGTGACCACGAACCAGACCGTCGCCACGACGATCGACACCGCCAACGCCGAGCGTGCCGGGGCCGTCGTCGGCTACCTGCCCGCCGGGTACCCCGACGTGCAGACCAGCGTCGACGCTGCCGTCGCCCTCGCCGAGAACGGCGTGGACGTCATCGAGCTCGGCCTGCCGTACTCCGACCCCGTCATGGACGGCCCGGTCATCCAGCGTGCGGCCGAGGAGAGCCTGGCCAACGGCTTCCGGGTCGCGCAGGTCTTCGATGCCGTGCACCAGATCACCGAGCGCGCCGACGTGCCGGTGCTCGTGATGACGTACTGGAACCCGGTCCTCCGCTACGGCGTGGACCGCTTCGCCGACGACCTCGTCGCCGCCGGAGCCGCGGGCCTCATCACGCCCGACCTGATCCCGGACGAAGCCGCCGAGTGGATGGCCTCGTCGGAGCGGACCGGCCTGGACCGCGTGTTCCTCGCGGCACCGTCCTCGTCCGACTCCCGGATGCAGCAGGCGGTGCAGGCGAGCCGCGGGTTCGTCTACGCCGTCTCGACGATGGGCGTCACCGGAGCACGGGCCGGCGTCGACGTCGCTGCACGCACCGTGGTGTCGCGGCTCCGTGACGCTGGCGTCGCGCGCACCTGCGTGGGCCTCGGCATCTCGACGGCCGAGCAGGTCGCCGAGGTCCTGGAGTACGCCGACGGCGCGATCGTCGGCTCGGCGTTCGTCCGCGCACTGGCCGACCTCGGGGTGCAGGGGGTCGCCGACCGCGCGGCCGACCTCACCACCGGTGCCCGCCGCTCCTAGTCCAGTTCCTGGCGGGCCCACGACCCGCGCTACAGTGAGCGGGGCCGACGACACGTCGACACCGCGCCCCGTCAGTTCCGAAAGGCGACCGTTCCTCCATGCCCCTCCTGAGCATCCCGAGCCCGAGCACCGCCTGGCAGTACTTCGACCTGACCGCCTGGCTGCGCGACGTGTTCGGTTGGTCGCTGCCGCTCGACTTCCGCATCCACGCGTACGCGATCTGCATCCTGCTCGGGATCGTCGCCGCGGTCCTGCTCGCGAACCGCCGCCTCAACGCGCGCGGCGTCGAGCGTTGGATCATCATCGACATCGCGATCTGGGCGGTGCCCGCCGGCATCATCGGCGGCCGGCTCTTCCACGTGTTCACGCACGTGTCGGACTACTTCGGCCCCGGCATCGACCCGCTGTCCTTCCTGTACATCTGGGAGGGCGGGCTCGCCATCTTCGGCGCCCTGATCCTCGGGTCCGTCGGCGCCTGGATCGGCTGCCGCCAGGTCGGCCTGCGGTTCACGTCGTTCATCGATGCGGTGGTGCCCGGGGTGCTGCTCGCACAGGCGTTCGGTCGGCTCGGGAACTACTTCAACCACGAGCTCTTCGGCATGCCGACCAGCCTGCCGTGGGGCCTGCAGATCGAGTCGACGAACGCCGCGTTCCCGAAGGGCCTGCCCGAGGGCACGCTGTTCCACCCGACGTTCCTCTACGAGATCATCTGGAACGTCCTGGGTGTCGTCGTCATCCTGCTGCTCGACCGCAAGTTCACGCTCCAGTGGGGCAAGGTCCTCGCCCTGTACCTGATCTGGTACGGCGTCGGCCGGTCCTTCCTCGAGTCGATCCGCGTCGACACGAGCGAGACCTTCGCGGGCATCCGTACCAACGTCTGGATGTCGTTCGCGGCCATCCTGCTCGGGATCGTCATCTTCATCGTGCAGACCCGTCGGCACACCGGCAAGGAGCCGAGCCCGTACCTGCCCGGTCGCGAGCCGCGTCCGAAGTCCGATGTAGACTCCGACGACACCTTCTCGGAGCACGAGGACGACGACGAACGCCTCGTCGCCCAGGGCTCCGGAGCGGTCACGACTCCCACTGATCGCGCCTAGGAGCACTCCTCCCCGCCACAAGCGGGGCACGGGCACCAGTCCCGCCCGTCTGGGCGGAACGCACCACCGGGCCACCGCTGTCCCTGTTCCACTTCCTCGTGAGGACGGTTCCCCCATGGCGCTCCAGCCACTCCAGCCCTCGGCACCGAAGTCCCTCGTGCCGCCGCACCGTCGGTTCTCGGCGGTCCCCGACGCCACCGGCATGTACGACCCGGCGAACGAGAAGGACGCCTGCGGTCTCGCGATGGTCGCGACGCTGCGCGGGACGCCCGGCCACGACATCGTCGACGCTGCACTCGGCGCCCTCCGCAACCTCGAGCACCGCGGTGCCGTCGGTTCGGACGCCGGTACGGGCGACGGCGCGGGCATCCTGTGCCAGGTGCCGGACGAGTTCCTGCGCGCCGTGGTGCCGTTCGACCTGCCGGCGGCGGGGGAGTTCGCGGTCGGCACGGCCTACCTGCCGACCGACGAGGGCGACCGGCACGCCGTCAAGGGCGCCGTCGAACGACTGGCGCGCGAAGAGGGCCTCAAGGTCCTCGGCTGGCGCGAGGTCCCGGTGCGCCCCGAGGTGCTCGGCACCCTGGCACGTGCGGCCATGCCGGCGTTCGAGCAGCTGTTCGTCGCCTCGGTGCGCCACGACGTGCACGGCGCCTCGTGGAGCGGCATCGCGCTGGACCGCCAGACCTACCGGCTGCGCAAGCGCGCCGAGCACGCGAACGACCTGTACTTCATGTCGCTGTCGAGTCGCACCATGGTCTACAAGGGCATGGTCACGACGCTGCAGCTCGAGCCGTTCTACCCGGACCTCAGCGACGAGCGCTTCGCGTCGAAGCTCGCGATCGTGCACTCGCGCTACTCGACCAACACGTTCCCGTCGTGGCCGCTCGCGCAGCCCTTCCGGACGATCGCGCACAACGGTGAGATCAACACGGTGCGCGGCAACCGCAACTGGATGCGCGCACGCCAGTCGCAGCTCGAGAGCGAACTGCTTGGCGACGTCGCGCCGCTGCTGCCGATCGTCAGCCCCGGTGCGAGCGACTCGGCGTCGTTCGACGAGGTCCTCGAGCTCCTGACCCTGACCGGCCGGACGCTGCCGCACGCGGTGTCGATGATGGTGCCGGAGGCCTGGGAGAACCAGGTCGGGATGGACCCGGAGCTGCGGGCGTTCTACGAGTACCACTCGATGCTCATGGAGCCGTGGGACGGTCCAGCCGCCATCACCTTCACCGACGGCTCGCTCGTCGGCGCGACCCTCGACCGCAACGGGCTGCGTCCCGGGCGCTTCCTCGTCACCGACGACGGGCTCATCGTCATGGGGTCGGAGACCGGTGTCATCGACGTGCCCGCCGCGAAGGTCGTCCGCAAGGGCCGTCTGCGCCCCGGCCGGATGTTCCTGGTCGACACCGAGGCCGGCCGCATCATCGAGGACGACGAGGTCAAGCGGGGCCTGGCGTCCTCCGGTCCCTGGGGCGAATGGCTCGACGAGGGCCGCATCAACCTGAACGACCTGCCCGACCGCGAGCACATCGTGCACACCCCGGCATCGGTCACCCGTCGGCAGCGTGCGTTCGGGTACACCGAAGAAGAGGTCCGCATCCTGCTCCGCCCGATGGCGCAGGTGGGCGCGGAGCCGCTCGGTGCGATGGGGTCGGACACCCCGATCGCGGTGCTCTCGCAGCGCCCCCGGCTGCTGTTCGACTACTTCACCCAGCAGTTCGCCCAGGTGACGAACCCGCCGCTCGACTCGATCCGCGAGCAGGTCATCACCTCGATGGGCATGGGCCTCGGTCCGGAGCGCAACCTGCTGTCGGCCGGTCCCGAGCACGCGAAGCAGATCACGCTCGACTTCCCGGTGATCGACAACGACCAGCTCGCCAAGGTGCAGCACTTCGAGACGGAGTCGGGTCGGCACCTGACGGTCACGATCAAGGGCCTGTACCGCGTCGACGCCGGCAAGAAGGCGATGCAGAAGCGCATCGCCGCCGTGTGCGACGAGGTCGACGCCGCGATCGAGTCGGGCAAGCAGTTCATCGTGCTGTCGGACCGCGACGGCAACGCCGAGCAGGCGCCCGTGCCGAGCCTGTTGCTGCTCGCCGCCGTGCACCACCACCTGATCCGCACCGAGCAGCGCATGAAGGTCGGCCTGATCGTCGAGGCCGGCGACGTGCGCGAGGTCCACCACGTGGCGTCCCTCATCGGGTACGGCGCGTCGGCGATCAACCCGTACCTCGCGATGGAGACCTGCGAGAACCTGGTCCGTGCCGGCATGATCACCGGGATCACCCCGGAGCAGGCCGTCAAGAACGTGATCAAGGCGCTCGGCAAGGGCGTCCTGAAGATCATGTCGAAGATGGGCATCTCGACGGTCTCGAGCTACGCCGGTGCCCAGGCGTTCGAAGCCGTGGGGCTCAGCCAGGAGTTCGTCGACAAGTACTTCACCGGCACGTCGTCGATCCTCGGCGGGGTCGACATCGACGTCATCGCGAAGGAGAACGCCGAGCGGCACGCCCAGGCGTACCCGCAGGACGGCGCGGTCCTGTCCCACGAGCGACTGCAGACCGGCGGCGAGTACCAGTGGCGTCGCGAAGGCCCCCCGCACCTGTTCAACCCGGACACCGTCTTCCGGCTGCAGCACGCCACCCGTGCCCGCCGGTACGACATCTTCCGTGAGTACTCGAGCGCCGTGGACGACCAGTCCGAGGAGCTCATGACATTGCGCGGGCTGTTCCGTTTCAAGCACGGGGCGCGGAAGCCCGTCGCGCTCGACGAGGTCGAGTCGATCGAGTCGATCGTCAAGCGCTTCAACACCGGCGCGATGTCGTACGGCTCCATCTCGAAGGAAGCCCACGAGACGCTCGCGATCGCGATGAACCGCCTCGGTGGCCGCTCGAACACGGGTGAGGGCGGCGAGGACGTCGACCGGTTGCTCGACCCCGAGCGCCGCAGTGCGATCAAGCAGGTCGCCTCCGGGCGGTTCGGCGTGACGAGCATGTACCTCACCCACGCCACCGACATCCAGCTGAAGATGGCGCAGGGTGCGAAGCCCGGCGAGGGCGGCCAGCTGCCCCCGCAGAAGGTGTACCCGTGGGTCGCCCGCACCCGGCACGCCACCGCCGGCGTCGGCCTCATCTCGCCGCCGCCGCACCACGACATCTACTCGATCGAGGACCTCAAGCAGCTGATCTTCGACGTGAAGCGCGCCAACCCGGCCGCACGCGTCCACGTGAAGCTCGTGAGCCAGTCCGGTATCGGCGCGGTCGCGGCCGGTGTGACGAAGGCCCTGGCCGACGTCGTGCTCGTGTCCGGACACGACGGTGGCACGGGTGCGTCCCCGCTCAACTCGCTCAAGCACGCCGGCACCCCGTGGGAGATCGGCCTCGCCGAGACGCAGCAGACGCTCATGCTGAACGGCATGCGCGACCGCGTCGTCGTCCAGGTCGACGGTCAGATGAAGACCGGGCGCGACGTCGTCGTGGCAGCCCTGCTCGGCGCCGAGGAGTACGGCTTCGCCACCGCTCCGCTCGTCGTCGAGGGCTGCATCCTGATGCGCGTGTGCCACCTGGACACGTGTCCGGTGGGGGTCGCGACGCAGAACCCCGAGCTCCGCAAGCGCTTCTCCGGCAAGCCCGAGTTCGTCGTGAACTTCTTCGAGTTCATCGCGCAGGAAGTGCGCGAGCTCCTCGCCGAGCTCGGCTTCCGCACCCTCGACGAGGCGATCGGCCGGTCCGACGCCCTCGACGTCGACCGTGCCCTCGAGCACTGGAAGGCGTCAGGGCTCGACCTCGCACCGGTCCTCGCGGGTCCGCACTTCGAGGACGCCGAGCCCCGTCGCCACCAGCGCGAGCAGGACCACGAGCTCGAGCAGCACTTCGACGTGGGGCTGATCCAGCAGACCGCCGACGTGCTCGACCACGGTGGCTCGATCGCGCTCGACCTGCCCATCCGCAACACCGAACGCGCGGTCGGCACGATGCTCGGCCACGAGGTCACCAAGCGGCACGGCGAGCACGGGTTGCCGAGCGGCTCGATCGACGTCACGCTGCGCGGTTCCGCCGGACAGTCGCTCGGCGCGTTCATGCCCGCCGGCATCACCCTGCGCCTCATCGGCGACAGCAACGACTACGTCGGCAAGGGCCTGTCCGGTGGCGAGATCATCGTGCGGCCGGACGCCGGCTCGGGCTTCGACCCGGCGGAGAACGTCATCGCCGGCAACGTGATCGGCTACGGCGCGACCCAGGGCAGCATGTTCATCCGCGGCATCGTGGGCGAGCGCTTCCTGGTGCGCAACTCGGGGGCGACCGCGGTGGTCGAGGGCGTGGGGGACCACGCGCTCGAGTACATGACGGGCGGGCTCGCGCTCATCCTGGGCGAGACCGGTCGGAACCTCGGCGCCGGCATGTCCGGCGGCACCGCGTACGTCCGTGGTCTGCGCGAGGAGCACGTCAACACCGACGCCCTCGCGACCGGTGAACTCCGACTCGAGGCGCTCGACAGCGCCGACGTCGAGATCGTCACCGACCTGCTCATCCGGCACGCCGAGGAGACCGGTTCGACGCTCGCGTCCGACCTGCTCGAGTCCGGCGACCTGAGCGACTTCGTCAAGGTGCTGCCGCGTGACTACGCGGCGGTGCTCGAGACCCGTCAGCGCGCCGTCGACGAGGGGCTCGACCCCGACGGCGACGTCGTCTGGAACAGAATCATGGAGGTGACCGGTGGCTGAGCGTCACGCACGTCTGGAACCGGCAGCGCCCGACACGACCACGGAGGTGACCGGTGGCTGACCCCAAGGGATTCCTCAAGGTCCAGGAACGCGAACTGCCGGCACGGCGCCCCGTGCCCGTCCGGCTCATGGACTGGAAAGAGGTCTACGAGCAGCAGGAGTCCGGTGCCCTCAAGCGCCAGGCCGGCCGCTGCATGGACTGCGGCGTGCCGTTCTGCCACCAGGGCTGCCCTCTCGGCAACCTGATCCCGGAGTGGAACGACCTGACCTGGCGCGGTGAGGGCCGTCAGGCGATCGAGCGGCTGCACGCGACGAACAACTTCCCGGAGTTCACGGGCCGGCTGTGCCCCGCTCCGTGCGAGTCCTCGTGCGTGCTCGGCATCAACCAGCCGCCCGTGACGATCAAGCAGGTCGAGGTCTCGATCATCGACGAGGCGTTCCAGAACGGCTGGGTCACCCCGCACCCGCCGGAGCGCCTGACGGGCAAGACCGTCGCCGTCGTGGGTTCCGGCCCCGCCGGGCTGGCCGCCGCGCAGCAGCTCACGCGTGCCGGGCACACCGTCGCCGTCTACGAGCGCGACGACCGCATCGGCGGGCTGCTCCGCTACGGGATCCCGGACTTCAAGATGGAGAAGCGCCAGATCGACGCGCGCCTGTCCCAGATGCAGGCCGAGGGCACCCGCTTCCGTGCGGGCGTCGAGATCGGCCGCGACATCACCTGGGACGACCTGAAGTCGCGCTACGACGCGGTCGTCGTCGCCACCGGCGCCACGGTGCCGCGCGACCTGCCGATCCCGGGGCGCGACCTCGAGGGCGTGCACTTCGCGATGGACTACCTGGTCCAGCAGAACAAGGCGAACGCCGGCACCCGGGTCGACAACCAGCTGACCGCCGAGGGCAAGCACGTCGTCGTGATCGGCGGCGGTGACACCGGTGCGGACTGCATCGGTACCGCGCACCGGCAGGGCGCCCTAAGCGTGACGAACCTGGCGATCGGCAAGCAGCCGCCGCTGGAGCGTCCGTCCGAGCAGCCGTGGCCGATGTTCCCGACCGTCTTCGAGGTCACGAGCGCCCACGAAGAGGGCGGCGAGCGGCACTTCCTCGCCTCGACCGTCGAGTTCCTGGCGAACGAGGCCGGCGAGGTCCGTGCGCTCCGGGTCGCCGAGACCGAGTACCTCGACGGCCGTCGCGTGCCGAAGGCCGGCTCCGAGCGTGAGATCCCCGCAGACCTCGTCCTCGTCGCGATGGGCTTCACGGGTCCGGAATCCGACACGATCGAGCCGCAGCTCGGTCTGCCGACGACGGTGTCCGGTGCGCTCGACCGCCGCGCCGACTACACGACGAACGAGGCGGGCGTGTTCGTCGCCGGTGACGCCGGCCGCGGGCAGTCCCTGATCGTCTGGGCGATCGCCGAGGGCCGCGCTGCGGCGGCGAAGGTCGACGAGTACCTCGAGGGCTCGACGATCCTGCCGGTGCCGGTGAAGGCGACCGACCGCGCGATGTCGGTCTGAGATGACGGATCGCCGCATGACCAACCACCACCAGATGCTCACCACCCGGTGAGCGAGGGGCCACCAGCACTCGATAAGGTGCTGGTGGCCTCGCTTCGTTCCGCGCGGCCCCACAGCGCGGAAACCAGAGCATCACCCACCACCACGAAGGAATCCATTGAGACGCGCAAAGATCGTTTCGACGCTCGGACCGGCAACGTCGGACTACGAGACCGTCAAGGAGATCATCGAAGCGGGCGTCGACGTCGCCCGACTCAACCTCAGCCACGGTGACTACAGCGTCCACGAGGCCAACTACGTGAACGTCCGTCGCGCTGCCGAGGAGCTCGGCAAGCCGGTCGCGATCCTCGTCGACCTGCAGGGTCCGAAGATCCGTCTGGCCAAGTTCGCCGACGGCCCGCACGACCTGGCGGTCGGCGACGTGTTCACGATCACGACCGAGGACGTCCCCGGCTCCAAGGAGATCTGCGGCACGACGTTCAAGGGCCTGCCCCAGGACGTCAAGCCCGGCGACCCGCTGCTCATCGACGACGGTCGGGTCCGCCTGCGCGTGCTCGACACCGACGGCGTCCGTGTCCGCACCGAGGTCGTCGTCGGCGGCACGGTGTCGAACAACAAGGGCATCAACCTGCCCGGCGTCGCCGTCAACGTCCCGGCGCTGAGCGAGAAGGACGAGGCCGACCTCCGCTGGGGCATCCGCCAGGGCGCCGACCTCATCGCGCTCTCGTTCGTCCGCAACGCCTCGGACGTCGTCCGCGCGCACGAGATCATGGACGAAGAGGGCAAGCGGCTCCCCGTCATCGCGAAGATCGAGAAGCCGCAGGCCGTCGACGCGCTCGAGGAGATCATCGACGCCTTCGACAGCATCATGGTCGCCCGCGGTGACCTCGGCGTCGAGCTCCCGCTCGAGGCCGTCCCGATCGTGCAGAAGCGGGCCGTCGAGCTCGCGCGCCGCATGGCGAAGCCGGTCATCGTCGCGACCCAGATGCTCGAGTCGATGATCTCGTCGCCGATCCCGACCCGCGCCGAGACCTCCGACGTCGCGAACGCCGTCCTCGACGGTGCGGACGCGGTCATGCTCTCGGGCGAGACCAGCGTCGGCGAGTACCCGGTGCAGACCGTCCGCACGATGGCCCGCATCGTCGAGTCGACCGAGGACCACGGCCTCGAGCGCATCGCGCCGCTCGGCACGAAGCCGCGCACCCTCGGTGGTGCGATCACGCTCGCCGCGGTCGAGATCGCGGAGTTCACCGAGGCGTCGTACCTCTGCGTGTTCACCGAGTCCGGCGACTCGGCGCGCCGCATGTCGCGTCTGCGCCACGGCCTGCCGATCATCGCCTTCACCCCGAACGAGGCCACGCGTCGCCGCATGGCGCTCACCTGGGGCGTCCGGTCCTTCCTGGTCGAGCGCAAGACCCACACCGACGAGCTCTTCTCGCAGGTGGACGACGTCCTCCTCGAGAACGGCCTGGCCGCCCCCGGCGACCGCGTCATCGTGACGGCCGGTTCGCCTCCCGGGATCGAGGGCTCGACGAACGACCTGCGCGTGCACCGGGTGGGCGACGCCCACGCCGAGGCCGCTCCGGCCTACGTGCGGGACTGATCCGCAGGATCCCGACGCCGACAGGGCGCGGACAGGAGGCCCGGCGCACGAACACGCGTCGCCTCCGGTCCGCGCCCTGCCGCGTCTCGCCCGGACGCCGGACGCTGGACGCGCCGCGGCTGCGCCCCGCCGTGGTCGTCGCGCCCCCGCACACCGGGGCGCGACGGCGTCTGCGGGGCGCGACAGCCCGGCCCGACACCGACGCCCGTCGCGTCCCATCCGGGCGCGGACGGAAGGCACGGGGCACGTGGTGCGCGCAGCCTCCGGTCCGCGCCCTGTCGCGTCCCGCCGCCAACGTACCCGTGGTGCGCCCCGCCGTGGTCGTCGCGCCCCCACACACCGGGGCGCGACGGCGTCCGCGGGGCGCGGACAGGAGGAACGGCGCACGAACACGCGTCGCCTCCGGTCCGCGCCCTGCCGCGTCTCCACGGCCCTGGTGGTGACCACCGATCGGCCGCAGGCGGCAGGATGGCTGCTGTGAGCCTCCAGACCGAACACCCGACGCCGCGCGCCGACGCCCGCCGCTGGCGCCGCTACCTGGCCGACGAACGCGCCGAGGGCGCGGTCTACCGGAACCTGGCCGCGCGGCGGTCCGGCGAGGAACGCGAGATCCTCGCCGCGCTGGCCGAGGCCGAGGGACGGCACGAGCAGCACTGGCTCGACCTGCTCGGTGACGACGTCGGACGTCCGCAGCGGGGCAGTCTGCGCACCCGGGTCCTCGCGACACTTGCGAAGCGCTTCGGGTCGGTGTTCGTCCTCGCGTTGATGCAGCGCGCCGAGGACCGCTCGCCGTACGCCGACGACGACGACGCGACCGCGAGCATGGCTGCCGACGAGCGCATCCACGGCGAAGTGGTGCGCGGGCTCGCGAACCGCGGACGGATGCGGTTGTCGGGCACCTTCCGTGCGGCGGTCTTCGGCGCCAACGACGGACTCGTGTCGAACCTGGCCCTCATCATCGGCATCAGCGCGTCGGGCGCCGACCGGCACTTCGTGCTGCTGAGCGGCATCGCGGGCCTGCTCGCCGGCGCCCTCTCGATGGGGGCGGGGGAGTACGTCTCGGTCCGGTCGCAGCGCGAGCTGCTCGAGGCGTCCGCACCGCACCCCGAGGCCGGGCGCGCCGTGGCGGACCTCGACGTCGACGCGAACGAGCTGGCCTTGGTGTACCGCGCCCGCGGGATGTCCGAGGCCGAGGCGACCGAGCACGCGGCGCAGGTGCTGTCCGGCATCGATGAGCGACACCCGTCGACCGGTCCGGTCGCCGTCACCGACGACCACGAGGCGGTGGGCAACGGCCTGAGTGCCGCGGTGTCGAGCTTCCTGTTCTTCGCGTCGGGCGCGATCATCCCGGTGCTGCCGTTCCTGTTCGGCATGCAGGGGTGGGCGGCCATCGCGGTCGCCGGCACGCTCGTCGGACTCGCCCTGCTCGGCACCGGTGCGGTCGTCGGCGTGCTGAGCGGTGCGTCGCCGGGAAAGCGGGCGTTCCGGCAGCTGGCGATCGGGTTCGGCGCCGCGGTCGTGACCTACGCGCTCGGGCTGCTGTTCGGGACGGGCACCGCGTAGCGGCGGACGGGGCACCGCCTACCGGCGGACGGCGGCTCGCGGCGGGAGCAGCAGCAGGGCCGCGGCACCGACGACGATGAGGGCGATGCCCGCGAAGACCATGAACACCGTGAGCGCGAGGCCGGGCGCGACGAGCACGACGACACCGCCGAGGATCGACAGCACGCCGCTCACCAGCGTCGGCACCCGGGACGACCCGGGGTGGCCGACGAAGCCGCCCACGATCGACACGATGCCCTCGACCACGAAGCCGACCCCGGCGAGCACGGCGTAGACGACCAGGGGGATCGCGGGGTCGAGCAGCGCGACGAGTCCGGCGACCGCGACGAGCGCACCGACGATCCCGGAGGTCCACCGCCACACCGTCGGCGTCCCGTGCCCGCGCGCCGCAGCCACGACCCGCAGGGCGCCGGCGACGACGAGGTACACGCCGAACAGCAGCGCCACGAGGACGAGCGACGGCCGGGGCCACACGATGGCGACGATCCCCAGGGCGATCGCGACGACCGCCGTGACGACGACGAACACCCGGAACGTGCGGACGGCACGAGAATCCACGGACACTCCTCCTGATCGGACCGCTGGAGTCCCGAACGCTACCCGGCCGACGGCGAGCCGGTGCGGTCCTCGGACTCGAGCGGGCGTGAGCCCGTGCAACCGGATGCAACCCCCGCGGTCGTACGGTGCGAGCAGCACGCGAACCGTGCGTGCCCCGACAGCGTCGTCGAAAGGCCACCACCATGACCATCGCACCATCGCCCACCAGCTACGCCGCACCCGGCGAACCGGGCTCCCTCGTGCAGTACCGATCGCGGTACGACCACTTCATCGGCGGCGAGTACGTCCCGTCGGCGAGCGGGCAGTACTTCGAGAACCCCACCCCCGTCACCGGCAAGGTCTTCACCGAGGTCGCGCGCGGTGACTCCACCGACGTCGACCGTGCGGTGGCGGCGGGCTGGAAGGCGTTCCCGACCTGGGGGCGGACGAGCGCCGCCGAGCGCGCGGTCATCCTCAACAAGATCGCCGACCGGATGGAGGAGCACCTCGAGATGCTCGCCGTCGCCGAGACGTGGGAGAACGGCAAGCCGATCCGCGAGACCCTCGGCGCCGACATCCCGCTCGCGATCGACCACTTCCGGTACTTCGCCGGAGCGATCCGCGCGCAGGAGGGCTCGGCCGGCGAGATCGACCACGACACCGTGGCGTACCACTTCCACGAACCGCTCGGCGTCGTCGGACAGATCATCCCGTGGAACTTCCCGATCCTGATGGCGGTGTGGAAGCTCGCACCGGCCCTGGCCGCGGGCAACTGCGTCGTGCTGAAGCCCGCCGAGCAGACCCCGGCGTCGATCCACGTGCTCGTCGAGCTCATCCGCGACCTCCTGCCCGCCGGCGTGCTCAACGTCGTCAACGGCTTCGGCATCGAGGTCGGCGCACCACTCGCCCAGCACCCGGACATCCGGAAGATCGCGTTCACCGGCGAGACCACCACCGGTCGGCTGATCATGCAGTACGCCTCGCAGAGCCTCATCCCGGTGACGCTCGAGCTCGGCGGCAAGAGCCCGAACGTGTTCTTCCCCGACGTCGCCGCCGAGAAGGACTCGTTCTACGACAAGGCACTCGAGGGCTTCACCTTCTTCAACCTCAACCAGGGCGAGGTCTGCACGTGTCCGTCCCGGGCGCTCGTGGCGAAGGAGATCTACGACGGGTTCGTCGCCGACGGCCTCGACCGGGTGCGCGCCGTCAAGCAGGGCCACCCGCTCGACCTGTCCACGATGATCGGCGCCCAGGCGTCGAACGACCAGCTCGAGAAGATCCTGAGCTACATCGACATCGGCAAGCAGGAGGGCGCGAAGCTGCTCACGGGCGGGGAGCGTGCGGATCTCGGCGGGGAGCTCTCCGGCGGGTACTACGTCACGCCGACGGTGTTCGAGGGCGTCAACTCGATGCGGATCTTCCAGGAGGAGATCTTCGGTCCGGTCCTCGCGCTGACGTCCTTCAGCGGCTACGACGACGCGATCGCCACGGCCAACGACACCCTCTACGGACTCGGTGCCGGGGTGTGGAGTCGCGAGGCCACCACGCTGTACCGCGCCGGCCGTGACATCCAGGCCGGACGGGTGTGGTCGAACACGTACCACCAGTACCCGGCCGGTGCGGCGTTCGGTGGGTACAAGCAGTCCGGCATCGGGCGCGAGAACCACAAGATGATGCTCGACCACTACCAGCAGACGAAGAACCTGCTCGTGTCCTACGCCGATGGTCCGATGGGCTTCTTCTGATGCCCGACACCGCACGCGTGGCGGTCACGCCGGCGGCGGGGGAGCTCCTGCGCACCCTCGCCGCCCGGCACGGCCCGCTGATGTTCCACCAGTCGGGCGGCTGCTGCGACGGATCGAGCCCGATGTGCTACCCCGTCGGCATGTTCCGGACCGGTTCCGGCGACGTGCTGCTCGGGGCGCTCGAGGTCGACGGCATCGACCCCGTCGAGGTGTACATGTCGGTGTCGCAGTTCGAGTACTGGAAGTACACGCACCTCACGATCGACGTCGTCGACGGTCGCGGCGGCGGGTTCTCGGTGGAAAGTCCTGATGGGAAACGCTTTTTGACACGTTCCCGGATGCTTGATGAGACCGAACTGGAGGCCCTTGGTCTCACCCCGCAGCATCGATAGTCCGCGAATCGTCCGCAGAAACCTCAGTTGAGCCGATCAAGTCCGCAGCCGCGGACCTAGTTCGGTCCGCGGCGTCCGGGAAGAGGTGCGCGTAGATGCTGAGGGTGATCGTCGGGGACGCGTGCCCCATCGCCCTCGCAACGGAGACGGGATCAAGCCCGCTACGGATCAAGCCGGACGCGTAGAAGTGCCGGTAATCGTGCGGGGTCAGCCCGCTGACCCCTGCTGACGCGCACGCTTTGTTGAACCATGCGCGAAGTGCTGCGGGGGATGGCGGGCTGCCCGGTAGTAGCCAGCCGCCCTCGTACGCCCCAACTTCGCTCAGGTGGCCGCTGAGGCGTGAAACGAGCGCCGATGGGACTGGCACCGTCCGTTCGCTCCCATGCTTCGGAGCGCAGACCTCACGCCGTCCAGTACGGTTCTGGATCTGCCGCGCGACGTGCACGTTTCGGCGCAGAAAGTCCACATCGCTGACCTGCACTGCAGACGCTTCCCCGATGCGCATCCCAGCGAAGGCCATCAGGTCAAGGAGCGGGCGCAGAAACGGCTCAGCGTGCTCTCGAATGCTCGAAACCTCGGCCGGCGTCGGAATCCGCATCGTGTGCTCGAGTTTGCGAACGGCCGGGAGCCGCAGTCCGAGCGTCGGATCTTTGCCGATATATCCGTCGAGTACGGCACCACGAAGAGCGCCACGGACGTACTTCACTCGTGTGCGGATCGTGGACGCAGCGAGATCCTGTTCGAGCGCCTTGATCCAAGACTCAGCATGGGAGCGCTTCAGCTTGCCGAACGGCACCTCTCGGAACGTGCACGAATCGATAGCGCGATCAGCGGCCCTGATAGTCCCCTCCGACCACACTTGGCGCGGTGCCCACTCCGCGTAGAACGAGGCGAGGGTTGATCGTGACGCCCTGGGATCGACGTAGGACCCGGTTCGAACTGCTGTTGTGACCTCATCGAGCCAGCTTTGGGCGTCCCGCTTGCGGGCGAAGTGCTTGGAGTGCTCCTTGCCCTCATCGTCGCGGTAGCGTGCGCGCCACGCGCCATCAGGGCGCTGCTTAATGCTGGCCATCGTCAACCTCGTCGAGTGCGTCGACCACACCATCGGTGACTGCCCGCAGCACGTCGCGAAGGTGGCCAGCTCCAAGTTTCGTGGTTACAACGAATTCGGGCCCCGACACCTCGGTGTTCGCCCGCCAACGATCCGCGATCCACTTGAGGTAGGAGCCCGCGTCAGTCGGATCATCGAAACGCCCGTCGTGGGCCGCGGTCAGCACGCTCGGGTTGTCGTCGATGAGCGTGCAGGCGTCCACTAGAGCTCGCACTGCGCCGAGGCCGGCTTCCTCCACTCGCTGGAGGTTGTAGTCGACGTAGCGCCGCTGCCGCGCGAAGGCCTTGACGGGCGTCTGAGTCTCTTGAACAAGGTCGCCCAGGTCGAGGTCGAGCACGTCCGCGATGGTCAACGCCTCCGTCAGACGTACGGATCGTGTGCCCTTCTCGATCCGAGACACCGCCGAAGCATCCACGGCCATGCCGGCCTCGGTCAGAAGCTCCGCGAAAGCGCGCTGCGAGATCTCCCTGGCCTGCCGGGCGTCCAGCACGGCGCGCCCGAAAAGCTGGTCGGCGGTGAGTTCTTCGTTGTTCATGTCGACAACGCTATTGCATCGAGGACAACATGCGCTAGTGTTGTTCACACAGCGACAACGTTGCACAGCCGCAACCGAAAGGATGTTCGAATGACCGCCCCAGCAGTGCTTCTCACCATCGACGAAGCAGCCAAGCGCATCCGCCGCTCACCAGCCGCGCTGCGATACATGGTCCACAAGGGAACCGCGCCTCGCTCAGCCCTCCTAGCCGGACGCCGGGTGTTCAAAGAGGCCGACATCGATGCCTGGGTTGAACAGGCGTTCGCTCAGGAGGCGTCCTGAACCTGCCAGACCGCGCGATCGACGAAAGTCTCGCGCCTCCCGCCTACGGCGACCCGACCGGCGAACAGGCCGTCAGGAACATCCTGACTGGTGCCGACTGGTCACCCCGCGCCGACTGGAAACTAGTCGGACCGTGGCGCGACGAGCAGCCCATCACAGTGCTACTCGACTCGCGCCTCGCCCTGGAGATCATGCAACTCATCGGTCGCCAAGCCGAGGTGAAGCAGAGCCGAAGCGGCAAGAGTACGCGCGCTCGTCTCAAGAAGAAGGCCCCAGGTGCGCCAACACCCGGGGCCACGTCCAACCAGTAACTAACACGAAACCGAAGGACAGAAGACATTGTCTCTCAACAACACGATCATCTCACGTCCCACTGACATCCACGCAAGCGCCCCTTCGGGGGACGCCGTGGCAGCTCGAGTCGGGACACCGACGCTCGAGCTGAAGGGCTGGCACCACAAGCAGTGGAAGCGGCCCGACCCCAACAACCTCTACAGGATCATCACCACCCACCGCATGTACGACGGTGGTCGCGAAGAGATCAGTGCGATGCCAGACGCCACGACCTGGGGTCACCTCACGCCTGTCGAGTACCAGCTGCACACAACCCCCGGATACCAGTGGGGAGATGACCCCGAAGACGAGCCGATCAGCCGCCCACGGGAGTTCGTCATGACGTACGTCGGGTTGTACAAGCTCGTCGGCTATTCCTTCGACTCGCAAGAAGGGGTCATGACCGGGCAGTTCAAGCGAGTCGAGGTGGGGTTCTGATGGACGACGTGATCAAGCTCGTCGAAGTCGAGACGACCGCCACTGGTCGCGCGGAAGTGATCATCGATGCTCAGCCGAGCCAGTTCAGCGATGGCTACTCGATCATCCTGACCCCTTCAGAAGCGCTGCGATTGGCTCACGCCATCGTCGCCCGCGTCTCCGATGTGCGGACACAGCCGCTCGCAGTGCCCATGCTGGTCCCAACCCTGCAGGTGGCTGCCTGATGCCCGCGGGCAAGACGACAGTCGACGGGTTCGCGGTGCTCGCCATCAACGGTGTCGTCGGATTCCGTGCGGAACGGCCCCTGACGGAGCTAGCGGGGGACCAGGCACGACGCCTGGCCATCTGCCTCCTTGAAGCTGCGCAAGACGCTGAACGCCCGGAGCCGCCTGAGTGGCCGTAGGCCAGTCCGGCACCAGGAAGCCCCCAGATCCTCACTACGAGGACGAGGGGGCTTTCTCGTACCCGGACGCCATCGCCCTTTCGCCGGCCGCAGAGCGATACATGCACCAGCTCGCGATCGACCTCACGGCCGGCGTCGTCGAGCTCAGGCAACTACCGCCCTCACTTCGGCAGTTCTACGTCTTCGCGTTCGAGCAAGGGAGCGCGTCACGGCAAGCCGAGATTGACCAGGCCAACGACGACGCAGACCGGCTCTACGCCGAAGTCTGCCGACGCCAGCCCTCACGAGAACACGAGACCACCAACGCCTTCCTCGAGGCGCAGAAGCACCGCGGCGCAGAAGCCGCAGCCAAACGAGCGGCCGACATCCGCGCCCAGATCTACTCCGGACAGGAGACTCCATGACCCGACCCCCAACCACCTTCGATGCCCGCTGGCTGATGGAGCAGAACTTCCCGCCCACCCAGTACGTCGTTCCCGGCATCATCCCCGAAGGGATGACTCTGCTCGTCGCTGCCCCGAAGATCGGAAAGAGCTGGCTGGTTCTGGGGCTGGCCCTCGACCTGCACATCGGCGTGAAGGCGCTCGGGGGCATCCCGACAGGTGCCCCTCGCCCAGTGCTGTACCTCGCGCTCGAAGACGGCCCCCGACGCCTGCAGCAGCGGATCCGGACACTCAACCCAGAGATGACGACACCCCGCCTCGAGTTCGAAACGACCCTCGAGAGCGGACAAGTCGTGCCGCGCATCGAAGAGTTCATGGCGCGCAACGTCAACCAGAACCCAGTCGTCATCCTCGACACCCTCGGGAAGGTGCTCCCCAGCACCGCCACCACTAAGTCGCAGTATGCCGCCGACTACGACTTCCTAGGCGCGCTCAAAGCGACCACGGACGCCGAACCGGGCTCATCCCTCATCATCGTCCACCACACCAGGAAGAGCGGCGGAGACGACTTTCTGGACGCCGTGAGCGGCACCCAGGGCATCGCGGGCGCAGCAGACACAGTGCTCGTGCTCAGACGAGACCGGCAAGAGCAGAACGCCACTCTGCACGTCACCTCCCGTGACGCGAAGGAAGGCGAGTACGCGATGCTGCTCTCCGACAACGGGGCCTGGACGCTCAACGGCGGAGGGCTTGAAGCGGCACGGGCAGCAGCAGAAGCGATCAAGGTGTCCGACGGCGTGGGTGACCGCATGGCCGACATCATCGCCGCGGTGTACCAGGCAAGTGAGTCCGTCTCTCGACAGGAGCTGCAGCATCTGCTCCCGGCGATCCCGGTCCAGCAGCTTGACGTGTACCTCAAGCGCGCGGTGGACAGCAACCGGCTGGCGAAGGTTGCAAGAGGCCTCTATGGCCCTGTTAGTTCCGTTAGATCTGTTAGTTCCGAAGAGGGTTCTAACACTTCTAACGCTTCTAACACCCCCTACGAGAGCGACGTGTTCGAGGGCGTGGCATGAATCCGATCACCGTCGCCTGCCCCGACTGCTCTGCCGCAGCAGTCATCGACATCTCAGGCACCGGCATCACCCACGCCGTCCTCGAGCACGACGAGACGTGCCCACGACTCAACCACCCAGCCTTCGGGCTGCACCACGATCGTTAGGACCCCGATGACCGACGCAAGCCGCGAATGGCTGAAGACCTACCTCGCCGAGCTCGAGACAGCCGGCAACAAGCTGCTCACCCAGATCTACGAAGACAAGAACGGCATCCCGAGCACGGTCGTGGGCGGCGGATCCATCGGGCTTGCCGGCTACGCCCTCGCCACCCAAATCTCTGTCACGACCGCCGACCCCCAAGAGCTCGTCAATCTCGTCGTCGAGCATCGCGCCCACGCCGAGAAGAAGCTCGGCCCGGACGCATGGCCCGACGTTGCCTTCGGCGCACTTCTCCACCTCGCATGCCTGTACCTCGAGCCGGCATACCGCGTCACCGACACCACAGACGTCGACCTGCGAGGTGCCGCACAGCAGTGGTGGCAGACCTTCGCAGATGCCATCGACGCCAACCCAGAAGAGAGCAACGCATGACCGACCATGACGACCTCATCAAGCGCGTCCTCGACGACATCAAGCACGACGAAGAGCAGCGACGAGACGGCTCCAAGCCTGACCCCACCGCAGACCTCGACGACTTCGCCCGCCGAGCATTCGGCACCCACTGATCCCGCTAGGAGAACCATGAGCATCGAACTGAACACTGAAGCCGCACAGCGAGCAGCTGAGCTGAAGGCCCGTCTGCAGGAACTTACCGACCGCAAGGAAGAGTACGAAGCCCTCGCACTCGACGGACACATGACCCCTGCGGCCGTCACCGAGCTCGAAGGGGAACGCCGCTTTGCTCAGATGCGAGCGGAAGCAGCCGAACGAGCTGCGCGGCAGGAGCGCGACGCCCTCGGGAGCAACGAGAAGCTGACGACGGCGCTCAACGACTTCCTGGCCGACAACCAGATCTCAGTGGAAGCACTGCACGAAGGGCTCGCCGCAATCACCGCTGCCGTCGACCACTTCATGGCGCGAGTGTCAGCACGCGACGAAGCAGTGAAGACGTGGACACGCACTCTGCGCAGCCTCGGGGTGCCGGACACGGGCCTCACAGTCGACGGTCTCGACGTCGCGATCACCCGCAACGGACAGGTGAGCATCGGCGACCGCACCGTCAACCTGACCGGAGGAGTAGACGCACTGATCCTCGGCGCGCTGCCTGCACGCATCGGTTCGACGCGGGTTGCCGCCGACTCTCTCGACGCTTTCGACCGACGACAGAGCAGCAACCACCTCGAGGTGAAGGTCACCAAGGCCATCGGAGGCAAGTCAGCCGGCGATGTGCTGAGCACTCGGAAGGGCTACGCGGCCAGCCAGCTCGCCCGCATGGTGCACAGCGGGCACGCTGATGTGACGAGTGGCGAGTTGCCTAAGCCCGACCTGACGGAGCAGCAGCTGATCGCCAGCCGCGACGCCGAGCAGGGGCGACAGGCGGAGATCGCAGCAACGCGCATCCCCTAAGTCACCTATCGGCAGTGCACGGCACTCGACCACCGCGTGCAGCCGGAGTACGGGAGGCACCAAGGGAAGTGCTCGATGGTGGACCGCAAGGCTTGGGTACGTGACCCCCGTTTGGGGGTCACGTACCCGAGTGATGTTCGGATCAAAGGTAGATAGTCTCAGGAAGTGGACACCGTGATGAAAGCTCCGAAGCGTGCCGCTTCGCGCTCGCACCGTGCGGACGGTCCCTCCGGCGCTCGCACCTCACGAACGTGGGAGCTCGTCCCTTCGTCCGAGGATGAGAGCCAATCTATCATTCGAATGCTCTCGGAATACAGCGCAAGTCGCCACTATCTAATGCGTCGCAAGAGCTACATTGAAGCGCAATATCGGAGAGCGGTAGTCAGCTTTATTGTCGCTGTAACGGTTTCTGGTGCGCTACTCATAACCGGCGCGGTCTTCACTCTGCTTACCGGGCTATCTTCTGCTTCAAGCTATACCGCCGTTGGGGTTGCTGCCTTTGCGCTTTGCGCGATTGTGCCGACCTATGTTCTCTTTCGACAAGTTACTCGTAGGCGCGAACTCATGCTCCGAAACGAATTGCTGCAGGCTCAAGTAGCGGTTGAACAGTACCGGCGGCTTCGCGCTAACCTGACCAATGTCGAAGACCGAAAGTCCGCTTAGCTTTTGACAGCTCCGAACCCCGCACCCGCAAGCAGCGCTGCTCCGGTGCCCGCATTAAATGATCAGCAACAGCGCCTCGTCGATGCATCGCTCATGGTCGATGCCTACACGAAGCGTCGTCGCAAGAAGGCCGTCACGATTCATAGTGCCGAAGCTGAATATCTTGCGGAATTGCCACACGATCTCACAATCGAAATCGGAAACTTGGCAGTGCTACGTGCTCAGATGCGTGGCGAAACCTATATGCAACGCACGGATATCGACTGGGCTGCCGAGCAAATGCTGAGTGGCCGTAAAGCCAACCCTTGGCCGAACTTCGCAACGGGTTTTGGCGGAGCGGTAGCGGGATTCGGAGCGCCCTACATTATCGATGCTTTGACGTCGAAGGTCACGGACATAAATACCTTCAGTTTGACCGTAGGCATCATCGCGTTCGTTGTCGGAGCAGCAGCAGCCTCTACCGGTGCAACGGCAATCATTCAGCGCCGAGCCTGAGCGTTCCTCGCGGGGGTGGGGGGCACTCCGATATGTAATATATCTTCACCGCCGGATAGCAATCCCCATCCAGCGACCGGTGATATCTGGTTTTTTCGGCCCATCATGCCCTGAGTGGGCGCATTTAGGCCTCTGGTAGCCAACGATTCCACCCCTGGGGGGCGTTGTGTGGTGGCTGCCAATCCCTGCGTTTGTGCGGTTCGTTCGTAGCGACCGCCTACGCGTAGTGGGTTCCCGATCGGAATCGCCCCGCCATGTCTTCTACTGATGTGGCGGGGCGATTTGGCGTTCAAAACGCCCGTTCTGGCCCCTTTTCGCGATAGAATTGACCTAGAAATACGCCCGCCGGAACACCCGGGCATGAACGAGATTCGAGATCTCGGCATGCCAGTTCCGGCGGGCTTTTGCGTGCCGATTTCTCCTGGCCGAAGGAGAGATGATGGCCGAGAGGGTTGTGCAAGTCACGATCCGTGCCGCGATTGACAACTACGTCAAAGGCATGGAGAAGGTCCGCAAGGCGACTGCTGACACGGCGAAGGAATCCGACAAGCTCGAGAAGGTCGGGCAGGCAGCGGAACGCGTTGGCGGCTCCCTGCTGACGATGGGCGCGGCGGCGACGGGCTCTGTTCTGATCGTCACGAAGATGGCTGCCGATTTCGACGCGCAGATGTCCAAGGTCCAGGCGGCAACGAACGCCTCGGCGTCTGAGATGGACAAGTTCCGCAACCAGGCCCTAACTGCTGGTGCTGCGTTCGGGTATACGGCGACGCAGGTCACTGAGGCGCAGGTGGAGCTTGGTAAGGCTGGTCTCGCGACGAAGGACATCCTCGGGGGTGGCCTGACTGGTGTTCTGGCTCTGGCGGCGTCGGACAATGTGGATCTCGGTAAGGCGACGCAGATCGCTGCGGTCGCGATGAAGCAGTTCAACCTTGCCGGTTCTGACGTTCCGCACATCGCTGACCTGCTTGCTGCTGGTGCCGGTAAGGCGCTGGGTGGCGTGCAGGAGCTTGGTGATGCGCTGAACCAGTCGGGTCTGGTGGCGTCGAACTTCGGCTTCTCGATCGAGGAAACGACGGGTGTGCTGTCGTCGTTCGCGGATGCTGGTCTGCTGGGTTCTGACGCTGGTACGTCGCTGAAGAGCATGTTGCAGATGCTGGCGAATCCGTCGAAGGAGTCGGCGCAGCTGATGAAGTCTCTCGGCATCAACGTTGAGGACGCAAACGGGTCGTTCCTGGGTGCTGCTGACATCGCTCAGGTGCTGCACGATCGCCTGTCGACCCTCAGTGATGCTCAGCGCCAGCAGGCCCTGTCGCAGATTTTCGGCGCGGACGCGGTGCGAGCGGCGACGGTGCTGTACAAGGAGGGTGCTGATGGCATCCAGCAGTACATCGACCAGAACAACGACGCCGGCTACGCGGTTGACCAGGCGGCGAAGAAGTCGAACAACCTCAACGGAGATCTGAGCAAGCTGAAGTCGGCGTTCCAGGCCGGCCTGATCGAGTCGGGGACCTCCGCGAGCAGCGCCCTGCGTCCTCTCGTGCAGGACATGACCTCGTTCATCCAGAAGGTGCGGGAGCTTCCGGAGCCGCTGAAGGCGACAGCCCTCGGCGCGACAGGCGTCGTCGGCGCAGCTGGGCTTCTTGGCGGCGGTCTGCTCCTGGCCGTCCCGAAGATCGTCGAGTTCCGGTCCGCGATGGCGACGCTCCGGGCGAGTGGCATCACGGGACGTGCGGCGCTGAGTTCCATGTCCGGCTTCCTCGGCGGTCCGTGGGTCGGAGGTGTTGCCCTCGGTGTCACCGCAGTCGCGCTGCTGAACACGGAGCTCGAGAAGCTGAAGGCTGACAGCTCCGAGATCACGCACACGCTCAAGTCGGCTTCATCTGCTGCTGAGATTTACAAGACGCTCGGCAAGGGTCAGCTCTCTGCCGGCATCGATGGCAGCGTGAAGGACCAGCTGAAGGACATGGACGCTGCTCTGCAGTCGTTCGCATCCCACAACAGCTCAAACGGCTTCCAAGCCATCCTGACGCGATTCACCAACACCGACTTCAACCAGGGCGTCAACGCGCTGCGTGACATCAACGCGGAGATGGGCCAGCTCGCACAGACTGACCCGTCGAAGGCGGTCCGGGCGTTCGAGCTGCTGGCTGAGCAGACGGACGGGTCGCAGAAGTCGCTGCACCGCCTGGTTGACGCGATCGGTGGCGACTACCGATCCGCACTCGTGCAGCAGGCGGACGCTCTTGGCATCACGGCGAACGACACGAACCTCGTGAAGCTCGCGATGGGTCAGTACGCGGATGCGGCGAAGGGCGCGAAGCAGCCGACCGAGGACAACGCGGATGCTCTGAACGCGCTGCAGGGTGCTGCTAGCGAGGCGGCTCCGACCATCGATGAGGTGGCAAACGCGCTGCGGGCGCTGACGTCGCCGACCCTCGATGCTCGTGAGGCTAAGCGTCAGTTCCAGGCGGCGGTGGATGGCGTTACGGACTCTCTCAAGGAGAACGGCACGTCGCTGGACATCTCGACGGAGAAGGGGCGCAACAACCAGTCGGCGCTCGACGGGATCGCGCAGGCGGCTCAGAACGCTGCTGGCTCCATCTACGAGCAGACTGGCAACCAGCAGTCCGCCACCGCCGCGATGGAGCAGGGGCGAAGCGCACTCGTTGCAGCGCTCGGGCAGTACGGCATCACCGGGCAGGCCGCTCAGGACTACGCGGACAAGATCATCGGCACGCCTACGGACTGGGCAACTACGTTCCAGAACAACGCGCCTGCTGCTGGCGCGGCTGCGGACACGTACAAGGACAAGCTCAACGCTTTGCCGGCGGAGAAGCGCACGCAGATCAACGCGGCGACTGCCGCAGCCCAGAGCGCCATCCAAAGTGTCCTGAACTCGCTCGGCCTGATCCCGTCGCAGAAGACGATCACCATTACGACGAACCGGGTGACTGTCGGCACGGCGGAGAATACGAAGGGCATCTTCAAGAACAACCTCCGCGGATCCATCACCGACTACTACGCCAACGGTGGTGTGCGTGAGAACCATGTGGCGCAGATTGCTCCGGCTGGTGCGATGCGGTTGTGGGCCGAGCCGGAGACTGGTGGCGAGGCGTACATCCCGCTCGCACCGTCGAAGCGGAAGCGGTCCATCGCTATCTGGCAGGAGACAGGTCGTCGCCTGGATATGTACGCAGACGGCGGTATCGCTGCTCAGAAGGCCGCACAGAAGGCCGCAGATGCTCGCGCGAAGCTGGCCAAGGAACGTGCTGATGCGCGTGAGAAGGCTGAGGCTGCACGGCTTGCACGGCAGACGGATATTTATCAGTTCCGGACGTCGATGCGTACTGGGTCGTTGACGGGTATGTCGGCGGTGCAGGGTGCGTTTGGTATTGCGACGGATTCGAAGTATCCGGAGCGGTATCGGAATAGTGTGGCGCGGATTTCCGATCGGTCTGAGAAGGCGATGATCAAGTTGGAGAAGCGGTCTGATGCTGCTTCGAAGGCGGTTGAGAAGGCGTCGGATAAGCTCGACGGACTCAAGTCGTCGGCGTCATCGATGTCGTCTTCGATTTCCGGGAAGCTGTCTGATTTCTCGTACGGCGATTACCGGTCGTCGACTTCTCTGCTGCGTGGGTTGACGTCTCGTGCGTCGAAGTTGAAGCAGTTCCAGACGCTGCTGGTGACGTTGCGGAAGAACGGTCTCGCGCCGGCTCTTCTGAACGAGGTTGCGTCGCTTGGTGTTGATGAGGGTCTGCCGTTGGCGAAGTCGTTGGCGGCGTCGTCGAAGTCGCAGATTGCTGCTATCAACAGTCAGTACGGGTCGATTGGTAAGACGTCGGCTCAGATCGGTAATCAGGTTGCGGATGCGAACTTCGGGAAGCTGATTACGGCTGCTGAGAAGCAGTTGCGTGCGGCGAACAAGAACGCGTCGTCGATTACGCGTGCGATTAGTACGGAGTCGCGTCGTCTGCAGCGTCTGATTGGTAAGGCGCTTGGTGTTCCGGGGTATCAGGTTGGCGGGTACACGGGCGACGGGGCAACAGGTCAGGTTGCTGGTCTGGTGCACGGTCGCGAGTTCGTGATGAACGCGTATGCGACTGCTGCGAACCGTCCGCTGTTGGAGGCGATGAACCAGGGCGGCAACGTCCGGTACATGGATCCGACACGGATCGTGCAGGCGGCTCCGGCAGCGGGTGCTTCCTACACGCAGCACATCGATGTCAAGCCGATCGAGGGTGCATCTCCGCAGACCGTAGTTAGGGTGCTGGGCCGCGAACTCAGCCGTCAATTCGCAGGGATGGTCCAGTAGGTCGCGTCGCTCTCAACAACAGAAAAAGCACCGCCCCCTTTCACCAAGGGGGGGCGGTGCTTTATGTCAGGCCACTCATTGCTCGACAATCTCATTGTATCTTGACGAAGGAAGAACCACTATGGGCAACCCGCTACTCGTTTCCGTTGACTCCGACACTAAGCTCCCCCCTGCAGCCGTGATGGTGGCGCTACAGTCGGGTATCGCCTCGACACTCGCCGTCACCACTTCAACCACGGATGCGCAGGTCGCGTCGTGGCTCAACAGCGCCCTCCCCGGCACCGTCTGTCGACTGGTCGGGTCCATGACCACGACAGCCGGATTCGACATCCCAAACAACGTCACGCTCGACGGGTACGGTGCCACGATCACCGCAGCTGCCGCCAGCAATGCCCACACCATCCGTCTCGGCAACGGCAGCGGACTCATCGGGCTCAAGATCATCTCGTCGGCCGTGACCGCCGCGACTTACAACGCCGTGGAGATCAGTTCAAAGACCGACGCGCTGGTGCGAGATGTTGCGATCACCGGTTCCAAGCGCTGCGGCATCGAGGTCGCCAACTCCACGCGCTACAACCTGGTCAACAACAAGATCCGCAACAGTGCTGCTCAGGCGATCAACATCGTCAATTCCGACGCGGGCGTGGTCACCGGCAACTACATTGACACTGCCCTCCACGGGATCCAGTTCTGGGGTGGCGACTCATCGACGTCGAGCACGATCGGCATCCGAAACGTCCTCATCGCCAACAACAACGTCTCCAACGTCACCGGAGGAATCTGGGGGTCGCTCGGTCAGGGAATCGCCATCACCGGCAACCATGTCGAGAACTGCGCAGACGTCGGAATCGACTTCGAGGGATGCCAGGACAGCACCGCCACCGGCAACACTGTCCGAAACGCCACCACCGCCGGCCTCTCAGTGTTTTACGGATCAGTCAGCTGCACCTTCACCGGCAACACTGTCATCAACGACACTGCTGCCGGATTCGGGTTCAAGGCCGCAACGAGCAAGACAAACAGCGGCATCCGAGTCGTCGGCAACACGTTCCGATGCACCAATAACGGGGTCATCACCGCCGACACGGGAGCAATCACCGACTCCGCGTTCGCGAACAACACGATGGTGACCACGAAGTCCGGACAGTCAGGGTTCGTCACCTTCAACTGCTCGAACCTGCAGGTCCGCGGCAACCGCATCACCGTCTACCAGGCGTCCGGCATCGTCAACGTGGGCGGACCCCTGTGGAACGTGGACGACAACGACATCAACACGACCTCCGACACGTCCGCTGCGGCAGACACGGTGGCGGGCGTACGGATGCTCTGGCAGGACGGCACAAACAACGCGCAGAACTCGCACATCCACGGCAACCGGATCTGGGGCTTCAACAAGGGCATCGTCGACGACTGTGGCGGGGACAACACCTCGCACGCGTGGATCAAGGACAACCAGGTCAACACGATCCGGTACCGCGGAACCTACGGCAACGGTTACTACGGGATCATCGAATCGAACCGGCAGTACACCGACCCCAACACGGTCACCACGTCAAGCGCACTCTGAAGCAACGCCCCGCCCCTCACTTCGAGGGGCGGGGCGTTTCGTCGTGCACCTGTTTGGGGTGCTGCGCATGTCCGTGGAGAGCGAGAAGATGCCCGTATGGAGCTTCTCGCGATCGTTCTCTTCATCACCGGCATCTTCATCGCCTACTGGGTGGTGCACGCGGCCGTCCTCGCCGCGCTCAACGACCACTACAAGACGCGCGCGCACTTCGAAGCAACGGGGGAGTGGAAGCCGGGTCACTGGAACAGCAAGACAGTGCCGAAGCGTGTTAGCCACTAGCCCCCAGGGATCTGGCCGCACGCGGCCCACAGTGGCGCAACTGCCGGCAGGAGGGGCCACGGATACCTGAGAGAACGTCCGTACCGGCTACAGTCGTCTGGTGGCGACTGCGCAGGACGGTTCGGAGGTAGTGCTCCGTTTCTCACCGTTCCTCCCCGATCGCTTGTTGGAGAACGCGGAGGACACGTTCGCGGACGAGACGGAGCGCAAGCTGCCTTCGCCGAGGTATGGCGTCTCCGTCCTCGCGATGGCCCCAGAAGACGGGGAAGCCCTTCTGGACACGGTGCGTAGGATCGTCGCAACGACGTCGCTCGGTGGCAAGAAGGTCGCCGTCCTGACCGGGAATGAGCTTCGCGCGCACGGGTTTGATCTGGTGGCTGACGCCACCAAGATCGAACCTCAACATCACCTTGTCGGGGGTAGACCGTTCACGGCACCCCCAAAGGTAGACGAGCTAGCATCACTGATGCAGGATCGGATCACGAATCCTGCTTGGAAGGACGCGAAATGAACCGGGTACGAGTCGAAGTTGACCTGAACTCTGTACGCGAAGACGGGACGACTCGAGTTCGCCTTGCACGCGCTGATGGGGAGCTCCACCAGGGGCAGCTCGTCACCGCCTTCGAGAGTGAAGACGGTGTAGCGGGACTCGCGTACGTCGATCGGGTCGATCCTGCTACGGGATATGCCTTCCTCTTGATCAACCGGGCTTCCCTCCGCGACGACGACCCCTCAGTTGGAGCCGTGGACCTCGCTCGTAACATGAACAGGGCGGTTGCATCCGTGGCGAACCAGCAAGCTGCGGGCGCGTCGACGGGCGCGAAGGTCCGCCGAGCAGCGTTGCGACGGACCCACTAGCCTGTAAGCGTGATTCATCTAGGGGCCGCACTTCTCTGCGATGCAGTAACGGTTCGAGAGAACCTGCTCCACGTGCTTGGCGGCGGGGTGACCCGCTTGCCTCGCCCCGGTTTCCCCGCTCCGCTGGCGGCCGAAGTTGCACTCCTTCTGTACGTCGACGGTGAACCCGGTGTCGAGGTCACGCACAGGGTGACAGGCGAGTGCCGTCTACGCGGTACTGACGATGCTCCGATCTTCGCGTTCGAATACACGCTGAGGACAGTGCTCGGGTCCGAAGAAGGAGCGCAATCCGTCTCTGCGGTGCTTCCCCTGGGCAACGTAGGTGTTCCGGCCGCCGGAGCCTACGAGATCACGATCTCCGTCGACGAGATGCCGGTCGGTAGGATCCCCTTCACGGCCATCCTGGATGAGACGCTTCTTCCGTCCTGGGACGATCCAGCGAACTAAGCGGCCCGAATCGCGTCTCGCCAAATCCAAGCGCACTGAGCCGCTTGCGAGAACCCCCACTCCACCAGCACTGCCCTTTCCGTGTAGGCGATGGCCCGTGCTTCGACCTCGAGGATGCGGTCAGGGAACTGCACCCACGCCAGTACCGGGTCGGGCGGTGTGACGTCGTAGTCCGGGCCACCACGCGCGATCTCGGGGAGGGAGTACGCTGCCCCCAACGCCCACCTGTCGCGACGCCTACGGGCCATCAGCGTGCCCGTGGGGCGAGAGCGCGGCGCGTGACCTGCTCTCGAGCAACAAGCACCTGCTGCAGCCGCCCCTGCCACGCGGTCTGTACGAGCACAGCAGACTCCGACTCAGCTGCTGCGAAGCACTTGAGGTGCAGCAGCCCAACGCTCACGAACTCGATGTCAGCCCACACTGGGGCGACAGGATCGAGTGTCCGGAGCTCGCCCGCGGTTGCAGCGTCCAGCGTTACGGGTTGATGCAGGGTGACATCGGGATGCTCCGGGGGAGCCCACTTGTGCTCGGGCATGTGTCAATGATGCGAAGAGCCACCGACACCTCCCGCTGGCCGCCCGAACTGGGGCATGCTGGTCAAAGTTGAGAAACCCTATGCTTCGACTATGAAGCGCGCCCTCACCACCCTGGCCATCGCAAGCATCGCCATCGTCGGCGTAGCGGGGTGTGCGAAGCAGGAACCGCCCACACCGCGCTTCAAGACCGCGGTATCGAAGTGCGAACTCAAGGGCAAAGACGGTGTGGAGTACGCCGACAAGGGCGTCTCCCTCATCCTCTCCACTGCGGCCGACGACGATGTGGACGTCGAGTCGGACGAGGCCAACATCCTCAACGTCATGTGTGTCCTGAAGCGCGTCAAGGCGAGCGCAGCACTGCAGGACCGGATGCTCAGCACCCGCGCCCTCGACGGGATGCAAGAGGCAACCTTCCGAGGCATCCATGCATCGTGGACGTACCACCCCGACAACGGCTTCAACCTGAGCCTCGAGGACGAGCGGCTCGCGAAGATCCTCGACGAGTAGCCCGTGCAACGGCCCTGACCTCTAGGTCCCTACTGATTCCCGATCCTTCAGCGGCAGGAACCATTCGATCGGGCGACCAGTCAGGTACGCGACAAGGACTACTTCATTCACGGTCCATCGCTGTCCGGTTCTGATCTTCCGGTCCAGCCCGCCCCGAGACAGGCCCATCTGGTCGGCGGCTGCCCGAAGGCTGATGCGCTTGTGTCCGAGTGCCACGCGAATGCGCCGGCTGACGTGCAGGTTGAGATCACTCATGAGCCCAGCTTCACCAGGGGCTTGCACCGTACGGATGCAGCCGTACGGCTGACGCTCAGGAAGGACTGGGGCAGCCCCGATCTGACGATCGCAGCGGTGTCGAAGACATGCCAAGGGTCTGCGACATACCAGGTCGTGTCGCGTTCCGGACTTACTGTGCCGACATGGACGACGAAGCGATGGACATTCATGACCTTGCACGGTGGCTCAAGATCTCTGAAGCCAAGGCGTATGAGCTCGCAACCGACCCGATGTTCCCTTCTTTCCGTGTGGGGAACCGCCACCGCTTCTGGCCCTCCGAGGTCAAAGCGCACCTTCAGCGTGAGCGTGAGCAGCGGGATCCATGGAAGCAGTCACCGCAGTCTCTAGGCCGTCGCCGTAAGAGGGATGGCGCAGCACCGTCACAGCTCAGGCAGATGCGCTCCTAGTCCGCAAGAAGTCCGCAGAAGCGGCTCGAACGTGCTCCGACGAACAACCCCCGACAACCAATAGATGCGCACCAGACCGGGGCTCGCAACCACTGCCCCCTTCAGGCAATTGCCACGACTGAGTACTGGAAGTACACGCACCTGACGATCGACGTCGTCGACGGTCGCGGCGGCGGGTTCTCGGTCGAGAGCCCCGAGGGCAAGCGGTTCCTGACCCGGTCGCGGATGTTCGACGACGCCGAGCTGGCGGATCTCGGCCTGGTCCCGGTCGCGCACCGGACGTAGGCTGGCCGTACTCGTCGCGACGGTGCGGCGGGTGGGGTCGATCGGAGGACGCATGCGCGCACCCGACCGGCTCCGCCCGCTCGTCGCCGCGTCCTGGCGACGGTCCGCGGCGGTCGACCCGGACGGCGTGCCATCGCTTGCACTCGGTGACGATGAGCTCGACGCCGCCCGCCGGGACGGCCCCCTCGCCACCCTGCTGCCCGTGGTCCGGCACCTGCTGCTCGACGACACCCGGTCCGCCGGCTGCGTCCTGGCCGTCGGCGACGCCTCCGGTCGGCTCGTGTGGGTCGACGGCGCGCGGACGGCCCGACGTGCGGCCGAGGACATGGGCTTCGTCCCCGGGGCCGACTGGGCCGAGGACCGCGTCGGCACGAGCGCGCCCGGTACCGCCCTGCGGCTCGACCGGCCGGTGCAGATCCGCTCCGACGAGCACTACGCCAACGCCGTCAAGCCGTGGTCGTGCACCGCAGTGCCCGTGCACGACGCTCACGGTGCCACCGTCGGCGTGCTCGACCTGACGGGCGACGACCGGGCCGTCGAACGGCACACCCTCTCGCTCCTCACCGCCACGGTCGCCGCCGCCGAGGCGCAGCTCGCCCTGGCCGCGAGCCGGTTCCCGAGGCCCGACGCGTCGACGCCGCGCGCACCCGGCGCGGAACTGTCGGTCCTCGGCACCGACACCGCCGTCCTGCGCGTCCACGACCGCCGGGTCCACCTGTCCGCGCGGCACTCCGAGCTCCTGGTCGTCCTCGCCGCCCACCCCGACGGGTTGGCGGCCGCCGACCTCGCGCACGCCGTGTACGGCGACGCCGGCGCCGTCGTGACGCTGCGCGCCGAGGTGGTGCGGCTCCGACGGGTCCTCGCGGAGCACGCGTCGGGCGTGACCGTGACGTCGCGACCGTACCGGGTGACCGGGATGGCGACCGACGTCGACACCGTGCTGTCCGCGCTCGACCGCGGGGCGCGCCTCCAGGCCGTCGACCGCTACACCGGGCCCGTCCTGCCGGGGTCGGCTGCGCCGGGGGTGGACGCCGTGCGCGACCTGGTGCGCGGTCGGTTCCGCGAGTCGGTCGTCGCGGACGGCAGCGTCGAAGCGCTGCTCGCGTGGGCGCGGACGCCGGACGGGGCGGCAGACGCGCGCGTGCTCCGCGCGCTGCTCGCGGTCCTGCCGCGGCGGTCGCCGCGACGAGCCGGTCTCGTGGCGGCGATCGAGGCGCTCGAGGGTCCCTGAACCGGTCGGGACGACCCGGCCTGGAGGCACGCCCCGCGCGGTCGGGACCGCCGACGGTGCGCGCCTCCCGGCCTGGTGATCAGGAGCCGGAGGTCGGCGTCGGCGTGGTGGTCGCGTCGGGCGTCGGCGGGGTGGGTGCCGTGGGCTTCGCACCGTCCTTCGGTGGGGCGGGTGCCGTGGGCTTCGCACCGTCCTTCGGCGGGGTGGGTGCCTTTCCCTCGTCGCCCTTCGGCGGCACGGGCACCGTCGCGGTGTCGCCGGCCTTCGGCAGCGACGTGCAGCCGGGGGCCGTCACGGGCCCGCCCTCGGGTGGTGCGGGCACCGTCGCGCTGTCGCCGTCCGACGGAACCGGGGCCGGTGTGGTCGCGCTGTCCGGTGCACCGCTCGGTGCACCGGTCGGGGCGCTCGGCGCCGGGGTGGTCGTCGCGGCGTTCGCCGTGGCGATGCCGAACCCGCCGAGCACCAGCACCGCGGCTGCGGCCGTGCCGATCCCGACCCGTCGCAGGAGTGCGCCGCGTCGCGGGGTGGCGGTGGTGGTCGAGTCGTCTCGTTCGTCGAGCATGGTGGTTCCGTTCCGTGACCGGGCGGATCCGGGTGATCCGCCGCTGGAGACGACGCTCGAGTCCGAATCTGAAGCATGCCTGAAGCACAGGGGTTCTCCAGCGTCCTCCATGCTCGGTGGCCGCCGGAGCGTCCTACGGTGTCCGCCGTGCCTGTTCCCGCTCGAATCCTGGTCGTCGACGACGACGACTCCATCCGGACCTCCGTCGCGACGACCTTGCGTGCGGAGGGCTTCTCGGTCGCCGAGGCATCCGACGGACGCGACCTCGTCGAGGACCTCCGACGCGCCGCACCCGACCTCGTCCTGTTGGACTGGATGCTGCCCGGGCCGAGCGGCATCGTGCTCGCCGGCCGGGTGCGCTCCACCTCGGACGCCGCCGTCGTCATGATGACCGCGCGGGACGAGCTCGACGAGCGCTTGCGCGGCTTCGCCGAGGGTGCCGACGACTACGTGGTGAAGCCGTTCGCGATGGCCGAGCTGGTGGCGCGGGTGACGGCGGTGCTCCGGCGGCGCGGGCGGATCCCGTCGGTCGTCGAGGTCGGCGACCTCGTCCTCGACCCGGACGCCGCCACCGCTCGGCGTGCCGGGGTCCTGCTCGACCTCACCGCGACGGAGTTCCGCCTGCTGCGGTTCCTCGCCGAGAGCCGGGGCCGCACCGTGTCGAAGGGGCAGATCACGACGCAGGTGTGGGGCTACGACGACGTCGCGGCGAACGTCGTCGAGGTCCACCTCAGCGCCCTCCGACGCAAGATGGAGGCGCACGGGCCGCGGCTCGTGCACACCGTCCGCGGCCTCGGGTACCGGCTGAGCGACGAGCGGACGGCGGCGTGAGGGTCCACGACGGTGCGCTCCGCACGACCTCGTTGCGGCTGCGCACGGTCGTCGCGATCGTGGTCCTGCTCGCGGTGCTGCTCGCCGGGCTGGCGGTCGCTGTCGAGGTGCTGCTCGGCATCCGACTGCGCGCCCAGGCCGAGGACCGGCTCCGTGACCGGGCGTCGGCCGCCGCGGCGCTCGTCGGGACCGTCGACGCCGAGGACCTCGCCGACCGGCTCTCCGCGCAGGGGCTGTCGGTGCGCATCGTCCGGCCGGACGGCGGGGCCGTCGAGGCCGGTCCGACGCCGGACCAGCTGCGGACGGGCCCGCCGGACCCCGGCAGCCTGCCGGCAACGGTTCCGCGCGGCAGCGCACTCGTCGGCGGGACCACACCCACGGCCGCGGCGACGCCGACGACCACCGAGGACGGCGCCACGGTCACGTCGTCGTCCGTGCGCGAGGACGACGGGGTGCTCACCCTCGTGAGCCGACTCGACGACGGCACCCGCATCACGCTGACCGTCGGCACCCGCGACGTGCAGGACACCCTGGTGCAGCTCGGCTGGGTCATGGGCGGTGCCTCCGCGGCGTTCCTCGGGGTCGCCGTGCTCGGTGTGGTGCTCGTCGTCCGCCGGTCCCTGCGGCCGCTCGACGAGATGGCGACCACCGCGCGGTCGATCGCGGGCGGCGACCGCGGACGGCGACTCCGGCCCTCGCGGCAGGACACCGAGATCGGTCGCGTCGCCGTCGCCCTGGACGAGATGCTCGACGCCGTCGAGGGCGCGGAGCGTGAGGCCGTCGCCGCGGAGGCACGGGTCCGCTCGTTCCTCTCCGACGCCGCGCACGAGCTGCGGACGCCGGTCGCCGGGGTCCGGGCAGCGGCTGACACACTCGTGCGCGACGGTGGCGGCGACGTCGCCACGCGCGAGGTGCTCGCCGTGCACGTCGTCCGCCAGGCCGACCGAGCCGCACGGCTCATCGAGGACATGCTCACGATGGCCCGGCTCGACCGGGGGATCGAACTCGACCGACGACCGGTGGACCTCGGCGCCTTCCTGGTGGCGGAGGGCGACCGGCTGCGGGTGCGGCTGCCGTCCGTCGCGCTCGAGGTCGTGGTTCCCGAGCGGCCCGTGTGCGCCGACGTCGACCCCGAGCGGCTCGCCCAGGTCGTCGGGAACCTCGTCGACAACGCCGCCCGCGCTGCCGGACCCGCCGGCCGGATCGTCGTCTCCCTCGACGACCGGGGAGCGGGCCCCGTGCTCCGGGTGGCGGACGACGGTCCGGGCATCCCGGCCCAGGACCGCGTGCGGGTGTTCGACCGACTCGTCCGCCTCGAAGCCGCTCGCGACACCCGTTCCGGCGGGGCCGGACTGGGCCTGCCGATCGCACGGGGCATCGCCGAGGCGCACGGCGGGTCCCTGCAGCACGGCGACGACCGCGAAGGCGGCGAGGGCGACGTGCTCGGCGGTGCGGTGTTCGAGCTGCGGCTACCGGCGGCGGTCGAGGGGCGGGGGCCCTGCTAGCCTGGAGGCCTCGCGAGTGTGGTGGAATCGGCAGACACGGGGCACTCAAAATGCTCTGCCTCACGGCGTGCGGGTTCAAGTCCCGCCACTCGTACAACGCAACATCCGGCGTCTAGTAGGCTTGCGGCTGTGAGTGACACAGAAGCAACTGCAACAGCACCGCGCCGCGTCGTCGTCGCCGAGGACGAGTCGCTCATCCGCCTCGACATCGTCGAGATCCTCCGCGACAACGGGTTCGACGTGGTGGGCGAGGCCGGCGACGGCGAGACCGCCGTGCAGCTCGCCACCGACCTCCGTCCCGACCTCGTCGTGATGGACGTCAAGATGCCCCAGCTCGACGGTATCTCCGCAGCCGAGAAGCTGTCCAAGAACCACATCGCTCCGGTGGTCCTCCTCACGGCGTTCAGCCAGAAGGACCTCGTCGAGCGTGCCACCGAGGCCGGCGCGCTGGCCTACGTGGTCAAGCCGTTCACCCCGAACGACCTGCTCCCCGCGATCGAGATCGCCCTCTCGCGGTACCAGCAGATCATCACGCTCGAGGCCGAGGTCGCCGACCTGGTCGAGCGCTTCGAGACCCGCAAGCTCGTCGACCGCGCCAAGGGCCTGCTCAACGAGAAGATGGGCCTCACCGAGCCCGAGGCGTTCCGCTGGATCCAGAAGGCCTCGATGGACCGCCGCCTGACGATGCACGACGTCGCCAAGGCGATCATCGAGCAGCTCAGCGCCAAGAAGTAGCACCACCCGTCGCTCACACCAGCGCCGTCGGACCCCGGTCCGGCGGCGCTGCTGCGTTCCCGGGCGCGTGGGGCGCTCGGTGCGTGTGCATGTTGCGACACGACACCGGTCGATCGACGCGCGTTCTGTCGCAGTGTGCGAACGCATCTTGTGCGTGTGCATGTTGCGACACGACACCGGTCGATCGACGCGTGTTCTGTCGGAGTGTGCGGACGCATGCACTCGCGGCCACGGGCGCGTGGGGCGGTGGAGGTGACCACCTGGCAGGCTGGAGCCATGGACGACGTGGTGATCCGGGCCTCCCGGCCTGACGACATGCCAGCGGTGGCCGACCTGCGGTGGCGGTGGAGTGTCGGCGAGGGCGGCGCCGAGCCGGCCGCGACGCCGGACGACTACCGCGCGGCCATGACAGCCTTCGCACTCGAAATCCCGGACACGCACCGGTGCGTGGTCGCGGAGCGCGACGGTGCGGTGCTCGGCATGGCGTGGCTCGGACTCGTCGCCCGGCCGCCGACCCCGGACCGGCCGGGGCGACGCCTGACCGCCGACGTGCAGACCGTCTACGTGCACCCCGACCTGCGCGGGCTCGGCGTCGCCGGACGACTCGTCACCGCGCTGCTCGACATCGCGGACGACCTCGGTGTCGAGCGGACCTCGGTGCACTCGAGCGTCGACGGGGAGCGGCTCTACCGGCGGCTCGGCTTCGGCGACGCACGGCTGCTGCTGCAGCGTCCGCCCGAGGACTGAGCGCTCGGCGCCTCAGCCGCGCGCGGGCAACTGCTGGAGTGTCCAAGCGTTGCCGTCCGGGTCGGTGAAGAAGACGAAGCGACCCCAGGCCAGTTCGTCGACACCGATCGCGTTCACGCCGAGCCCCTGCAGGTGGGCGAGGGCCTCGTCGGCGTCGGGGACCACCACCTGGACGGACTTCAGCGACCCGGGCTGGACGTCGGGGGACATGATGCCCTCGCCGAACGCGATCGAGCACGCCGACCCGGGCGGGGTGGCCTGCACGAACCGTACGTCGTCGGACACACGCTGGTCGTGGTCGATCGTGAAGCCGATGCGTTCGTAGAACTCGCGGGCCCGGTCGACGTCGCTGACGGGGACCATGACGAGTTCGATCTTCCAGTCCATGGCGGACTCCCTGCGTGCGTGCGAGGGGTTCAGCGCTGTTCGCAGTTCAGCGTGCCTCGCGGATGAGGTTGGTGATGCGGACGGTGGAGCAGCGGCGCCCCTGGTCGTCGGTGAGCACGATCTCGTGCGTGGTGAGCGTGTTGCCGAGGTGGATCGCGGTGCAGACACCGGTGACGGTGCCGGACGTGGCGCTCTGGGTGTGCGAGGCGTTCAGCTCGATGCCGACGGCGTAGCGGCCCTCGCCGGCGTGCACGTTGGCGGCCATCGAACCGAGGCTCTCGGCGAGGACGACGTAGGCGCCCCCGTGCAGCAGGCCGACCGGTTGACGGTTGCCCTCGACCGGGATGCTGCCGACAGCGCGGTCGGCCGACATCTCGGTGATGACCATGCCCATCTTGTCGGCGAGCTCGCCCATCCCGCGGGCAGCGAGCCGCTCGTCGACGTTCCCGGTGATGGTGGCTTCGTCGGTCACGCGCTCGAACTCCCGTGTCGGATGGCGTCGGTAGGCTGTCCGGGTGTCGGACTCCGCAAAGCCTACCCTCATGGTCATCGACGGCCACTCGCTCGCCTTCCGGGCCTTCTACGCCCTGCCGGTCGACAGTTTCGTGAACCGCGACGGGCAGCACACGAACGCCATCCACGGCTTCATCTCGATGCTGCTCATGCTCCTGCAGCGCGAGAAGCCGACGCACTTGGCGGTGGCGTTCGACATCTCCCGGTTCTCGTTCCGCACCCGTGAGTACGAGGCGTACAAGGGCACCCGCTCCGAGACCCCGGCCGAGTTCAAGGGGCAGATCCCGCTGCTGCAACAGGCGCTCGAGGCGATGGGCATCACGACGGTGACGAAGGAGGACTACGAGGCTGACGACATCCTCGCGACCCTGTCGTCCCAGGGTGCTGCGCAGGGTTACCAGGTGTACGTCGTCTCCGGCGACCGCGACGCCATCCAGCTCGTCAACGACGACGTGACACTCCTGTACCCGTCGGTCCGTGGCGTCTCCGAGCTCACCCGGTACGACCGCGACAAGGTGTACGAGCGCTACGGCATCGAGCCGCACCAGTACCCGGACATCGCCGCGCTCGTCGGCGAGACCAGCGACAACCTGATCGGCATCGACAAGGTCGGCGAGAAGACCGCGGTCAAGTGGGTCACGCAGTACGGCTCGCTCGAGGGGGTCCTCGAACACGCCGACGAGATCAAGGGCGTCGTCGGCAACAACCTGCGCGAGCAGCAGGACCGTGCCGTCCGCAACCGCCGACTGAACCGCCTGGTCACCGACGTCGAACTGCCCGTCGGTCCGGCCGACGTCGCGCTGCGGCCCCTCGACGAGACCGCCGTGCGCGAGCTGTTCGCCAAGCTGCAGTTCCGCACGCTGCTCGACCGCGTCTTCAAGGTCGCCGGCTCCGGCGAACCGTCCGAGCAGCCGGCCGAGGGCGGGGTGACCGACGGCGCCGCGACCCCGCCGTCGGTGAAGACCCTGATCGACGAGGAACTCGGGTACTGGCTCGAGCGCCGCAACGCGTCCGAGGCGGCGAACGGCTACGGCGTCGCGGTCGAGGTCATCGACGGCCGACTCAGCACCATCGGCATCGCCACCCACGACGACGCCGTCCAGGTGCCCGGTGGCAGCGGTGCGAAGGACTACGAGCAGCTGTCGGCCTGGTTCGCCTCCGACGCCCCGAAGCACTTCCACGACGCCAAGACCGCGATCAAGGTGCTCGCGACCGCGGGCTTCGTCGTGAACGGCATCGCCGGCGACGCCCGCATCACGGGGTGGCTCGCCCAGCCCGGCAAGCAGGGGCAGCCCCTGGCCGACCTCGTCTACCAGGAGCTCGGCGAAGAGCTCCCCACGGCCGACCCGAACCAGCTCGTGCCGGAGACCGACCCGGTGAACGTCGGCGTGCACGCCTGGTTCGTCCTGCGGGTCACCACGGCGCTCCGTGCCCGGATCGACGAGTCGTCGCTCAAGGTCCTCGACGACATCGAGCTCCCGCTGGTGTCGGTGCTCGCGAGCATGGAGACGATCGGTGTCGGCATCGACCGCCCGGTGCTCACGGGGCTGTCGAAGGAACTGGGGGAGCGTGCCGCCGACCTGGCGCAGCAGGCGTTCGCCGAGATCGGGCACGAGGTGAACCTCGGTTCCCCGAAGCAGCTGCAGGAAGTCCTGTTCACCGAGCTCGCGATGCCCAAGACCCGCAAGACGAAGACCGGGTTCTCGACCGACGCCGCGAGCCTGGCCGACCTGCAGGAGCAGCACCCGCACCCGTTCCTCGGCCTGCTGCTGCAGCACCGCGACGCCACGAAGCTCCGCCAGATCGTCGACACGCTCGACGCGGCGATCGTCGACGGGCGCATCCACACCCGGTACGAGCAGACCGGCAGCAGCACCGGCCGCATCTCGTCGACCGACCCGAACCTGCAGAACATCCCGGTGAAGACCGCGGTCGGACGCCGGGTCCGGTCGGCGTTCGCCGTCGCGGAGCCGTACACGACGCTCATCACGGCCGACTACTCGCAGATCGAGATGCGCATCATGGCGCACCTGTCCGGCGACCCCGGTCTCATCCAGGCCTTCAACGAGGGCGAGGACCTGCACCGCTTCGTCGGCGCCCGCGTGTTCGGCGTCGAGCCGGCCGAGGTCTCCGCCGAGATGCGCACCAAGGTCAAGGCGATGTCGTACGGCCTGGCCTACGGGCTGAGCGCGTTCGGGCTGTCGAAGCAGCTCCGCATCGAGCAGTCCGAGGCCCGGACGCTCATGACCGAGTACTTCGCCCGCTTCGGCGCCGTGCGCGACTACCTGCGCAACGTCGTCGAGCAGGCGCGCGAGGACGGCTACACCGAGACGATCTTCGGTCGTCGCCGGCCGTTCCCGGACCTGAAGAGCCCGAACCGCGTCCTGCGCGAGAACGCCGAGCGCGCCGCGTTGAACGCGCCGATCCAGGGCTCGGCGGCCGACATCATGAAGATCGCGATGCTCGGCGTCGACCAGGACCTGCGCGACGGCGGACTCGAGTCGCACCTGCTGCTCCAGGTGCACGACGAGCTCATCCTCGAGGTCGCGCCCGGCGAACAGGACCGCGTCGAGGAGATCCTCCGCACCCGGATGGGCAACGCCGCCGAACTCACCGTGCCGCTCGACGTCTCGGTCGGTCTCGGCGCGAACTGGGAGAGCGCGGCGCACTGACCGCGGGTCGCGACGCGACCACAGAACGGACGGGAGGCCCGGTGCCAGCTGGCACCGGGCCTCCCGTCCGTTCGTGGCCGGGACCTCAGGCCGGCATCGCGACGACGCCGAACACCTCGCCCTGGGGGCCGAGCACGATCGCCGAGCGCCCGAACGGGCTGTCGAACGGTTCCATCAGGGCGGTCCCGCCCCGCTGGACGGCCAAGTCGACGGTCCCGTCGGTGTCGTCCGAGCCGAACCACGTCAACCAGTACGCCGGGACGCCCTCCGGCAGGCCGCCTGGTGGCGCGAAGACGCCGGCGACCGGGTCGGCCTCGGCGGGCGCTCCGGGCAGCTTCGCCGAGGCGTAGGGCTCCGACGGATCGCCGAACACGTCGTACGACCAGCCGAACAGGGCCGTGTAGAAGGCCTTCGCCGCCTCGGCGTCGCGCGTGTGCACCTCGGCCCAGCACGGAGCACCGGGCTCGTTGACCCGACCGGAGCCGTCGTGCGCCCCTGCCTGCCAAAGTCCCACGACCGCACCCGTCGGGTCGGCGGCGATCGCCATCCGACCGGCATCGAGCACGTCGAACGCGGGTGTCAGGACGCTGCCGCCTGCGGTGATGACGCGAGCGGTGATGGCATAGACGTCGTCGGTGGCGAGGTACGCCGTCCAGCTCGGTGGCTGTCCCTCGCCCGTGAGCGGACCGATCCCGGCGACCGGGCGGCCACCGAGGAGCGCCGTGACGTACCCACCGGCCTCGGCGGGGCCGTCCTCGACGTGCCACCCGAACACGTCCGTGTAGAAGGTGCGGGCCGCGTCCACGTCGGGCACACCCAGGTCGGACCAGCAGGGCGTGCCCTCGGTCCAGCGACCATCGTGTTCGGACATGCAACATCCTTTCCTCTGACCGGACGGTCCCGGTGGCCACGATCCTAGGACCGCTGTCCGTCGTCCGAGCCGGTCGATAGGGTCGGAGCATGAGCGAAGAGCGTCCCGTCCGCCAGCAGACCGCCGTCGACCACGTGGCCGAGGGATGGGTCGCCACCCTCGTCGACCTCGACCCGACGACGGCCACGTACATCGGTGTGCCGGGTCGCACGGGGGAGTACGGCGACACCTCGCCCGCCGGCGCGGCCGCCCTGGCCGACGCGGCACGGGCCGCGAAGCGCACGCTCGACGCTGCGGTCGCGGTGGACCCCGTCGACGAGGTCACGAAGGCGGACCTCGGCGCCGAACTCGACCTGGTGCAGGAGTCGTACGCGCGGAAGCTGCACCTCCGCGACCTCAACGTGATCGCGAGCCCGGCCCAGTCGGTCCGCGAGATCATCGACCTGATGCCGACGGCGACCGAGTCGGACTGGCACGACGTCGCCAGCCGACTGCACGCGCTGCCGGACGCGCTCGAGGGCATCCGCGAGACCCTGCTCGAGGGCACGCGCGAGGACGTGACCCCGGCGAAGCGGCAGGTCGCCCTGGTCGCGGAACAGGCCGCCCGCAACGGTGCCGAGGACGGCTTCTTCCGCCGGCTCGCCGAGGGTGCGGCGTTCGACGACGGCTCTCCCGTGCCGGACTCGCTCCGTGCCGAGCTGACCCGTGGGGCCGAGGTCGCCTCGGCCGCGTACCGGAGCCTCGGGCAGTTCCTCGAGCACGAGCTGCTGCCGCTCGCCACCCCGGTCGACGCCGTCGGGCGCGAGGCCTACGAGCTGCACTCCCGCCGGTTCCTCGGTGCCGTCGTCGACCTCGACGAGACGTACGAGTGGGGCCTTGAGGAACTCGCCCGCATGCGCGACGAGCAGGAGCGGATCGCGGACCGGATCGAGCCGGGTGCGAGCGTGGCCCGGGCGATCGAGGTGCTGGACACCGACCCGTCGCGGATCCTGCACGGCACGGACGCCCTGCAGCGCTGGATGCAGGAGACGAGCGACGCCTCCGTCGCGGCGATGGCCGGCACGTACTTCGACATCCCGGACCCGATCCGCCGGCTGGAGTGCCGCATCGCCCCGACGCAGGAGGGCGGCATCTACTACAGCGGGCCGTCCGACGACTTCTCGCGCGCTGGCCGGATGTGGTGGTCGGTGCCCGAGGGCGTCACCGAGTTCGGCACCTGGCGCGAGAAGACGACCGTCTACCACGAGGGCGTCCCCGGCCACCACCTGCAGATCAGCCAGGGCGTCTACAACCGCGGTGAGCTGAACACGTGGCGTCGCCAGCTGTCCGGCTCGTCCGGGCACGTCGAGGGCTGGGCGCTCTACGCCGAGCGCCTGATGGAGCAGCTCGGGTTCCTCGACGACGACGGCGACCGGCTTGGCATGCTCGACGGCCAGCGCATGCGTGCCGCGCGCGTGGTGCTCGACATCGGCGTGCACCTGCAGAAGACCAACCCGGACGGCGGCGGCTGGACGTGGGAGTACGCCCTCGACTTCATGCGCGAGAACGTGAACATGGACGACGCGTTCGTGCAGTTCGAGGTCGCGCGGTACTTCGGGTGGCCAGGACAGGCGCCGTCGTACAAGGTGGGCCAGCGCGTGTGGGAGTCGATCCGCGACGAGGTTGCCGCCCGCGAAGGCGCCGACTTCGACCTGAAGTCGTTCCACCGTCGCGCGCTCGCCCTCGGCAGCATCGGTCTCGACACGCTGCGGAGCGCGCTGCTCGGCTGACGCGCGGGTGACACGCCCGGTTGTGGGGGCTCCGCCGGTGCGGTTAGACTTGTGCGGCGCAATCCGCGCCACTCAATCAATCGCCACGGCGGAGCACCACGGGGGTCTTCGACTCCCCGCACGCCACGGCCCGACTCATGTCCGTTCGGAGCAATCTCTACATGACAACCACTACGACCAAGGCTCCTAAGCAGGTCGCCATCAACGACATCGGTTCGGCTGATGACTTCCTGGCCGAGGTCGAGAAGACCCTGAAGTTCTTCAACGACGGTGATCTCATCTCCGGCACCGTCGTGAAGATCGACCGCGACGAGGTCCTCCTCGACGTCGGTTACAAGACCGAGGGCGTCATCCCCTCGCGCGAGCTCTCGATCAAGCACGACGTCGACCCCAACGAGGTCGTCAAGGTCGGCGACGAGGTCGAGGCCCTGGTCCTCCAGAAGGAGGACAAGGAAGGCCGCCTCATCCTGTCCAAGAAGCGTGCGCAGTACGAGCGCGCATGGGGCGACGTCGAGAAGATCAAGGAGTCCGACGGCGTCGTGACCGGCACGGTCATCGAGGTCGTCAAGGGTGGCCTGATCGTCGACATCGGTCTCCGCGGCTTCCTCCCCGCCTCGCTCATCGAGCTCCGTCGCGTCCGCGACCTCACGCCGTACCTCGGCCAGGAGATCGAGGCGAAGATCCTCGAGCTCGACAAGAACCGCAACAACGTGGTCCTGTCGCGCCGTGCGCTCCTCGAGCAGACGCAGTCCGAGTCCCGGACCACGTTCCTCAACAACCTGCACAAGGGCCAGGTCCGCAAGGGCATCGTGTCCTCGATCGTCAACTTCGGTGCGTTCGTGGACCTCGGCGGAGTCGACGGTCTCGTCCACGTCTCCGAGCTCAGCTGGAAGCACATCGAGCACGCCAGCGAGGTCGTCGAGGTCGGTCAGGAAGTCACCGTCGAGATCCTCGAGGTCGACCTGGACCGTGAGCGCGTGTCGCTCTCGCTCAAGGCGACGCAGGAGGACCCGTGGCAGGTCTTCGCCCGCACCCACGCGATCGGTCAGATCGCACCGGGCAAGGTCACGAAGCTCGTCCCGTTCGGTGCCTTCGTCCGCGTTGCCGACGGCATCGAGGGCCTGGTGCACATCTCCGAGCTCTCGAACAAGCACGTCGAGCTCGCCGAGCAGGTCGTCTCGGTCAACGACGAGGTCTTCGTCAAGATCATCGACATCGACCTCGACCGTCGCCGCATCTCGCTCAGCCTCAAGCAGGCGAACGAGGGCGTGGACCCCGAGGGCACCGAGTTCGACCCGGCGCTCTACGGCATGCCGACCGAGTACGACGACAAGGGTGACTACAAGTACCCGGACGGCTTCGACCCGGAGACGAACGAGTGGCTCGAGGGCTACGACACCCAGCGCACCGAGTGGGAGGGCCAGTACGCGGCCGCCCAGGGTCGTTGGGAAGCCCACAAGGCGCAGGTCGCGAAGACCATCGCCGACGAGGAAAAGGGTGGCTTCGACCTCCCGGCCGGCGCATCGACGTCGTCCGCTTCCTCTTCGTCGTCGTTCTCGAGCGAGACCGGTGGTGCAAGCCCCCTCGCCGACGACGCTTCGCTGGCGGCGCTCCGCGAGAAGCTCAGCTCGACCAACTGATCGAGCGAGTCGCACTGACCGGAAGCCCGGCATCCCCCAGGGGGTGCCGGGCTTCCGGCGTTTCCACGCTGCGGGTCGTTAGCCTGTCGCAGTGCGCATCATCGGTCTCACGGGCGGCATCGCCGCGGGCAAGTCGACGGTCTCCAAGCGGTGGGCGGAGCACGGCGGCATCGTCGTCGATGCCGACCGGCTGGCACGGGACGCCGTCGCACCCGGCAGCCCCGGGCTCGCGCAGGTCGCCGAGCGCTTCGGTCATTCGGTGATCGCGGCCGACGGCTCGCTCGACCGTCCCGCGCTCGGAGCGATCGTGTTCTCCGACCCGGCGGCACGCAAGGACCTCGAGGCGATCACCCACCCCGAGGTCTGGCGGCTCGCCCAGCGTGCCTTCGACGCGGCCGAGGCCGCCGACCCGGACGCGGTCGTCGTGTACGACGTACCCCTGCTCGCCGAGGCCCGCGGATCCCGCCCGCTCCGGTTCGATGCGGTCGTGGTCGTCGACGCCCCCGCTGCGCAGCGCATCGAGCGGCTGGTGGAGCACCGTGCCATGGAACGCGACGAGGCCGAGCGCCGGGTGGCCGCACAGGCGAGCGACGCCGACCGACTCGCCCTCGCCGACCACGTCGTCGACGCGACGGGCACCCTCGACCAGACGATCCGATCGGCCGACGAGGTGTGGTCGCGGATCACCTCGTGAAGCACCGTCTGCTGCTCGTCCTCGCCGCGATCGTGCTCGTCGCGATCGGCGGCGGTGCGCTGGTGGCAGCGAACCTGCTCGGTGCGCAGCGCATCGAGGACGAGGGCCGCGTCCCCACGATCGACCGCTCGCACGCCGACGAGCCACCGTCGGGCGATGAGCGCGGACCCGAGGGGGAGTTCCACCGCTTCCGGCTCGGCACCGTGGGCGGCGAGCGGCTCACCCCGAACCGCGACGACTTCGCCGCCCGCACCTCGGCCGACGGCCCTCTACTGCTGTTCCTGCCCGCGACGAGGTCCCGCCCGGCGGAGTACCAGCGGTTCCTCGGGCAGGCCCTGGCGGACGGGTACCACGTGCTCGGGCTGGACTACTGGAACCTCGGTCGCACCCTGTCCGGCACGTGCGAGGCCGACGCCCGCTGCTACGGCATGGTGCAGCGCAACCGGTTCGACGGCACCCGTCAGTCCGAGTTCAGTTCGGTGACGCCCGCCGGGTCGATCGTGTCGCGCTTCCGTGACGCGGTGGCCTACCTCGACGACCACGACCCCGACGGCGGGTGGGGCCGCTTCGTGCAGGGCGACGACGACATCGCCTGGCAGGACATCGTCGTGGCCGGGCACTCCCAGGGCGGCGGCGAGGCGGCGTACATCGCCCACATCCGGTCCGTCCGCGGGGCACTGATGTTCTCGTCGCCCGTCGAGTCACGGGGTCCGTCGCACGCGGCGTGGATGAACCGCCCCGGCAAGACCCCCGTCGCCCGGATGTACGCCGTCGACGACGTCCGCGACACCTTCGGCCCGCGGATCACCGGGTCGTGGCGGGTGCTCGGGATCGACGGCGTCGACGGCCCCTTCCGGACGGACACCGATCCTCCGCTCGCCGGCGCGGACCCGCACGCGATCCTGACCGACGTCCGGGGCCGGGGGAAGGCGCACTCGTTCATCATCAAGGACTCCACGCCGCTCGGACCGGACGGGGAACCCCGGATGACCGCGCTCTGGCAGTGGATGCTGCACCGGTTCCCCTCTGACGGCTCATAGGCTCGCGCAATAGCCTCTGCTGGTGCAGCCCGTCGACGGAGAACCCGACCTGCGCTCGCTCATCCGCGACCGCGCGGCGGAGAGCCCCGAGCGCCCCTACCTGGAGGACGCCCGTTCTGCGCGCGTCCTGACCTACCGAGCGCTCGAGGACGCCGTGACCACCTGGTCCGCGACGTTCGACGCCATCGGCGTGCCCGCCTCCGGAGCCGTCCTCGTCGACGTCGGCGACCCCCTCGCGTTCGCCGTGGTGCACCTGACCGCCGTGGCGACCGGGCGCCGCGCCGTCCCGGTGGACACCGGACAGCCGGCGACCGAGCCGGGCCGTCTCGCAGACCTGATCGGCGGGGCCTCGATCGTGGTGTCGGACCGCGCCGTGGACGGGACCGTCCCCGGAGTGCCCGCCAGCGGGATCGACGCGGCCACGTTCCTCCCGGCCGCCGTCCGTGACGGTGACGTGCCCACGCAGAGTCCGGACGCACCGGGCGAGGGGTCCGTGGTGCTCTTCACCTCCGGGTCGACCGGCGCTCCGAAGGGCGTCGAGCTGCCGGAGTCGCAGCTGCTGTTCGTCGCGCGGGCGGTCGCGCGGCACAACGGGTTGACCGGCCGCGACCGCGGGTTCAACTCGCTGCCGCTGTTCCACGTCAACGCCGAGGTCGTCGGCCTGTTGGCGACGCTCGTCGCCGGGGCAACGCTCGTGCTCGACGTGCGCTTCCGGCGGACCGGGTTCTGGGAACTGCTCGCCGAGCGGCGCATCACCTGGCTGAACGCGGTGCCGGCGATCCTCGCCGTGCTCGCGAAGACCGGGCCGTTGGACTTCCCGGAGGGCCTCCGGTTCGTCCGGAGTGCTTCGGCACCGCTGCCCGACCCGGTGCGCACGGCACTCGGGGACGTCCCGCTCGTCGTGAGCTGGGGGATGACCGAAGGTGCGTCGCAGATCACCGCGACACCGCTGGACGCGCCCGCTCGCCCCGGGACCGTCGGCGTGACCGTCGGGTCCGAGGTGCAGGCACGCGGCGAGGACGGCGCCGCCCTGCCCGCCGACGAGGTCGGTGCACTGTGGGTGCGCGGCCCGGGGATCGTCGGGCGCTACCTGTTCGGACGCGCGGCGGACCGCTTCGACTCCGACGGCTGGCTGAGCACGGGAGATGTGGGGTCCGTCGCTGCGGACGGCTGGGTCTCGCTCGCCGGACGCTCCGACGACGTCATCAACCGTGGCGGCGAGAAGGTCTACCCCTCCGAGGTCGAGGACGTCCTGCTCGGCGATCCCCGGGTGCTCGAAGCCGTGGTGGTCGGGCGGCCGGACGACGTGCTCGGGGCCGTCCCGGTGGCGTACGTGATCCTGCAGCAGGACGCAGCGGACGCAGCCGACGCAGCGGACGCCGCTGCGCTCGTCGCCGACCTGACCGCGCGCGCCGAGGCCCACCTGACCCGCTTCCGCCGCCCCGTCGAGATCATCGTGGTCCCCGACCTGCCGCGCGCGCCCACCGGCAAGGTGCAGCGGGCGAAGGTGCGGACGATGGCGCAGCCGTCGTGACCGGCGCTCAGCCGCAGCCACGGGCCCAGCCGCAGCCGCAGCCGCAGGCCCAGCCACAGCCACAGCCGCAGGTCCAGACCCCGACCCGCACCGCGGCGGGCAAGCCACGCCACCTGTACGAGGTCGACGTCCTCCGGATCCTGACCTTCGCCTGCGTCATCGGCGTGCACACCACCAGCCACACCGCCGCCTCCGACGACGTCGGCCTGAACGCGCTGCTCGCCCTGCTGCACTTCACCCGGCTCGTCTTCTTCTCGCTGACGGCGTTCGTGCTCGTCTACAGCTACACGCTGCGACCGCGGCCGATGGCGCAGTTCTGGCCGAAGCGGTTCCTGCTCGTCGGGGTGCCGTACCTGGCGTGGTCGTTCGTGTACGTCGGCTCGAGCTGGCTCCTCAGCAGCACCCGTCGGGGCGACGTGCCCGACCTGGTGCGCACCCTCGCCGAGGGCATCGTCACCGGCTCGTCCTGGTACCACCTGTACTTCCTGCTCGTGACCATGCAGGTGTACCTGCTGTTACCGGTCATCGTGTGGCTGGTCCGGAAGACCCGTGGGCACCACGTCACGACGCTCGTCGTGGCGCTGGTGGTGCAGCTCGTCGTGTTCGCCGGCTACAAGTACTTCCCGGCGAGCGACGCCTGGCTGCACGGCTACCAGAAGCAGTTCTTCTTCTCGTACGTGTTCTTCATCGTCTCCGGGGCGATCGCCGCCGACCACGCCGACGCGTTCCTCCGGTTCATCCGGGTGCACCGCCGGGCCGTGCTCTGGGCGTTCGCCGGCGTCGGCGCGCTGACGCTCGGCGTCTGGGCGCTCCAGGTCGCCGTCGGCCAGTCGCTCTACGCCGCCGGCACGCCACTGCAACCGATCGAGGCCGTGTGGAGCACCGCGGTGTTCGTGGGCTTCCTGGCGATCGGTGCGCGCTGGGCGGATCGTCGGCGCCCCGGCAGCTCGGTCGCGCGCTTCGTCGACTACGCCTCGGACCGGTCGTTCGGGATCTTCCTGAGCCACCCGTTCCTGATCTGGATCCTGCTCTACGGCGACAGCTGGCTCGAGGCCGTGGTGCCGCGGCCGTGGCTGACGCTCGTCACGTACCTGCTCGTGGTGGTGCTGTCCGTGGCGGTCACCGAGGCGTTCCGGTGGACCCCGCTGAGCGTGCCGCTCACCGGCCGGCCGTCGCTCGCGTCCCGCGCCCAGCGTCAGGCGCGCGCCACCCGGCGCTGACCTGTCCGTTCCGGGCGTCCCTGGTCGGTTCTTCCGATCAGGTACGCCCGTTCCTGCTCGCTGTGCGCGGTGTCGGATCCGCCTCGGGGCGGTGGACGCGCTGCGCGGCGGACGGGAGGCGCGGGTCGGCCTGGACCCGGGCCTCCCGTCCGCCTCGTGGGACCACCAGGGCCCCGCGCACGCCCGGTGCGTCCCGTTGCGGGCAGTGGAATCGGGCGTACCTGGTCGTTCCTCGCGACCAGGTACGCCCGATTCGGCACGGCGTGCCGCTGACAGCGCGCGTCGCGGGTCAGACGGTGCGCTGCTCGGCGGCGGGGGTGCCGATCTCGAGGACACCGTTCGTCGACGTGAGCCGCTGCGGCTTCATGAACCACGCGACGACCGCCGCGGCGCCGAGCAGCACGCACGACAGGGCGAACGGCAGCTGCCAGCCGGACGCGTCGATGAGCAGCCCGAAGACGATCGGGGAGACCACGCCGGCGATGCCGAAGCCGGTGTTCATGAAGCCGGACGCGGTGCCGGACCACTGCGGGGCGACGTCCATCGGGATCGCCCAGAGGTTCGCGTTGCAGAGCTCCAGGAAGAAGAACGACAGCGCGAGCGAGATCGTCGCGACGAGCAGGCCCTGCCCGATGACGAGCGGGATGAGGCAGACGAGCGACCCGCCGAGTCCGATCACCAGGACGGTCCGGCGGGCGTTCCGGGTGTTGCCGCCGCGGTGGATGATCCGGTCGCTGAGCATGCCGCCGACCGTGTCCCCGACGACGCCGGCGAGCAGGATGAGCGTGGTGAACAGCGCGAAGTCGCCGATCTCGAGCCCGTAGGTCGAGCTGAGGAACGTCGGCAGCCACGTGAGGAACACCCAGAGGGTCCAGCCGTAGCCGAAGTCGACGAAGGTCACCGGCAGGATCTGCCGCGCCATCTGCCGCCACGGCACCGGCGGACGGGTCGCACGCGTCTCGACGGGCGGGAGCTCGTCGATCTCGACCTGCGTGATGCCCTTCGTGGACTCGGGCTTGTCGCGGAACCAGACGAACCAGACGATGCCCCAGGCGAAAGACAGGACGGCCGTGGCGAAGAACGCCCACCGCCAGCTGCCCGTCGAACCGATCACCCAGGCGACGAGCAGCGGGGCCAGCGCGTTGCCGAGCCGGGCCGCGGAGTGCACGACGCCCTGCGCGAAGCCGTTGCGGTCGCGGGGGATCCAGCGGGTCATGGCCTGGGTCGCGGTCGGGAACGCCGCGGCCTCGCTGAGCCCGAGGAGCGCCCGGGCCGCGAACAGGGTCCAGAAGCCGACCGCGAAGCCGGTCCACAGTGTCGCGACGCCCCACACCACGGTGATGACGAAGAGGGCCTTGCGCGGTCCGAACTTCTCGCTGATCGTGCCGCCGAAGACCTGCAGCAGCGCGTAGGGCAGTGAGAACGCGGACACGATCAGGCCCGCGGTGGCCTCGTTGAAGCCGAACTCCTCGGTGATGTGCGGCAGCGCCGTCGAGATGTTCGTCCGGTCGATGTACGAGATCGCGTACATGAAGCAGAGCAGGAGGAGCACTCGTCCGCGGATGCGTCCGCGGAACGGGGTGCCCTTCGTCGGTGCGGCGGGGGTCGCCGTCGTCATGGGGCCTCTTCGGGTGTGGCTCGTGCTGGCTCGTCGGGGACGTGCGGAGCGATCGGGTTGCTGAACGGACCGGACGCTATGCCCGCTGGTTATCAGCGGACTTGGAGGCTGCTTGGCGAGGACGATACGCCCAGGGCGAGCAGGGGCGCCGGTGTCAGGGGTGCCGACTACCGTTGAGGCCATGGGTGTTGCGATCGAACCGACCCGAGCGGTACGTCCGTTCGAGGTCATCAGCGAGTACACGCCGAGTGGCGACCAGCCAGCGGCAATCGCCGAGCTCGCCGGGCGCATCAACGCCGGTGAGACCGACGTCGTGCTGCTCGGTGCGACCGGTACGGGCAAGTCGGCGACGACCGCCTGGCTCATCGAGCAGGTGCAGCGGCCGACGCTCGTGCTCGCGCACAACAAGACCCTCGCCGCGCAGTTGGCGAACGAGTTCCGCAGTCTGATGCCGAACAACGCGGTCGAGTACTTCGTGTCGTACTACGACTACTACCAGCCCGAGGCGTACGTCCCGCAGACGGACACCTTCATCGAGAAGGACTCCTCGGTCAACGCCGAGGTCGAGCGGCTCCGGCACTCGACGACCAACTCGCTGCTCAGCCGGCGCGACGTCGTCGTGGTGTCGACGGTGTCCTGCATCTACGGCCTCGGCACACCCGAGCAGTACATGAACGCCTCGGTGGCACTGCACGTCGGGCAGACGATCTCGCGCGACCAGCTCGTGCGCAAGTTCGTCTCGATGCAGTACCAGCGCAACGACGTCGACTTCGCCCGTGGCACCTTCCGCGTGCGCGGCGACACCATCGAGATCATCCCGATGTACGAAGAGCACGCCATCCGGATCGAGATGTTCGGCGACGAGGTCGAAGCGCTCTCGTCGCTGCACCCGCTGACGGGCAACGTGATCAACGACCTGCCCGCCGTGTCGATCTTCCCGGCGTCGCACTACGTCGCCGACACCGACGTCATGCACCGCGCCATCGTCGACATCAAGGCGGAGCTCGCCGAGCGCCTGGCCGAGCTCGAGGGACAGGGCAAGCTGCTCGAGGCCCAGCGGCTCCGCATGCGCACCACGTTCGACATCGAGATGATGGAGCAGATCGGCTTCTGCTCGGGCATCGAGAACTACTCGCGGCACATGGACGGCCGCGTCGCGGGCGAGGCACCGCACTGCCTCATCGACTACTTCCCCGACGACTTCCTCATCGTCATCGACGAGTCGCACGTCACCGTGCCGCAGATCGGCGCGATGTACGAAGGCGACGCCTCGCGCAAGCGCACCCTGGTCGACCACGGGTTCCGGCTGCCGAGCGCCCTCGACAACCGTCCGCTGCGGTTCGAGGAGTTCCTCGACCGCGTCGGGCAGAAGGTCTTCCTGTCGGCGACGCCCGGTCGGTACGAGCTCGGCATCACTGACAGCGTCGTCGAGCAGATCATCCGTCCGACCGGCCTGGTCGACCCCGAGATCGTGGTGAAGCCGAGCGACGGCCAGATCGACGACCTGCTCGAGGAGATCAAGCAGCGCGTCGACAAGGACGAGCGCGTGCTCGTCACGACCCTGACGAAGCGCATGGCGGAAGAGTTGACCGACTTCCTCGGCAACGCCGGTGTGCGGGTGCGGTACCTGCACTCCGACGTCGACACGCTCAAGCGCGTCGAGCTCCTGACCGAACTGCGACAGGGCGTCTACGACGTGCTCGTCGGCATCAACCTGCTGCGAGAAGGCCTCGACCTACCCGAGGTGTCCCTGGTGGCCATCCTCGACGCCGACAAGGAAGGCTTCCTGCGGTCGTCCACGTCGCTCATCCAGACGATCGGTCGCGCGGCCCGCAACGTGTCGGGCCAGGTGCTCATGTACGCCGACAAGATGACCGACTCGATGAAGACCGCGATCGAGGAGACCGATCGTCGTCGCGAGAAGCAGGTCGCGTACAACCTGGAGCGCGGCATCGACCCGCAGCCGCTCCGCAAGAAGATCGCCGACATCACCGAGGTGCTGCAGCGCGAGAACGACGACACCAAGGCGCTGCTGCAGGGTCGTCCCGGTGCCGACGGTCGCCGCTCGCCCACGCCCAACCTGAAGCGCGGCGGCATCGCGGGCGAGGGCGCGACCCAGCTCGAGGCGACGATCGGCGACCTCAACGACCAGATGCTGCAGGCCGCGGCCGAGCTGAAGTTCGAGCTCGCCGCGCGACTCCGCGACGAGGTGCAGGACCTGAAGAAGGCGCTGCGGCAGATGGAGTCGGCCGGGCATGTCAGCTGACGGTCGTCGCACGGTCGTCGTAACCGGGGCGAGCGCGGGCCTCGGGTACCACGCGGCAGAGCAGCTGGCCGCGTCGGGGCACCGGGTCGTGCTCGCCACCCGCGACCGGGGTCGGGCCGCAGCGGCGGAGCAGAGCATCCGGCGGCACGTGGACGGGGCGTCGTTGGCGCACGTCCACCTCGATCTCGCCGACCTCGACTCCGTCCGTGTCGCCGCCGACGAGCTCGCGGCCCTCGAACCGGACGGCGTCGACGCGATCGTGAACAACGCCGGCGTCGTCGGGGCCTCGACCCCGAGCGCCACCGCACAGGACACCGAGCTGCAGATCGGCACGAACCACCTGGGGCACTTCGCCTGGACGGCGCTGACGATGCCGCTGCTCGAACAGCGTGGCGGTCGCGTCGTGCACCTCGGGTCGATCGCACACCGGTGGGCCAGCCTCGACACGGGCGACCCGTTCCGCGTCGGCCACTACTCCAGCTACCGGCAGTACGGCCGCAGCAAGCTCGCGGTGATGCTGTTCGGCTTCGAACTCGCCCAGCGGTTGGCGGATGCGGGTTCGTCCGTCGCCAGCGTGGTCGCGCACCCCGGGCTGTCGCTCGACGCGCTCTCGCCGGAGCGCCCGGACGTCGCACCGTCGCGCCCGGAACCCGCGTGGACTCGTCCGGCGCAGCGGCTGTACGCCCAGGGCAAGGACGCCGGTGCCGAGCCCCTCGTGCACGCTGCGGTCGCCGCGGACGTGCGCTCGGGGGAGTACTGGGGACCGGCCGGGTGGATGCAGCTGCGCGGACCCGCAGCCGTGGTCCGTGCCGAGCCGCGCGCCCACGACCGGACCGCCGCTGCGCGTCTCTGGACGGCCAGCGAGCGTCGTTCCGGGGCCGCGTTCGCTCTCGACGCACTCGTCTGACCACCGACTCGCGGGCGGATGTCGGACCCCTTTCGTAGAATCGACGGCGATGACAATCACCTCTGACCGCGGCACCGCGACCTCGGGCCGGAACGCCTTCGGCGAGCCGACCGACCCCCACCTCCCCGGCGTGACCGTCCCGACCGGCTCCTCGACGCTCAGCGTCCGCGGGGCCCGGGTGCACAACCTCCGGAACGTCGACCTCGAGATCCCCCGTGACTCCCTCGTGGTGTTCACCGGCCTGTCCGGATCCGGCAAGTCGTCGCTGGCCTTCGACACGATCTTCGCCGAGGGCCAGCGACGCTACGTCGAGTCCCTGTCCGCGTACGCCAGGCAGTTCCTCGGCCAGGTCGACCGGCCCGACGTCGACTTCATCGAAGGGCTGTCGCCCGCGGTGTCGATCGACCAGAAGTCGACGAACCGCAACCCGCGGTCGACGGTGGGCACGATCACCGAGGTCTACGACTACATGCGTCTGCTCTGGGCGCGCATCGGGGTGCCGCACTGCCCGACGTGCGGCGAGGTCATCAGCAAGCAGACCGTGCAGCAGATCGCCGACCAGCTCATGGAGTTCGAGTCCGGCACGCGCTTCCAGGTGCTCGCCCCGGTCATCTCCAAGAAGAAGGGCGAGTTCGTCGACCTCTTCCAGGAACTCGCGGCGTCCGGCTACGCCCGCGCGATCGTCGACGGTGAGCGCATCCAGCTCAGCGAACCGCCGAAGCTCAAGAAGCAGGTCAAGCACGACATCTCGGTGATCGTCGACCGTCTGGTGTCGAACGAGGACATCCTCGGTCGGCTCACCGACTCGCTCGAGACGGCACTGCGCCTGACCGGTGGCACCGTCGGCATCGACCTGGTCGACCACGACGGACCCGGCGCCGTGCGCACCTACTCCGAGAACCTGTCCTGCCCGAACAACCACCCGCTCGCGCTGACCGAGATCGAGCCCCGCACGTTCTCGTTCAACGCGCCGTTCGGCGCCTGCCCGGAGTGCTCCGGGCTCGGCACGCGCATGTCGGTGGACCCGGACCTGGTGCTCGGCGACCCCGATGCCTCGCTGCGCGACGGCGTCCTGCTGCCCTGGACCGGAGCGAGCGGGCTGTACTCGTACTTCGAGAAGCTCCTCGCCGGCCTCGGCAAGGACCTCGGGTTCACGCTCGACACCCCGTGGAGCCAGCTCGACGCCTCGGTGCAGGCCGCGATCCTGACGGGCAAGGACTTCCAGGTGTCGGTCTCCTGGCGCAACCGCTTCGGCCGCGAGATGCGCTACACCAGCGGGTTCGAGGGCGTCATGCCCTACATCGAGCGCAAGTTCGCCGAGGCCGAGTCGGACTCGCAGCGCCAGCGCTTCCAGGGCTACCTGCGCGAGGTCCCGTGCCCGGTGTGCGAGGGCACACGCCTCAAGCCCGAGGTCCTGGCGGTCACGGTCGACGGCCGCAGCATCGCCGACGTCACCGACATGTCCCTCGACAACGCGTACGCGTTCATGGACACCCTGACGCTCACCGACCGCGAAGCGCACATCGCCGCGGCGGTCCTGCGCGAGATCCGGGCGCGCCTCGAGTTCCTGCTCGAGGTCGGCCTGAACTACCTGACCCTGGCGCGCGGCGCCGGCGGGCTCTCCGGTGGCGAAGCACAGCGCATCCGTCTCGCGACGCAGATCGGGTCCGGCCTGACCGGCGTGCTGTACGTGCTCGACGAGCCGAGCATCGGGCTGCACCAGCGGGACAACCGCCGCCTCATCGACACCCTGGTCAAGCTCAAGGACCTCGGCAACACGTTGATCGTCGTCGAGCACGACGAGGACACCATCCGCACGGCCGACTGGGTCGTCGACATCGGCCCCGGGGCCGGTGTCAACGGCGGCAACGTCGTGCACTCGGGCTCGTACGAGGGCATCATCGCGAACCGCGAGTCGGTGACGGGGGACTACCTCGCCGGCCGTCGTGCGATCGAGGTCCCCGCCGAGCGTCGCAAGGTCAACCTGAAGCGCACCATCAGCGTGCAGGGCGCACGGGCGAACAACCTCAAGACGATCGACGCCGACTTCCCGCTCGGGGTGTTCACCGCGGTGACCGGCGTGAGCGGGTCGGGCAAGTCCACCCTGGTCAACGACATCCTGTACAAGGTGCTCGCGAACCAGCTCAACGGCGCCCGGCACATCGCCGGCAAGCACACCCGCGTCAAGGGCCTCGACCAGCTGGACAAGGTCGTGCACGTCGACCAGGCCCCGATCGGCCGCACACCGCGGTCGAACCCGGCGACCTACACGGGCGTGTTCGACCGGATCCGTCAGCTGTTCGCCGAGACACCCGAGGCGAAGACCCGTGGCTACCAGCCCGGTCGGTTCAGCTTCAACGTCAAGGGCGGCCGGTGCGAGAACTGCTCCGGCGACGGCACGATCAAGATCGAGATGAACTTCCTGCCCGACGTCTACGTCGCGTGCGAGGTCTGCGGCGGCGCGCGCTACAACCGCGAGACGCTCCAGGTCCACTACAAGGGCAAGAGCATCTCCGAGGTCCTGGACATGCCGATCAGCGAGGCGGCCGAGTTCTTCGAACCGATCTCCGCGATCCACCGGTACATGGCGACGCTCGTCGACGTGGGCCTCGGGTACGTCCGTCTGGGTCAGAGCGCGACCACGCTCTCCGGCGGCGAGGCGCAGCGCGTCAAGCTCGCCACCGAGCTGCAGCGCCGCTCGAACGGCCGCACCGTGTACGTGCTCGACGAGCCGACGACGGGTCTGCACTTCGAGGACGTCCGCAAGCTGCTCATCGTGCTGCAGAGCCTGGTCGACAAGGGCAACACCGTCATCACGATCGAGCACAACCTCGACGTGATCAAGTCGGCCGACTGGGTCATCGACATGGGCCCAGAGGGTGGCGCCGGCGGCGGTACGGTGCTCGCGACCGGCACCCCGGAGCACGTGGCGGACGTGCCGGAGAGCTTCACGGGCGTCTTCCTGCGGGAGATCTTCGACGCACAGGACGCCCGGGTCGGCAAGCAGCAGGCGGTGGAGGCCCGCACGGCGAGCCGACCGGGCAAGTCGACCAAGCAGAAGGCGGGTGCACGGTAGGTGGCGGACACCGTTCCGTGGCGCCCGAAGGCGGGGGAGATCCCGACCGACCCGGGCGTCTACCGATGGCGTGACGAGGCAGGCCGGGTGCTCTACGTCGGCAAGGCGAAGAACCTCCGCGCCCGGCTGAGCAACTACTTCGCACCGCTGCCGACGCTGCACGAACGCACCCGGCGGATGGTGCTGACGGCCCGCAGCGTCGAGTGGACGACGGTCGGCTCCGAGATCGAGGCACTGCAGCTCGAGTACACCTGGATCAAGGAGTTCGACCCGCCGTTCAACGTCAAGTTCCGTGACGACAAGTCGTACCCGTACATGGCGATCACCATGGCGGACGAGGCCCCACGGGTGATGGTCACGCGGAACCGGAAGATCAAGGGCGCGAAGTACTTCGGGCCGTACCCGAAGATCTGGGCGGTGCACGACACCATCGACCTGATGATCAAGGTGTTCCCGATCCGCACCTGCTCGGACTCCTCGTACAAGCGCGCGATGCAGACGGGCAAGCCCTGCTTCCCCGGGCAGATCGGCAAGTGCGGCGGTCCGTGCTCGCAGCGCGTCACCATCGAGGAGCACCGTGCGCTCGTCGAGGAGTTCGTGCGGTTCATGAACAGCTACGACCGCCGGGTGATCACCGAGCTGCGCCAGCGTATGGGCGCATCGGCCGACGCCATGCAGTACGAACAGGCCGCGAAGTTCCGCGACCAGGTCGAGGCGCTCGAGGCCGTGCTCGAGAAGTCCGCCGTGGTGCTCCGCGACTCGGTGGACCTCGACCTGTTCGGCATCGCCGAGGACGAACTCGCCGCTGCCGTCCAGCTGTTCTCGGTCCGTGGCGGGCGCATCCGCGGTGTCCGCGGGTGGGTCGTCGACAAGGAGCTCGACATCTCGACCGGTGACCTGGTCGAGCAGATCGTGCAGGGCGTCTACGCCGACAACGAGCTCACGCCGGCCGCCGTCGCCGAGGAACCCCCGCGCGAGGTCGTGGTGCCGACCCTGCCCGAGGACGCCGACGCACTGCAGCAGTGGCTCAGCGAACGACGGGGCGGCCGCGGCACGAAGCTCAGCACGGCGCAACGCGGTGACCGTGCCGGCCTGGCCCGCACTGCCGCGCAGAACGCCGCCCAGGCGCTGATGCTCTACAAGACGAAGCGGTCCGCCGACTACACGACGCGCTCCGCGGCCCTCGCCGACATCCAGGACGCCCTCGGCATGACCGAGGCCCCGCTCCGCATGGAGTGCTACGACATCTCGCACCTGCAGGGCACGAACGTCGTGGCGTCGATGGTGGTGTTCGAGGACGGCCTGCCCCGCAAGGACCAGTACCGCCGCTACACGATCGCCGAGACCACCGACGACACCGACAGCATGTACCAGGTGCTCACGCGGCGTCTGGCGCGCCTCGACGAGGACGCGGACCTGCCGGACGTCCCCGACGTGACGAGCGCCGAGGTGGTCGAGGGCTCCAAGCCCTCGAAGCGGTTCGCCTACCGCCCGCAACTGCTCATCGTCGACGGCGGACAACCCCAGGTGCAGGCCGCCAAGCGCGCGCTGGACGAAGCCGGGGTGCAGGACATCGCGCTGGTCGGCATCGCGAAGCGTCTCGAGGAGCTCTGGCTGCCCGACGACGACTTCCCGGTGATCATGCCGCGCAACTCCGAGGCGCTCTTCCTCATCCAGCGCATCCGCGACGAGGCGCACCGGTTCGCGATCACGCACCAGCGCACCCGCCGCAAGCGCGACGTGCGGTCCCGGCTGTCGGAGATCCCCGGGCTCGGGCCGTCGCGGGTGAACGCGCTGCTCAAGCACTTCGGGTCCGTGGCACGGCTGCGCGAGGCCACGGCCGACGAGATCAGCGAGGTCAACGGTGTCGGTCCGGCGACCGCCGCGGCGGTCGTCACGAAGCTGCAGCAGACCCCGACGAGCGCGCCGGCCACCAGCACGGCGAGCCCGACGAGCGCGCCGGACGCCGAGACGGTCCCGACAGAAACCGCGGACCCGGCGGACCCAGCGGACCCCGCGGACGCTGCGCCGCTCCCAGGAGGCCCGGTGCGGGTCCCCGACGTGACCCACGACGGTCCGCAGCTGCCCACGTGACGCATCCCGTGCCTCCCGACACCTGTCGGGCGATACCCTGGTCCCGCAGCCGAGACCTCCCCGGGCGACGCGCCCGGGCCGCCACGACGGAGCCCACTCCCAGATGACCGACAGCGCCACAGCGACCGCGCACGCGTCGCAGCACGACATCCTCATCGTCACCGGCATGTCCGGGGCCGGGCGTTCGACGGTCGGCAAGGCCCTCGAAGACCTCGGCTGGTACGTCGTCGACAACCTGCCGACGCAGATGCTGGCACCGCTCACCGAACTGGCCGACCGCGCCGGCGAGAAGATCCCGAAGATCGCGACGGTCGTCGACGTCCGCGGCGGACGGTTATTCACGGACCCGGAGCACGCGGTCGAACAGGTGCGGTCGACCACGTCCGCACGGGTCCGGGTGCTGTTCCTGGAAGCCACCGAAGCCGTCCTGGTGCGGCGCTTCGAGCAGGTCCGACGACCCCACCCGCTCCAGGGCGAGGACACCCTGCTCGACGGCATCGCGCGCGAGCGGACCCGGTTGGCCGGACTGCGCGAGGCGTCCGACATGGTGATCGACACCTCGGACCTCAACATCCACCAGCTCGCGAACACCGTCACCGAGCAGTTCGCCGACGATCACTTCGTGGGTGTTCAGGTGACGCTCATGAGCTTCGGGTTCAAGTACGGACTGCCCGCCGACGCCGACATGGTGGCCGACGTCCGGTTCCTGCCGAACCCCTACTGGGTCCCGGAACTCCGGGCCCACACGGGCCTCGACCAGCCCGTCTCGGACTACGTCCTGGCCCAGGCCGGAGCCCGTCCGTTCGTCGATCGGTACGTCTCCGTGCTCGAGCCGGTGCTCGAGGGGTACCAGCGCGAGAACAAAAGACACGCTACGATCGCCATCGGCTGTACCGGCGGGAAGCACCGCTCGGTCGCCATCGTCGCCGAGTTGGCGAACCTCCTCCGCGGGATGCCTGGCGTCGCCGTGCGTGTGAAGAACCGAGATCTCGGCCGGGAGTGACCGTCCCTCCGGCCGCTCCCCACGCACGTGCCGCCGGAATCGCGGGACCACCAGATGAACGTTAGGAATGATGCTGTGCCGTTGACTGCCGAGGTCAAGGACGAACTGGCCAGGGTCGCCGTGAACCGCAACACGGTCCGCGCCGCCGAACTGGCCACGATCCTCCGGTTCGCGGGTGGCCTGCACGTCATCTCGGGCCGCATCGCGGTCGAGGTGGAGCTCGACACCCGGATCATCGTGCACCGGGTCCGCAAGGACCTCGCCGAGCTGTACGGCGTCCGCAGCGAGGCGTCGGTGGGTTCGTCCGCGTCGTCCCGTCGTGGCACCCGCTACCTGGTCCGCGTGCTCGAGGCGGGGGAGACCCTCGCACGCCAGACCGGTCTGATGGACGCCCGTCGTCGCCCCGTCCGCGGGCTGCCGAACCGGCTCACCACTGGCAACCGCGAGGACCTCGCCGCGATCTGGCGCGGTGCGTTCCTCGCCTCCGGCACCCTGACCGACCCGGGCCGGGCTGCAGCGCTCGAGGTCACGTGCCCCGGCAACGAGGCCGCCATGGCCCTCGTCGGTGCCGCGTCGCGTCTCGGTGTCGCCGCGAAGGGCCGCGAGGTCCGTGGCGTCCACCGCGTCGTCATCCGCGACGGCGAGGCCATCGGCCAGATGCTCACGGTGATGGGTGCGGCCCGCACCACCGCCGACTGGGAGGAGATGCGGCAGCGTCGCGAGGTCCGTGCGACCGCGAACCGCCTCGTCAACTTCGACGACGCCAACCTCCGCCGCTCGGCGCAGGCCGCCGTCGCCGCCTGCGCGCGCGTCGAGCGCGCGCTCGAGATCCTCGGCGACGAGGTCCCCGACCACCTGCAGTACGCCGGCGCGCTGCGCCTGCAGCACCGCGACGCGTCGCTCGACGAGCTCGGCCAGCACGCCGATCCGCCCATGACGAAGGACGCCATCGCCGGTCGCATCCGCCGACTCCTCGCCATGGCCGACAAGCGCGCGTCCGACCTCGGCATCCCCGGGACGGAAGCGAGCGTCCCCGAGGAGCTCGAGGGCGTCTGAGACGGGTCGTCCGACCTGCGTGACGGGAGGCGCGGTGCCAGCTGGCACCGCGCCTCCCGTCCGTTCTGTGGGGGCGCCCACGGGCCGCACCGACGTCGTTCCGGACGTTGCGGACGACCGTCCGGACGGACCGTCACACCGCACTGCCTGGCAGGGTCCGACTGCTAGGGTCGTTACGGCGACGTTACGGGGCGTATCGTCCACCACACGCGGGCCCGACAGGGCCAGCGCCCTCCGAAAGCAGCGCCCCTCGGGCGCTCCACACCCACCAGGAGATCCATTGACCGTCAAGATCGGTATCAACGGCTTCGGCCGTATCGGCCGCAACTTCTTCCGGGCCGCCCTCGCGAAGGGCTCCGACCTCGAGATCGTGGCGGTGAACGACCTCACCGACAACGCCGCGCTGGCGAACCTGCTGAAGTTCGACTCCATCACGGGTCGTCTCGGCGTCTCCGTCGAGCTCGACGGCGACAACATCGTCGTCGACGGCAAGGCCATCAAGGTCCTCGCGGAGCGCGACCCCGCCAACCTCCCCTGGGGCGAGCTGGGCGTCGACATCGTCATCGAGTCGACCGGCTTCTTCACCAAGGCCGCCGATGCGCAGAAGCACATCGACGCGGGCGCCAAGAAGGTCATCATCTCCGCCCCGGCCACCGGTGACGACGTCACCATCGTCCTCGGCGTGAACGAGGACCAGTACGACCCGGCGAACCACAACATCATCTCGAACGCGTCCTGCACCACGAACAGCCTCGCGCCGCTCGCCAAGGTGTTCAACGACAAGTTCGGGATCGAGCGTGGCCTCATGACCACGATCCACGCCTACACCGCCGACCAGAACCTGCAGGACGGCCCGCACAAGGACCCCCGTCGTGCCCGTGCGGCCGCGCTGAACATCGTCCCGACCTCGACCGGTGCCGCCAAGGCCATCGGCCAGGTCATGCCGGAGCTCGCCGGCAAGCTCGACGGCTTCGCGCTCCGCGTCCCGGTGCCGACCGGCTCGATCACCGACCTCACCCTCGAGACCAAGTCCGAGGTCACCGTCGACGAGATCAACGCCGCGTACAAGGAGGCCGCAGAGGGCCCGCTCAAGGGCATCCTGCTCTACAGCGAGGACCCGCTGGTGTCGACCGACATCACGACGGACCCGCACTCGTCGATCTACGACTCCGGCCTGACCAAGGTCATCGGCGGTCTCGTGAAGATCACCTCGTGGTACGACAACGAGTGGGGCTACTCGAACCGTCTCGTCGACCTGACCGAGTACGTCGGCGAGCGTCTGTAACACATGGCCCTCCGCACCCTCGAGGACCTCGGCGACCTCGCCGGCAAGCGCGTCGTCGTCCGTTGTGACCTGAACGTCCCGCTCAAGGACGGCACGATCACGGACGACGGCCGCGTGCGGGCGTCCCTGACGACCCTCAACACCCTCATCACCGCCGGCGCGCGCGTCATCGTGATCTCCCACCTGGGCCGCCCCGACGGGGAACCCAAGCCGGAGTTCTCGCTCGCGCCGGTCGGCCAGCGGCTCTCCGAGCTGCTCGGCAAAGAGGTCACGTTCGTCGGCGAGACCGTCGGCGACGAGGCGACCGCAGCCGCCGAGGCCCTCGAGGACGGTGACGTCCTGCTGCTCGAGAACCTCCGGTTCAACCCGGAGGAGACCTCGAAGGACGCTGCCGCGCGGTCCGCCTTCGCGGACCGCATCGCGGCTCTCGGTGACGCCTTCGTCTCCGACGGCTTCGGTGTCGTGCACCGCAAGCAGGCCTCGGTCTACGAACTCGCGTCCGCGCTGCCCAGCGCAGCCGGTTCGCTCATCGAGACCGAACTGCGGGTGCTCGAGCGCCTGACCTCCTCGCCGGAACGGCCGTACACGGTCGTGCTCGGTGGCTCGAAGGTCAGCGACAAGCTCGGCGTCATCGACCACATCCTGCCCAAGGTCGACACGCTGTGCATCGGCGGCGGCATGCTCTTCACCTTCCTCGCGGCCCAGGGCCACGGGGTGGCGAAGTCGCTGCTCGAAGCCGACCAGCTCGACGTCGTCCGCGAGTACCTCTCGCGGGCGAAGGAGCTCGGCGTGACGATCGACCTGCCGACCGACGTCGTGGTGGCCTCCGGGTTCTCCGCCGACGCGGCGCACGAGACGGTGGCGGCCGACGCGATCGAGTCGTCGTCGTTCGGCACCGACGGCATCGGCCTCGACATCGGTCCGGAGACGGCGGCGCGGTTCGCGTCGGCGGTGTCCGGTTCGAAGACGGTGTTCTGGAACGGTCCGATGGGCGTGTTCGAGTTCCCGGCCTTCGCCGCCGGCACGAAGACCGTCGCCAAGGCCCTGACCGAGGTCGACGGCCTCGGTGTGGTCGGTGGTGGCGACTCCGCTGCTGCGGTCCGCTCGCTCGGCTTCTCGGACGACCAGTTCGGGCACATCTCGACCGGTGGCGGTGCGAGCCTCGAGTTCCTCGAGGGCAAGTCGCTTCCCGGACTTGAAGCATTGGGGTGGTCCGCATGACCCGCACGCCGCTCATTGCGGGTAACTGGAAGATGAACCTGGACCACCTCCAGGCCATCGCCACGGTCCAGAAGCTCGCCTGGACCCTGAAGGACGCCCGCCACGACTTCGAGGACGTCGAGGTCGCGGTGTTCCCGCCCTTCACCGACCTGCGGAGCGTGCAGACGCTCATCTCGGCCGACAAGCTGCCGATCCACTTCGGTGCGCAGGACCTGTCGCAGTACGACTCCGGTGCCTACACCGGCGACGTCTCCGGCGCGTTCCTGTCGGCGCTCGACGCGCAGTACGTCATCGTCGGACACTCCGAGCGGCGCACGCTGCACGGTGAGACCGACGAGGTCGTCGCGGCCAAGACCGCCGCGGCCGTCAAGCACGGCCTCGTGCCGGTCGTCTGCGTCGGCGAGACCGGTGAGCAGCGCGAACAGCGCGGCGCCGGCGTCGTGCCGGTCGAGCAGCTCCGCGTCGTGCTCGACGCCGTGCAGCCGTCCGACATCGTCGTCGCCTACGAGCCCGTCTGGGCGATCGGTTCCGGCCAGGCGGCCACCGCCGAGCAGGCGCAGGACGAGTGCGCCGCGATCCGTCGCGGCATCGCTGCTGCCTGGGGCGACCAGGCCGCTGCCGACACGCGCGTCCTGTACGGCGGTTCGGTCAAGTCCGGCAACATCGCCGGGTTCCTCCGTGAGCCCGACATCGACGGCGCCCTCGTCGGCGGCGCATCCCTCGACGTGCAGGAGTTCGCGGCGATCGCCCGGTTCCGCCAGCACGTCGGGCTGTAGCCACACCGGCTGGCGTCGGGCTGTAGTCCGCACCACTCCCGTCCGTGTACCGGCCGTGCCCCGCGCGGCCGGTACACTGGTACGGCTGACTGACACGAAAGGTACGTCGTGGCGATACTCTCCGTCGTGCTGCAGGTCCTGCTCGCAATCACGAGCCTCCTGCTCACGCTCCTCATCCTCCTGCACAAGGGCCGCGGTGGCGGCCTCTCCGACATGTTCGGTGGCGGCGTGACGAGCAACCTCGGGGCGTCCGGCGTCGCCGAGCGCAACCTCAACCGCATCACGGTGATCCTCGGTCTGGTCTGGATCGTCTCCATCATCGTGCTCGGTCTCATCAACAAGTTCACGGCGGGGGTCTGATCCATGGCTAGCGGAGGCAGTGCAATCCGAGGGTCCCGCGTCGGCGCCGGACCGATGGGCGAACAGGACCGTGGTGTCCAGGCCGAGCGTGTGGCGATCTCCTACTGGGACGCCCTCGGCAACGAGGTCGTGCGGTACTTCGCCGCGAACCTCCCGGACGAAGAGATCCCCGAGACGGTCGATTCGCCGTCGAGCGGGCTCCCCGCCGGGCGCGACAAGGAGAACCCTCCCGTGGTCTCCAAGACGGAGCCCTACAAGACGCACCTCGCGTACGTGAAGGAGCGTCGGACTGAGGAAGAGGCAGCGCAGCTCCTCGAGGACGCGCTCCAGCAGCTCCGCGAGCGTCGCGGTACCGCCGCCAAGAAGGCGTAGCGCCCACACACTGACGAAGGCCCCCGCACCGCGATGGTGTGGGGGCCTTCGTGCGCCGTGGGCGCGGTTGGCAGTGCTCACCGCGCGGGGGCTTACTCGCCGAGTGGTCACGACGCGCCGTGTGCGGCTCGCGGTGGTGGCACGTTCTGTCGCCTGCGACGCCCGCAGCCGACAGCTCTTGACCGCTCGGCGTCGTGTCGGCGGGGTGTCGCAATCGTTCAGTTGCCGGGTGCCGCGCGGAGAGCCGGCTCGCCGAGTGGTCACGACATGCCGCGTGCGGTTCGCTGCGGCGGCGGGTTCTGTCGCCCGGGCCCGCGTTCAGGCGACACTTCTTGACCGCTCGGCGCCGGCGAGCGGGTGTGGGGCGGCGGTGGGAGCGGTGGGAGCGACCACAGACGGACGGGAGGCCCGGTGCCAGCTGGCACCGGGCCTCCCGTCAGGCAGGACGCGCGTCTAGTACGTCGACGCGATGAGGTTCTCGGGGACGTCGCGCGCGGCGTCCTCGTCCACGAAGAACACGGTGCGCTTGCGACCCTGGACGCCGCCGACGGGGACGTCCTCGACGGAGGCGCCCGCCAGGGCGAGCCCGAGGACCGACGCCTTCTCGGCACCGGACAGGATGACCCACACGCGCTGCGAGGCGTTGATCACCGGGTAGGTGACCGTCAGGCGCTGCGGCGGCGGCTTGGGGGAGTCGTCGACCGACACGACGGCGCGGTCGGTGACCGTGAGCTGCGGGAACTCGGGGAAGAGCGACGCGGTGTGCCCGTCGGGGCCGACACCGAGCAGCGTGATGTCGAAGCGCGGAGCGACGGCACCCTCGTACGCGGCGTCCTGCAGCTCACGCTCGTACTGCAGCGCGGCCGCTTCGATGTCGATGCCGGCGTCGGACGCGGGCATCGGGTGGATGTTCGACTCCGGGATGTCGACGTGGTCGAAGAAGTCGGTCTGCGTCCCCGTGGTGTTGCGGTCGGCGTCACCGGCCGGCACCCAGCGCTCGTCGACCCACCAGACGTGGACCTTCGACCAGTCGACGCTCTCGCGCGCCGGCGACTGGCCGATGGCGGCGAGGACGAGGGACGACACCGAGCCACCGCTGATCGCGATGTCGGCGCGCTCCTGCTCGTCGAGCACGTCGATGATCTTGGTGATGAAGCGTGCGGCGACCGAAGCGCCGAGGGCCTGCTTGTCCGGGTGCACGAGCACCCGCCGTTCGTTGGTCACGTGACTCCCGTGTTCGTGGCGGCCGACCGGTCGTACGACCGCCTTCGGTCCGGTCGGGCCGCCTGCACCAGACAGACGACCCGACCGTTGTGGGGTGCTCAGCGGGCGATGGTCTCGCGCAGCTGGGGAACCCCGTGCTTGACGACGTCTCCGAAGAGGACGTCCGGGTCGAGTCTACGGAGTTCCTCGGCCAGGCAGTCACGCAGGTTGCGGCGTGGCAGCGACAGGTCGTGCGTGGGCTGACCGGGCATCGAGAGCGTCGCGACGTCCACCAGGGAACGCTCGAGGTCGATGGTGCCCGACTCGCGCACGAGCTTGACGCCGTGGATGCCGCTCGAGCCGGTCGCACGCGGCGACGTGGTGACCGTCACCGGCACCTCGAGCTGGAGCTGCAGCCACGCGGCGAGCAGGATCGTCGACGGGCTGTCCGACGCGCCCGTCACCTCGACGCCCGTGATGGGCTCGTACGGCGGCTGGTCGAGCGCCGCGGCGAGCTGGTTCCGCCACAGGGTCAGTCGGGTCCACGCGAAGTCGGTGTCGCCCGGAACGTACGAGGCACCGAGGGCCTCGATCGCGCCGTTCGGGTCCTTCTGCGCGGCGGCGTCGGTGATCCGGCGCTGGGCGATGCGGCCCAGTGCCGAGGCCGACGGCTGCGACGGCGCGGTCTGCGGCCACCAGGCCACGACCGGGGCGTCCGGCAGGAGCAGGCCCGTGACCAGGCTCTCCTCGTCGGTCGCGGTCTCGCCGTAGGCGCGGAGGACGATGACCTCGCTGGCACCCGCGTCGCTGCCCACGCGGATCTGCGCGTCGAGACGGCCGGGCGACTTCGTGTCGCCGTCGTTCTTCGACACGATGATCACGCGCATCGGGTGCTCGCGGGACGCCTCGTTCGCGGCCTCGATCGCTTCTTCCTCGTGGCCGAGGGCCGTCGAGATGATCAGCGTGAGGACACGACCGAGGGCGACTGCGCCGCCCTCTTCGCGGATGTGGACGAGCTTCTTCTGGATCTTCGAGACCGTGGTGTTCGGCAGGTCGATCTTCATGGACGCCTCCAGGTCCGGCCGTCGCGGGCGAGCAGGGCATCGGCGGACGCCGGACCCCACGTGCCGGGACGGTACTGCTCGGGCTGGCCCTGCGTGGCCCAGAACTCCTCGATCGGGTCGAGGATCTTCCAGGACAGCTCGACCTCCTGGTGCCGCGGGAACAGCGGCGGGTCACCGAGCAGCACGTCGAGGATGAGTCGCTCGTACGCCTCGGGGGATGCCTCGGTGAAGGCGTGGCCGTAGCCGAAGTCCATCGTCACGTCGCGCACCTGGGTGCCGACGCCGGGGACCTTCGAGCCGAACCGGAGCGTGACGCCCTCGTCCGGCTGGACGCGGATCACGAGCGCGTTCTGACCAAGGGGGGACTGCGAGTTGCCGTAGACGTCCTCGGGGACGCGCTTGAAGACGATCGCGATCTCGGTCACACGGCGCCCCAGCCGCTTGCCGGCGCGCAGGTAGAACGGGACGCCCTGCCAGCGACGGGTCGCGATGTCGAGCTTGATCGCGGCGTACGTCTCGGTGCCGGACTCGGGGTTCATCCCGGCCTCGTCGAGGAAGCCGAGCACCTTCTCGCCGCCCTGCCAGCCGCCCGCGTACTGTCCACGCGCCGTGGCGGTCGACAGGTCCTCGGGCAGCCGCACGGCGGACAGCACCTTCTCCTTCTCGGCGCGCAGGTCGGCGGCCTTGAACGAGACGGGCTCCTCCATCGCGGTGAGCGCGAGGAGCTGCAGCAGGTGGTTCTGGATGACGTCGCGCGCCGCGCCGATGCCGTCGTAGTACGCGGCACGTCCGGCGACGCCGATGTCCTCGGCCATCGTGATCTGCACGTGGTCGACGTAGTTCGAGTTCCAGATGGGTTCGTACATCTGGTTCGCGAACCGGAGCGTCAGCAGGTTCTGGACGGTCTCCTTGCCGAGGTAGTGGTCGATGCGGAACACGTCGTCGGGCGCGAAGACGCTCTCGACGATCGCGTTCAGCTCGCGCGCGGTGCGGAGGTCGGAGCCGAACGGCTTCTCGACGACCACGCGGCTCCACGAGCCCTCGCGCTTCGCGGTGAGGCCGGACAGCTTCAGCTGCTCGGTCACCACCGGGAACATCTTCGGCGGGATGGACAGGTAGAACGCGTGGTTGCCCAGCGTCCCGCGCTCGGCGTCCAGGTCGTCGACGGTCTGCTTGAGCTGCAGGAACGCCTCGGGGTCGTCGAACGAGCCCTGGACGAAGCGGATGCCCTGTTCGAGCTGACGCCAGACGTCCTCGTCGAACGGGGTGCGGGAGTGCTCCTTGACGGCGTCGTGCACGAGCTGGGAGAAGTCTTGGTCCTCCCAGTCGCGACGGGCGAAGCCGACGAGCGCGAACCCCGGGGGCAGCAGCCCCCGGTTGGCCAGGTCGTAGACCGCCGGCATCAGCTTCTTGCGTGACAGGTCGCCCGTCACGCCGAAGATGATGAGCGTGCTCGGTCCCGCGATCCGGTTCAGTCGACGATCCGTCGGCAGCCGGAGCGGGTTGTGCTCCGGGGTGATTGCCACCGGTGACATGAGTCGGTGAACTCCTTACGAGTCAGTGGGAGACGGCGGAGGCGATGGCCGCGGTGGCGGCGCGCACGTCCGACGTCGTGAGGGTGAGGACCGGGCGGCCGTGCTGCGCGAGGACACTCGCGTCACCCGCTGCCTGGGCCTGGAGGAGCTGGCCGAACGTGAACGGCCGGCCCGGGATCGCCAGGTCGTCCGGTTCGTCCGCCACGATCTGCAGGAACACTCCCGTGGCGGGTCCGCCCTTGTGGTACTGCCCGGTCGAGTGCAGGAACCGCGGGCCGTACCCGAAGGTGACCGGCCGACGCGTGCGCGCCGCCAGGGCGTCGCGGAGCGTCTCGAGGTCACGGTTCGTGGTGCGGTCGACGTACGCCTGCACCGCCACGTAGCCGGTGGCGTCCAGTTCGGACAGGAGGCCCGTCACGGCTTCTGCGAGCGTCGTCCCGACCGGCAGTCCCGGCGTCGCGGAGACGGCGATGCCGTCCTCGGTGAACGCGGGTTCCGCAGGCGCGGGACGGTCGTCGAGCAGCGCACGGGTCGCGACCTTGGCGGCCTCGACGTCGGGCTGGTCGAACGGGTCGATGCCGAGCAGCCGCCCGGCGACCGCGACGGCGTACTCCCAGACGAGGATCTGACCACCGAGCGTCCCGGTGATCTCGACCTCGCCCTCGGCGATGTGGCGCTCGTCCTCGCGCGAACCGACCAGGCGGATGACCTGGACGTCCGGCAGGGCTGCGGAGACCTCGGGGGAGTCGGCGTGCAGGACGACGGGCAGCAGACCACGTCCGCTCTTGCCGGTCGACTCCGCGATCAGCTGCTCCACCCAGTCGCCGAACCCGACGATGTGGGTGCCGTCCGGCACGATGGCGATCTTGTCGCGTAGCGGGTCGGTACCGGCGAGGACCGCACCGAGCACGAGCCCGGGGTTCTCGTCGAGGTCGACCGACAGCAGCGCGGAGATGGCGTCGGCCTCGTCCAGCAGCTCGGCGATGTCCGCTCCGGCGAGACCGGAGGGCACCAGACCGAACGCGGTGAGGGCCGAGTAGCGGCCGCCGACGGTCGGGTCGGCGGTGAAGACCCGGTAGCCGGCGTCGATGGCCGCGGCCTCGAGCGCGGAGCCCGGGTCGGTGACGACGACGATGCGGCCGGTGGGGTCGATGCCCGCGTCACGGAACGCCTGCTCGTAGACGCGGCGCTGCGAGTCGGTCTCGAGCGTGGAGCCGGACTTCGACGAGACGACGAGCACGGTGCGCTCGAGGTCCGTCGTGACGGCTGCGCGGACCTGCGCGGGATCGGTCGAGTCGAGCACCGTCAGCGGGACGCCGGCGGTGCGCGTGATGACCTCCGGCGCGAGCGACGAGCCGCCCATGCCGGCGAGGACGACGTGGTCGACCCCTTCGGCACGGAGCGACTCGCGCAGCGCAGTGATCTGAGCGACGAGCGGGCGGGAGACCGAGACGGCCTCCACCCAGCCGAGGCGCTTGGACGCCTCGGCCTCGGCGTCCGGTCCCCACAGCTCGGGGTCCTGGGCGGTGATGCCCGAGGCCACCAGGTCAGCGACGAGCCGCGGGACCACCGAGTCGATGGCCCGCGCGGCATCGCCGCTGGCAGCGATGGAAACCGTCACTACTTGGCGCCCTCGAGCGCGGTCTTCACGGTGTCGACGAGCTCGCCCCACGAGACGTTGAACTTGTCCACGCCCTCCTTCTCGAGCAGCGCCACGACGTCGTCGTAGTCGATGCCCTGCGCGGCGAGCTGGTCGAGGACCTGCTGCGCGGCGTCGAAGGTGCCGGCGATGGCGTCGCCGTGGATCTCACCGTGGTCGAACGTGGCGTCGAGCGTCTTGCCCGGCATCGTGTTCACGGTGTTCGGGGCGGCGAGCTCGGTCACGTAGAGCGTGTCGGGCAGCGACGGGTCCTTGACGCCGGTCGAGGCCCAGAGCGGACGCTGCGTGTTCGCACCGGCCTCGAGCAGGCCGAGGGCGCGCTCGGAGGCGAACGCCTCGGTCCAGACCTGGTAGGCGAGCTGCGCGTTGGCGATGCCGGCCTTCGACTTCAGGGCCTTGGCCTCGTCGGTGCCGACGGCGTCCAGGCGCTTGTCGATCTCGGAGTCGACGCGCGACACGAAGAACGAGGCGACCGAGTGGATCTTCGACAGGTCGTGACCGGCGGCCTTGGCCTTCTCGAGCCCACCGAGGTAGGCGTCGATGACGGCGCGGTAACGCTCGAGCGAGAAGATCAGGGTGACGTTGACGGAGATGCCGGCGCCGATGACCTCGGTGATGGCCTCGAGACCCTCGACCGTTGCGGGGATCTTGATGAGGACGTTCTCGCGGCCGACCTTCTCGAACAGGAACTTGGCCTGCTCGATGGTCTTGGCGGTCTCGTGGGCGAGGCCCGGCTCGACCTCGATCGAGACGCGGCCGTCGAAGCCCTTGGTCTCGTCGTAGATCGGCTTGAAGACGTCGGACGCGTTGGCGACGTCCTGCGTGGTGATCTCGAAGATCGCCTCGGTCACGTCGGTGCCGGCGGCGGCCAGCTCCTTGACCTGGGCGTCGTAGCGCTCGCCCTTGGCGAGGGCCGACGCGAAGATCGTCGGGTTGGTGGTCACGCCGACGACGTTCTTCTGCGCGATGAGGTCGGTGAGCTTGCCGGTCTCGAGGAGCTCGCGGGACAGGTCGTCGAGCCAGATGCTCACGCCGACCGCGGAGAGGGCGGCAGTGGGGGTGTTCTCAGCCATGTGTTTCTCTTCTTTCCTTCATCGGCCTGATGGCCGGGGTCTGGGGGACCGGGGGCGCGTGGCGGAGCCGAACCGCGCCTCCCGGCAGAAGGGCCGGATCCGGCGAACCGGACCCGGCCCCTGCGGGTCAGGAAGCCGCGATGGATTCCTTCGCGGCGGCCACGACGTGTTCCGTCGTGAAGCCGAACTCCTTGAAGAGCGTCTGGTAGTCGGCCGAGGCACCGAAGTGCTCGATCGAGACGCTGCGGCCCTTGTCGCCGACGATGTCGCGCCAGCTCATGGCGATGCCGGCCTCGACCGACACGCGAGCGGTGACGTCCTTCGGGAGCACCTGGTCCTGGTAGTTCTCGGACTGGGCATGGAACCACTCGATGGACGGTGCGCTCACGACGCGGGCGTTGATGCCCTCGCCCTTGAGCTGCTCACGGGCCTCGACGGCGATCTGGACCTCGGAACCGGTCGCGATGAGGATCACGTCCGGGGTGCCGTTCGGCGCCTCGGCCAGGATGTACGCACCCTTGGCGACGTTCTTCGCCGAAGCGAAGACCTCACCGGAGGCGTCGCCTTCGCCACGCTCGAACACCGGCAGGTTCTGACGGCTCAGCGCGATGCCGGCCGGGCGGTCGGTGTGCTTGAGCATCTCGAGCCAGGCGTACGCGACCTCGTTGGCGTCGGCGGGGCGGACCACGTCGAGACCCGGGATCGCACGGAGCGACGAGACCTGCTCGATCGGCTGGTGCGTCGGGCCGTCCTCGCCGAGGGCGACGGAGTCGTGGGTCCAGACGTAGATCGCCGGGGCGCCCATGAGCGCGGCGAGACGGACCGCCGGACGCATGTAGTCGCTGAAGATCAGGAACGTGCCGCCGAAGGGGCGGGTGTTCCCGTGCAGGACGATGCCGTTGAGGATCGAGCCCATGGCGTGCTCGCGGATGCCGAAGTGCAGCACGCGGCCGTACGGGTCGGTGCTCCACGTCGACGTCGAGGCCTCGGCTGGACCGAAGGACTTGGCGCCCTCGATCGTGGTGAGGTTCGACTCGGCGAGGTCGGCCGAGCCACCCCAGAACTCGGGCATCAGCGGCGCGATGGCGTTGATGACCTTGCCGGAGGCGGCACGGGTCGAGACGGCCTTGTCGGTCGGGAAGGCCGGCAGTGCTGCCTCGAGGTCCGCGGGGAGCTCCTTGGCGTTGACGCGGTCGAACAGCGCCTTCTTGTCGGCGTTGGCAGCAGCCCACGCGTCGAAGGTCTTCTGCCACTCGGCGTGCTGCGCCTGGCCCTTGGCGACGGCGCCGCGGGTGTACTCGAGGACCTCGGGGGCGACCTCGAAGGTCTTCGCGGTGTCGAAGCCGAGGACCTCCTTGAGGCCCTTGATCTCGTCGGCACCGAGCGCCGAACCGTGGATCTTGCCGGAGTTCTGCTTGGTCGGCGACGGCCAGCCGATGATCGTCTTGAGGACGATGAGCGACGGCTTGTCGGTGACCTGCTGGGCGGCCTCGATCGCGGCGTGGAGCTCCACGGCGTCCTCGGAGTACTCGCCGGTCTTCTTCCAGTCGACGATCTGGACGTGCCAGCCGAGCGCCTCGTAGCGCTCGGGGACGCTCTCCGAGAACGCGATGTCGGTGTTGTCCTCGATCGAGATCTGGTTCGAGTCGTAGAACGCGATCAGGTTGCCGAGCTGCTGACGGCCGGCGAGCGAACCCGCCTCGTTCGTCACGCCCTCCTGCATGTCGCCGTCACCGGCGATCACGTAGGTGAAGTGGTCGAACGGCGACTGGCCGGCCGGGGTCTCCGGGTCGAACAGGCCGCGCTCGAAGCGCTGGGCGTAGGCGAAGCCGACCGAGGACGCGAGGCCCTGGCCGAGCGGGCCGGTGGTGATCTCGACACCGTCGGTGTGGCCGTACTCCGGGTGACCCGGGGTCTTCGAGCCCCACTTGCGCAGGTGCTGCAGGTCGTCGAGCTCGAGGCCGTAGCCGTGCAGGTAGAACTGCACGTACTGCAGGATCGAGGCGTGACCGGCGGAGAGGATGAAGCGGTCGCGGCCGATCCAGGTGGAGTCGCTCGGGTCGCGACGCATCACCTTCTGGAAGAGCAGGTGTGCGAGCGGCGCGAGGCTCATCGCGGTGCCGGGGTGACCGTTGCCGGCGGCCTCGACCGAGTCGGCGGCGAGAACGCGGGCCGTGTCGACGGCCTTCCGGTCGATGGCGTCCCAGGTGAATTCAGCCACTTGGATGTTGACCCTTCTTGATGCGACATGTGCGAGGGCTCGTGCCATCGCACGGACATGTGGCCATCCCGGGGCCGAGTCGTGTCGCCGTCTAGCGGCGGCCGACCGGCTCATCGCGGCCGACGTCATCGGGGCGCGCACTGCGGGAGGGCAGGTCCAGCATAGTGACCAGCCACTCAGAAGGGGTTCAGGTGACGCCCGATGTTCACGAGTCGGGTCACCCGGGCCCTCGTCCGCCGGGCGTGTCGTGCTCCGCGATCCGTCGTTCTGCACGGGATGTCTGCACGGGATGGGGGAGCGGGGCATCATCGCGGCGCTTCCATCACGTAAACTGTCGACGACCCGTGGACATTCCGGGTCAGCGCATGCCCGGACGCCGCCGCAGTCGTCCACCGAGTGTGCGAGCTGATGCGAACAGACTGAGGTTCCCTTGCCGACTGCCACCGTGACCAGGCCCGACACCGATCGACCCCGATCGACGCTGTCCCGCAAGGTCCGTGCGTACGTCTCGTTGACCAAGCCGCGGGTCATGGAGCTGCTGCTCGTGACCACCGCGCCGACCATGTTCCTGGCCGAGCGTGGCGTGCCGGACCTCTGGCTCGTGTTCTGGACGATGCTCGGCGGGGCGATGTCCGCCGGCTCGGCGTCGGCCTTCAACTGCTACATCGACCGTGACATCGACCGCCTGATGAAGCGGACGAGCACCCGGCCGCTGGTGACCGGTGAGCTCTCGGACCGCGAAGCCCTCGTGTTCTCGTGGATCCTCGGCGTCCTGTCGACCGCGGTGCTCGGGTTCCTGGTGAACTGGCTCGCCGCGGCCCTGAGCGTCATCGCGATCCTCATCTACGTGTTCGTCTACACGCTGTGGCTCAAGCGCCGCACCCCGCAGAACATCGTGTGGGGCGGCTCGGCCGGCTGCATGCCCGTGCTCATCGGCTGGGCGGGTGTCACCGGCTCGCTCACCTGGGCCCCGGTCATCCTCTTCATGGTGATCTTCCTCTGGACGCCGCCGCACTACTGGCCGCTGTCGATGAAGTACCGCGACGACTACGACGCCGCCGACGTCCCGATGCTCGCCGTGGTCCGCGGTCGCACCGTCGTCGGCCTGCAGGTCGTGCTGTACGCCTGGGCGACGCTCGTCTGCTCGCTCCTGCTCATCCCCGTTGCGCACATGGGCCCGCTGTACACCGTGGTCGCGCTGGCCGGCGGCATCTGGTTCGTCGTCGAGTCGCACCGGCTGTACTCGCGGGCGATCCAGCACGTCGAGCACGTTCAGCCGATGCGCGTGTTCCACAGCTCGATCACGTACCTGACGCTGCTCTTCATCGCAGTGGGCATCGACCCGCTGCTGCCGCAGGTCTTCACCTTCTAGGCACTGCGCGTCGCCGCTGGCGACGTCGTACGACGAACTCGATGTCGTGCGACGTCGCCTTCGTCGTCGGTGCGCGTGCGCGACGGTTGCGGGCGCGGGGTTGCGACGTCCTCGACGTCGCACGACGTCGAGGACGTCGTTGCGGGTCAGTGCGCGATCTGGCGCGGCTGTGGACGTGCCCACCAGGCGGCCGGGAGGCGCGGGGCGGGGCCGCCACGGGCCTCCCGGCCGCCCTGTGCGTCCGTGGGCGCGGGGCGCACGCGTGGCCCGGGATGCGTGTGCAACGAACGACACCCCACGAGTCGATCGACTCGTGGGGTGTCGCAGAACGGGTGTGGCGCGTGCGACGCGCCCGGGCGTCAGGCGGCGTCGAGTGGTTCGCGCACGGCTTCGCGACCGGCGCTGGCGCGCGTGGCGAGGACGACCGCCGTGGTGGCCCCGACGAGCAGCCCGGCGAGCACCATGTGCGTGCCCACCAGCCCGACGGGCAGGCCGGTGCGGGCCTGGGTCAGGCCGACGGCGATCTGCAGGAACTCGACGACGAGCAGCAACAGCGCCCACTTGCTCGAGATCCGGAGCCGGACGGCGCCGACGACGAGCACGAGGGTCAGCGCGAACAGGGCGTACGCGGGCCAGGCGTGCACGTGTTCCATCACCGCGGGGTCGAAGCCCGTGCGGTGCAGCATCCCGCCGTCGACGGCCTCGTCGGCACCGGCGTGCGGGCCGCTGCCGGTCGTCAGGATGCCGACGAGCACGGTGACCACGACGGCGGCGACGGTGCCGCGGACGACGCCGGTGTACCAGCCGGGCACGAGGCGGTGGCTGGTGCGCGGGCCGTGCATCGTCCGGTAGACCAGGGCCGCGGTGACCGAGGTCAGGGCGGCGGACACGACGAAGTGCAGCCCGACGACGAACGGGTTGAGGTTCGTGAGCACGCTGAGCCCACCGATGACGGCCTGGACCGGGATCGCGACGCCCTGAGCGAACGCGAGCCAGAACAGTTCGGGGCGCGTGCGGAGCATCCGGACGACGGCCAGGAACATCGCGATCGCCACGATGACGAGCACGAAGGTGAGCAGTCGGTTGCCGAACTCGATGATCCCGTGGATGCCCATCTCGGGCGTGGAGACGAGCGAATCGGCCGTGCACTTGGGCCAGGTGGGGCATCCGAGGCCCGACGCGGTCAGGCGGACGAGGCCGCCGGTGCCGATCAACACGACCTCGACCACGAACGAGGCCCACGCCAGCGCGATGACCCGGCGGTCGACGACCCGGGGGAGCGACCACCACCGTGCGGTCCGGAGATCCTGGTCGACGGGGGGTCCGACGCGAGTCACGAGGGTGGTGCCTTCCTGTTGTTCCGTGCAGTGAACCTGTAGGATTCGAGGGTTCAGCAGCAGTCAAGTCTAGGCAGGCGCCGGCTCCGAATGGGCCGTGATCGCCGATCGATCCAGGGACTGCGTGGAACCATTGTCGTTGCGAGGGAGCAGCACCGTGTCCGCCTGTCGGCGGTCTGCGGTGGAATGGCGTCCAGACGCCACGGGTTCACACCTGAAGACGCTGCCCCGCGAGAAGGAAACGAGGAGACCATGTCCGACGTGCTCATCGACCGTCCCGAGCTCGAAGGGCTCGGGCAATACGAGTTCGGCTGGTCCGACTCCGACTCGGCCGGGGCCTCGGCCCGCCGTGGGGTCTCGGACGAGGTCGTCACCGACATCTCGAACCTCAAGCACGAGCCCGAGTGGATGCTCAAGAACCGGCTCAAGGGCCTGCAGCTCTTCGGCCGCAAGCCGATGCCGACGTGGGGTGCCGACCTGACGGGCATCGACTTCGACAACATCAAGTACTTCGTGCGCTCGACCGAGAAGCAGGCGCAGTCGTGGGAGGACCTCCCCGAGGACATCCGCGCGACCTACGAGAAGCTCGGCATCCCCGAGGCCGAGCGCCAGCGCCTCGTCGCCGGTGTCGCCGCGCAGTACGAGTCCGAGGTCGTGTACCACCAGATCCGCGAGGACCTGGAGCAGCAGGGTGTCATCTTCATGGACACCGACACCGCGCTCCGCGAGCACCCCGAGCTCTTCCAGGAGTACTTCGGCACCGTGATCCCGGCCGGCGACAACAAGTTCGCCGCCCTGAACACGGCCGTGTGGTCCGGCGGCTCGTTCGTCTACGTCCCCAAGGGCGTCCACGTCGAGATCCCGCTCCAGGCCTACTTCCGGATCAACACCGAGAACATGGGCCAGTTCGAGCGGACGCTGATCATCGCGGACGAGGATTCCTACGTCCACTACATCGAGGGCTGCACCGCCCCGATCTACAAGTCGGACTCGCTGCACTCGGCCGTCGTCGAGATCATCGTGAAGAAGAACGCCCGCGTTCGGTACACGACGATCCAGAACTGGTCGAACAACGTCTACAACCTCGTGACCAAGCGTGCGATCGCGCACGAGGGCGCCACGATGGAGTGGATCGACGGCAACATCGGCTCCAAGGTGACGATGAAGTACCCGTCGATCTACCTCGCCGGTGAGCACGCCAAGGGCGAGACCCTGTCCGTCGCGTTCGCTGGCCCCGGCCAGCACCAGGACGCCGGCGCGAAGATGATCCACATGGCGCCGTACACGACGTCGTCGATCGTCTCGAAGTCGATCGCCCGTGGCGGCGGTCGCGCGGGGTACCGCGGCGAGGTCCGGGTGGACCCGGCGGCGCACCACGCGGCGAACACCGTGCGGTGCGACGCGCTGCTCGTCGACACGATCAGCCGGAGCGACACGTACCCGGCGATCGACATCCGCGTCGACGACGTCCAGCTCGGGCACGAGGCCACGGTCTCGCGCGTGAGCGAGGAGCAGCTCTTCTACCTGATGTCCCGCGGCATGGCCGAGGACGAAGCGATGGCGATGATCGTCCGTGGCTTCATCGAGCCGATCGCCCGCGAGCTCCCGATGGAGTACGCGCTCGAACTCAACAAGCTCATCGAGATGAGCATGGAAGGATCCGTCGGCTAGATGTCCAGCACCACCCCTCCCCACATCGACCAGCCGATCGAGCCCGCGGCACCCGCCCAGGGTGCCGAACAGCACGGCGCCGGAGCCCCCTCCGACGGCGGCTGGGACGCCCCGGACAAGAAGATCCCGGTCCAGACCCGCTCCGAGCGGTTCCAGTCCGGCGACCTCGAGGCGTTCCCGACCGTCACCGGCCGCGAGGTGAACTGGAAGTTCGCGCCCCTGGCGAAGCTCCAGCCGCTCCTCGACGGTGGTCTCGACGGATCCGCCTACCGGTTCCTCGCCCGCCAGTCCGACGGTGCCGACGTCGAGTGGGGTCGCAGCGACGACCCCCGCGTCGGGACCGCCGGTCTGCCCGAGGACCGTGCAGCGGCCGCTGCGTGGACCGCGCGCGACGCCGTCCTCGCCGTCACCGTCAAGGCAACCGAGGCGCACGAGTTCATCACCATCACGCGTTCCGACTTCGGCACGCAGCCCCGAGCGGCGCACACGGTCATCACGGCCGAGCCGCACGCCCAGGGCATCGTCGTGCTCGACAACCGCGGCAGCGCACTGCTCAGCGAGAACATCGAGATCGTCGTGCAGGACGGCGCACGCCTGACCGTCGTCAGCCTGCAGGACTGGGACGACGACGCGGTGCACGTCTCGACGCACTTCGCCGAGGTCGGCCGAGACGCCTTCCTGAAGCACGTCGTGGTCTCGCTCGGCGGCGACGTCATCCGGGTCAACCCCTCGACGCACCTCGGTGCGCAGGGCGCCGACACCGAGATGTACGGCGTGTACTTCGCCGACGCCGGTCAGTACATCGAGCAGCAGGTCTACGTGAACCACGACGCGCCGAACACGCGCGGTCGGGTCAACTACAAGGGCGCGCTGCAGGGCAAGGGCGCGCACACCGTGTGGATCGGTGACGTGCTCATCGGTCGCGCCGGTGACGGCACCGACTCGTACGAGCAGAACCGCAACCTCGTGCTGACCGACGGCACCCGTGCCGACAGCATCCCGAACCTCGAGATCGAGACGGGCAACATCGAAGGTGCCGGCCACGCGAGTGCGACCGGTCGCTTCGACGACGAGCAGCTGTTCTACCTGCAGGCCCGCGGCATCCCCGAGGAAGAAGCGCGTCGTCTCGTCGTGCTCGGCTTCCTGGTCGAGGTCATCCAGAAGATCGGTGCGCCCGAGCTCGAGGAACGACTCATCGCCGCGGTCGAGCAGGAGCTCGCCGAGGGCCGCTCGGTGATCGTCGCGCCGGCGGAGGCCGACGCCTGATGCCCACGAAGGTCTGCGCGGAGTCCGAGATCGCGGTGGACAGCCCCATGCGCGCCGTCGTCGACGGCACCGCGGTGGCCATCGTGAAGGACTCGTCCGGCACCGTGCACGCCATCGGCGACACCTGCACCCACGGGGACATCTCGCTGGCCGAGGGGTTCATCGAGGGCGACACGCTCGAGTGCTGGGCCCACGGCTCCCGCTTCTCGCTCGCCACGGGGAAGCCGCAGAACTTCCCGGCGTACGAGCCCGTCCCGGTGTTCCGGGTCGAGGTGCGCGAGGGCGACGTCTACGTCGACGTGCACGATCCCGTGCCCGTCGACTGACACCGCCTCCCGGCCCCACACTTTCCGCGGCCCGTCCGCGACACGACAGAAAACCGAAGGAACCCACGCAATGTCCACTCTGGAAATCCGCGACCTCCAGGTCTCGATCGACACCGATCAGGGCACCAAGGAGATCCTCAAGGGTGTCGACCTCACGATCAACGAGGGCGAGATCCACGCGATCATGGGGCCGAACGGCTCCGGCAAGTCCACGCTGGCGTACACGATCGCCGGGCACCCCCGGTACAACGTCGTCGGTGGCTCGATCACCCTCGACGGCGAGGACGTCCTCGCGATGAGCGTCGACGAGCGCGCCCGTGCCGGCATGTTCCTGGCGATGCAGTACCCGGTCGAGATCCCCGGCGTGACGGTGTCGAACTTCCTCCGCACCGCCAAGACGGCGATCGACGGCGAGGCCCCGGCCCTGCGCGGCTGGATCAAGGAGCTCCGCCAGTCGATGGCCGACCTCAAGATGGACTCGTCGTTCGCCGAGCGCAACGTCAACGAGGGCTTCTCCGGTGGCGAGAAGAAGCGTCACGAGATCATGCAGCTCGAGCTCCTCAAGCCCCGCTTCGCCGTGCTCGACGAGACCGACTCCGGCCTCGACGTCGACGCGCTGAAGATCGTGTCCGAGGGCGTGAACCGCGCCAAGACCGCGACCGGCCTGGGCGTGCTGCTCATCACGCACTACACGCGCATCCTCCGCTACATCAAGCCGGACTTCGTGCACGTGTTCGTCGCGGGCAAGGTCGCCGAGCAGGGTGGCCCGGAGCTCGCCGACCGCCTCGAGAACGAGGGCTACGACCGCTACGTGCAGGCCGCGGCGGCGTCCGCCGCAGAGGCGCAGGCCTGATGATCGCGGCACTCGCCCCGGAGAAGTTCGACGAGGTCGTCGAGGGCCTGAAGGAGGTCCAGGACCCGGAGCTCGGCGTCAACATCGTCGACCTCGGCCTGATCTACGACCTGGCCTGGGACGACGAGGCCTCGGCGCTCGTGATCAGCATGACGCTGACGAGTGCCGGCTGCCCGCTCACCGACGTCATCGAGGGCGACACCGCGAACGCCCTCGACGGCATCGTGGACGCCTTCCGCATCAACTGGGTCTGGATGCCGCCGTGGGGTCCGGAACGGATCACCGACGACGGGCGCGAGATGATGCGCGCGCTCGGGTTCGCGATCTAGTCGCGACCACACCGCAGACGGGAGGCCCGGTGCCAGCTGGCACCGGGCCTCCCGTCTGTCCGTGGTCGCGCCACGCGCGGGGCGCGACACGCCGCTCACGTTCGTCGAGTGGTCACGTTCTGTCGGCCGACCGCGCTCCGGGCGACGGAAGGTGACCACTCGACGTCCGGCTGGCGGGGAGTCGTGACCGACCCACGACCGGCCGCCTGCGGACGCAGAACGGCCCCGCACCGATCGGTGCGGGGCCGTTGTCGTGCGCAGCGTCAGCGGCGGCCGAGCGCCTTCCACGCGAGCGGCACGATGCCCGCGGCGATGAGCGCCTTCGCGATCCCACCGACGATGAACGGGTACAGGCCGGCGGCGAGCACCGACTGCAGGTCGTTCGGTGCGCCGAGCTGCCCGAGCACGACCGCCAGGTACGGCAGGCCGGTCACGAACGGGATGGCACTCGCGAGCAGCATCGCGACGGCTGCGCGCCCGAAGTGCCGGTCCCAGTTGCGGCGCGCCAGCCAACCGACGACGCCTGCGGCAGGGATGAACCCGATGACGTAGCCGAAGCTCGGCACGGCCAGGGCCTGCAGGCCGCCGGTCATGTCGGCGAAGAACGGTGCGCCCGCGAGGCCGGCGACGGCGTAGACGAGCAGCGAGAGCATGCCGCGTCGGGCACCCAGGGTCGCGCCGACGAGCACGACGGCGAGCGTCTGCCCGGTGATCGGGACCGGCCACATCGGGACCTCGAGCTGTGCCATCGCAGCGGTGAACAGGGCTCCGCCGGCGACGAGGGCGGCGTTCGTGGCCAGCCCGTGCGTCCGCAGACGGTCGGCGAGGACTGCGCGGGGAGCGAACCCGGTGGCGTTCGTCATGGATTCTCCTAGAATGGACTGCTGGTCCCGTTCGGAACCATCGGTCCCGTCAGCGTAGCGGTGCACCTCACGCACACGTCGTTGTGCAAACCCACCAACTGATTGGACGTCCACTGTGCTTGCCGTGCACGAACTCGAGATCCGCGTCGGAGCTCGTCTCCTCATGGAAGACGTGTCCTTCCGTGTCGAGAAGGGCGAGAAGATCGGACTCGTCGGCCGCAACGGCGCGGGGAAGACGACGATGACCAAGGCCCTCGCGGGCGAGACGCAGCCGAACGGCGGCACGATCGACCGCGGTGGTGAGATCGGCTACCTGCCGCAGGACCCGCGCTCCGGCGACCCGGAGGAGACCGCGCGCAAGCGCATCCTCGACGCCCGCGGGCTCGGTGAGCTCGTGGAGGGCATCCGCCTCGCCACGCTCGACATGGCGAGCGAGGACACCGCCGTCGCCGAGAAGGCGATGCGCCGGTACAGCCGGCTCGACGACCAGTTCAACGCGCTCGGCGGCTACGCGGCCGAGGCCGAGGCGGCGTCGATCGCGTCGAACCTCAAGCTGCCGGACCGCATCCTCGACCAGCAGCTCAAGACCCTGTCCGGTGGTCAGCGTCGTCGCATCGAGCTCGCGCGGATCCTGTTCTCGGACGCCGAGACGATGATCCTCGACGAGCCCACGAACCACCTCGACGCCGACTCGGTCGTGTGGCTGCGCGAGCACCTGAAGACCTACCCCGGCGGCGTCATCATCATCTCCCACGACGTCGAACTCGTGGAAGAGGTCGTCAACCGCGTGTTCTACCTCGACGCCAACCGCCAGACGATCGACATCTACAACATGGGCTGGAAGCTCTACCAGCGGCAGCGCGTCGCCGACGAGGAGCGTCGTCGCAAGGAGCGCGCCGGCGCCGAGAAGAAGGCCGCGACCCTGAAGGACCAGGCCGCTCGGTTCGGTGCGAAGGCCTCGAAGGCCGCCGCTGCGCACCAGATGGTCGCGCGTGCCGACAAGCTGCTCGCTGGTCTCGAGGACGAGCGCGTCGCCGACCGGGTCGCCAAGATCCGCTTCCCCACGCCGGCCCCGTGCGGCCGCACGCCGCTCATGGCCGAGGGGCTGTCGAAGTCCTACGGGTCGCTCGAGATCTTCGCGGGCGTCGACCTGGCGATCGACCGCGGTTCGCGCGTCGTCATCCTCGGGTTCAACGGTGCCGGCAAGACGACGCTGCTCCGGATCCTCGCGGGTGCCGACCTGCCCGACACCGGTGAGATCCAGCCCGGCCACGGTCTGCGCATCGGGTACTACGCGCAGGAGCACGAGAACATCGACATCAACCGCACCGTGATCGAGAACATGGTGTCGGCGTCGACCGACCTCAACGAGACCGAGGCCCGTCGCGTGCTCGGTTCGTTCCTGTTCACCGGGGACGACGGCTACAAGAAGGCCGGGGTCCTGTCCGGTGGTGAGAAGACGCGTCTGTCGCTCGCGATGATCGTCGTCTCGGGCGCGAACGTGCTGCTGCTCGACGAACCGACGAACAACCTCGATCCAGCGTCGCGCGAGGAGATCCTCAACGCCCTCGCCGGGTTCGAGGGCGCCGTCGTCCTGGTGTCGCACGACGCCGGTGCCGTCGAGGCGCTCAACCCCGAGCGCGTGCTGCTCCTGCCGGACGGCACCGAGGACCACTGGAACAAGGACTACGCGGAGCTCATCGAGCTCGCCTAGCGGGCGGTCACGACACCCCGCTCAGGTTCGCCGAGTGGTCACCATGTGTCGTCGCCGTCGCCGGCGAGCGACGGTTCGTGACCGCTCGGCGGCACGCGTGCGAGCGCGTCGTGACCAGCGGCCGGGCGGCGTGCGGTGGTCGACGTGACCGTAGGACGGACGGGAGGCCCGTGGCGACGCCGCCACGGGCCTCCCGTCCGCTGTCCCGTCGGTCAGGGCAAGCCGCTCACGTCCGCCGAATGGTCACCACGTGGCGTCACCGGCGTCGACGGGCGACGGTTCGTGACCGCTCGGCGGCGCGCCCGCGGCGAGCGGCCCGGCGCAGTGCGTCAGCGGCGGGACGCGATCAGGTCGTCCTCGATCTCGGCGTCGGTCTTCGGCTTGGCGTCCTTGCGGCGCTGCCGCTCCTGGGCGCGCTCGCGTTCTTCCGGGTCGTCCTGGTTGAGGTTCCGGTACTCCTGCACCATCACGTACGCCAGGAACCCGAAGCCGCCGGCCGCGAACAGGAACCACTGGATGAAGTAGCTCAGGTGCAGCCCGGTGTCGGCGGTGGGACGCTCCCAGCCGAGCGGCCGCGCCTCGGCCGGGGCGGGGGACTCGGCGGCGAGCTCGCCGTACGCACCCGTCCAGATCGGGGTGTCGACCTTCTTCGCGACGTCGGCCAGGGTCACCGACTGCACCTGGTCCGTGTGCGCGGGGTCGGTACGGCCGGGGATCCGGGGCTCGGTCTGCTGCAGCCGGACGATCGCCGTGACGTCGCCCGACGGGGGAGCGGGTACGTGGTCGGGGGCGTCCTGCGCGTTGCCGGTGGGGACCCAGCCGCGGTCGACGATGAACGCCCGGCCGTCGTCGGTGACCAGGGGGGTGAGGACCTCGAAGCCGGGCTGGCCGTTGTGCACGCGGTTGCGGACGAGCAGCTGCGCGTCGATGTCGTAGCGGCCGGTCACGGAGACGCGGAGCCACTCCTGCTCGTCCTGCCAGCTCGACGCCGTCGGCAGCGCCTGGTCGAGGGGGACCGGGGTGTGGTCGTAGTTCTGGGCGACCTGCTCGTTCTGGCGCACCGCTTCGTTGCGGCGGTCCCACTGCCACATGCCGAACAGCGCGCACACGATCGCGAAGGCCACGGCGATCGCGAAGTACCCGAGCCAGCGGCGACTGCGGACGAAGTGCCAGCCGACGAAGGGCTCGTCCGGGTCCTGGGTGGGGCGTTCGTCGTCCGGCACGGAGCGACGGGCGTGGTCGGCGGCGCGCTGCAGCTTGGCAGCGTGCTTCCGGCCGTACCGGGAGTGCGGGTCGAAGTCGTCGGTCATCGACCGGTGCCGGTGGAGCGCACCCCGACGTCGTTCTTCGGCGACGAGGCGGGGTCGCGTTCGTCGTCGAGCCGGTCGACGTCCTCGTGCATGCCGGTGACGCGCACCGGGAAGGTGCGGGACCTCAGGTAGTCGGCGAGGAAGTCGCGGTGCTCCTCGCACGCGGCCCAGATCTTCACGCGGTCGGCGGAGTGGATCCGGGGGTTGCGCCAGTTCACCCGCCACGCTGCCGTGTTGGAGCAGCCGGCTCGGGAGCAGACGGGGGTCGAGCCCGGTTCGGTGTGCAGGTCGAAGGTCGCGCCCATCAGCGGGGTCCCCACATCTTCGAGCGGTCGCCGTTGCGCTGCCACTCGTCCTGCGCGTGCTGGGCCTGCTGCCGGAGGCGGTCCTGCTCGTCGCGGTAGGCCTGGGCCCGGTCCTCTTCCTGCTGCTCGCGGAGGCCCGGGTCGACCGCGTCGTAGAGCTGCATCGCACCGGCGGGCGAGATCATGTCGCTCTCGGTCCGGCTGCCGGCGTTCGCGACGATCACGGCGACCCAGGGGATCACGGCGGCGAGGACGATCGGCACGACGGCGATCCAGGAGTGCCAGATGGAGTAGACGAGCACGGCCACGACGAAGAGGACGACGCGGATGGCCATCTGCCACACGTAGCGGGACAGGCGGTGCGCCCGGTCCAGCTCCGGCGAATCCGGGAGCGTGGTGATGCTGGTGTGCGTGCTCTTCATACAGATGGTCTCCGTCTACCCGTGGTCCAGCCTAAGCCTCCGGGGCCGATCGTGGGTGCGCCGCGCGCGAACGGGCTGCGGTGCTGGCTCCGCTACGCTCGTCCGGGCGTGTCCGCCGACCCGTCGGCGCGACACGACCGCACACCACCACCGAACGGAGCGACCATGAGCACCCCCCGTACCGTCCTGATCACCGGCGGCAACCGCGGCATCGGCCACGCCCTCGCCGAGCGTTTCGTCGCCGCCGGGCACCGCGTCGCGGTCACGTCGCGCAGCGGACAGGGCGGACCCGAAGGGGCCCTCACCGTGCAGGCCGACATCACCGACACGGCCTCGGTGGACGCCGCCTTCACGCAGGTCGAAGCCGAACTGGGACCGATCGAGGTGCTCGTGGCCAACGCCGGTATCACGAACGACCAGCTGCTGCTCCGCATGTCCGAGGACGACTTCACGAGCGTCGTCGACACCAACCTGACCGGCACGTTCCGGGTCGTGAAGCGCGCCACCAAGGGCATGATGAAGGCCAAGTTCGGCCGCATCGTGCTCATGTCGAGCGTCGTCGGCGCCTACGGCCAGATCGGCCAGGTCAACTACGCGTCGTCGAAGGCCGCCCTGGTCGGCATGGCCCGGTCGATCACCCGTGAGCTCGGCTCGCGGGGCATCACCGCCAACGTCGTCGCGCCCGGGTTCATCCAGACCGACATGACGGCCGCGCTGTCCGACGAGCTGCAGGCCGAGTTCAAGAAGGCGATCCCGGCGGCCCGGTACGGCACGGTCGACGACGTCGCCGACGCCACGCTGTTCCTGGCGAGCGACGGGGCCGGCTACGTCTCCGGCGCGATCATCCCGGTCGACGGCGGCCTCGGCATGGGCCACTAGCCAGCGCCTGCGCGTCGTTTCGTGCTCAGCGACAGTTCACGGGTGCTCGCGCGCGCGACGTGTCGCTGAGCGCGAAGAACCGGACGGTCCGCTCAGCCGCGCAGGCCGAGCGTCGCGAGCACGGCGGACAGGTCGCGGTCCACGACGGCGACGTCAGCCTGCTCCCGCACGCGCGGCTTCGCGTCGAACGCCACCGACAGGGCGGCGACGCGCATCATCTCGAGGTCGTTCGCCCCGTCGCCGATCGCGACGGTGCGGACTGCGTCCACGCCGTCGGCCTCGGCCCACTCGCGCAGGGCGATGGCCTTCGCGTGAGCGTCCACGACGTCGCCGAGCACACGCCCCGTCAGCACGCCGTCGGACACCTCGAGTCGATTCGCCCGGCAGTGGTCGAGACCGAGCTGCTCGGCGAACGGGTCGAGGACCTCGTGGAACCCGCCGGACACGACGCCGACGGTCCCACCGGCGGCGTGCACGCCGCGGACGAGTTGGTCGGCACCCCGCGTCACGCGGACCGCCTGCTGTGCGCGTCGGAAGACGTCGACCGGGAGGCCCGCCAGGGTCGCGACACGCTCCCGGAGGCTCTCGGCGAAGTCGATCTCCCCGCGCATGGCGCGCTCCGTGATCGCCGCGACCTGTGGCCGGGTCCCGGCGGTGTCCGCGAGGAGTTCGATCACCTCGTCCTCGAGGAGGGTGGAATCGGCATCGAGGACGACGAGGAAGCGGGGCACGGACCAACGGTACCGACAGACGGAGGCACGGCCCGCGTCCATGACGCGAGCCGTGCCTCCTGTCCGTCCGTTCGTCGGTGTCGACGTGACCGGCCGACGCTACGCGTCGACGCGGACGCCCTTGCCGACCACGGTGATGCCCGACTCGGTCACGGTGAAGCCGCGGGCCTCGTCGGCCTCACGGTCGATGCCGACCTGCGCACCCGGCGCGATGACGACGTCCTTGTCCAGGATCGCCCGGTTCACGACCGAACCGGCGCCGATCGTCGCCCGCTCGAACACGATCGAGTCGAGGACCTTCGCGCCGGAGTCGATCCCGCACCACGGGCCGATCATGCTGCGTTCGACCTGTGCGCCCGACACCAGGCAGCCGAGCGACACGAGCGAGTCGACCGTCGAGCCGGTGTTGCCGTTGGCGTCCCGCACGAACTTCGCCGGCGGCAGGTTCGTCTGCTGGTTGAAGATCGGCCAGTCCTGGTTGTACAGGTTGAACACCGGCACCGGGGCGATGAGGTCCATGTGCGCGTCGAAGAACGAGTCGATCGTCCCCACGTCGCGCCAGTAGTACTTGTCACGGTCGGTGGACCCGGGGACCTCGTTGCGCTGCAGGTCGTAGACACCGGCGTCGCCGCGGTCCACGAAGTCGGGGACGATGTCGCCGCCCATGTCGTGCGCGGACGACTCGACCTGGCCGTCGCGGAGCACCGCGTCGACGAGGGCGTCCGCGTTGAACACGTAGTTGCCCATCGAGGCGAGGACCTCGCCGGGGGAGTCGGCGAGTCCGACCGGGTTCTTCGGCTTCTCGAGGAAGGCGTCGATCTTCGTCGGGTCGTCGGCGTCCACCTGGATGACGCCGAACTGGTCGGCGAGCTCGATGGGCTGACGGATCGCCGCGACGGTGGCGCTGCGACCCGAGGCGATGTGCGCCTCGACCATCTGGTGGAAGTCCATCCGGTACACGTGGTCGGCGCCGACCACGACGACGATGTCGGGACGCTCGTCGCGGAGCAGGTTGAGCGACTGCAGGATCGCGTCGGCCGAGCCGGCGAACCAGCGCTTGCCGAGTCGCTGCTGCGCGGGGACCGACGCCACGTAGGACCCGAGCAGGCCCTCCATGCGCCAGGTCTCGGCGACGTGCCGGTCGAGACTGTGCGACTTGTACTGGGTGAGGACGACGATCTTCTGCAGACCGGAGTTCACCAGGTTCGACAGTGCGAAGTCGATGAGACGGAAGTTCCCGCCGAACGGGACTGCGGGCTTCGCCCGGTCGGCCGTGAGCGGCATGAGCCGTTTCCCCTCGCCGCCAGCGAGCACGATGCCGAAGACCTTCTTTGGTGCCATGCCGCTCACAGTAGGCGTCAGCACTGGGAACCGGTTACCTTGAACCCGTGCGAGTCGATCTACTGACCAGGGAGTATCCGCCGGAGGTCTACGGCGGTGCGGGTGTCCACGTGTCCGAACTCACCGCTGCGCTGCGGTCGGGGACGGACACCGACGTCCGTGTCCGGGCGTTCGGGGCCTTCCGCGACGAAGCCGACGTCTGGGGGTACCGCACGCCGGCCGGCCTCGAGCAGGCGAACGGTGCACTGCAGGCGCTCGGCACCGACGTGGCCATCGCCGCCGACGTCGAGGGCGCCGATCTCGTGCACTCGCACACCTGGTACGCGAACTCGGCGGGCCGGATCGCGCAGTTGACCTACGGGATCCCCCACGTCGTCACGGCGCACAGCCTCGAGCCGCTCCGCCCGTGGAAGGCCGAGCAGCTCGGCGGCGGCTACCGCCTGTCGAGCTGGATGGAACGCGAGGCGTTCGAGAACGCCGACGGCGTCATCGCGGTGTCGAAGGCCATGCGCGCCGACATCCTGCGCTCGTACCCGTCGATCGACCCGTCGAAGGTGCACGTCGTCTACAACGGCATCGACATCGACGCCTGGAAGCCGCAGGTCGACGAGGACGCCGTCCGCGCCCTCGGCATCGACCCGTCGCGCCCCAGCGTCGTCTTCGTCGGTCGCATCACCCGGCAGAAGGGCCTGCCCTACCTGCTCCGCGCCGTGGCGTCGCTCCCCGAGGACGTCCAGATCGTGCTGTGCGCCGGTGCCCCGGACACCCCGGAGATCCTCGCCGAGGTCACCGGGCTGGTCGAGGGCCTGCGTGAGCAGCGCGAGGGCGTCGTCTGGATCGACCGGATGCTCGCGCACGAGGAGATCGTGAACGTGCTGTCCTCGGGCACGGTGTTCGTGTGCCCGTCGATCTACGAACCGCTCGGCATCGTGAACCTCGAGGCCATGGCGTGCGGCATCCCCGTCGTCGGCACCGGCACCGGGGGCATCCCCGAGGTCGTCGCGGACGGCTTCACCGGTCGCATCGTGCCGATCGACCAGGCGCAAGACGGCACGGGCACCCCGACCGACCCCGACAAGTACGTGGCGGACCTGGCCGCGACCCTCAACGAGGTGCTCGCCGACGAGGGGCTCGCGAAGCTCATGGGCCGCGCCGGACGCCTGCGCGTCGAGTCCGAGTTCACGTGGGACGCGATCGCCACGAGGACACGGCAGGTCTACGACGAGGTGCTCGGCCGGAACCCGTAGGCTGGTCGCATGCCCTCGGTCGTGCGCTTGTCAGACGTCTCCGTGGTCCGCAACGGGGCCACCATCCTCGACTCGATCTCGTGGGGGGTGCAGGACGACGAACGGTGGGTCGTGCTCGGCGCGAACGGCGCCGGCAAGACCACGCTGCTGCAGGTCGCCGGTGCCCAGACGTTCCCGACCTCGGGTGACGTCGAGGTGCTCGGTACCGAGCTGGGCGGCGCCGACCTGTTCGAGCTCCGCCCGCGCATCGGCTTCGCGTCGACCGCCCTGGCCCGGCGCATCCCGGTGACCGAGAAGGTCATCGACGTCGTGCTGACGGCCGCGTACTCGGTCACGGGTCGCTGGAACGAGGAGTACGAGGAGCTCGACGTCCGCCGTGCCCAGCGTGTGCTCGAGGAGTGGGGCCTGGGGTCGTTCACCGACCGCACCTTCGGCGAGCTGAGCGACGGCGAGCAGAAGCGCGTCCAGATCGCCCGTGCCGTCATGACCGACCCGGAGATCCTGTTCCTGGACGAACCGGCCGCCTCGCTCGACCTCGGCGCCCGTGAGAGCCTCGTCCGTACCCTCGGCGGCTACGCCCAGAGCGCCGACTCGCCGGCCATCGTGATCGTCACCCACCACGTCGAGGAGATCCCCGCCGGGTTCACCCACGCGCTGGTGCTCGCCGACGGCCACGTGCAGGCCGCCGGGCCCATCGACGAGGTCCTGACCGACCAGACCCTGACCGAGGCGTTCGGCATCGCGCTGTCCGTCACGAAGGACGCCGGCCGGTACACGGCGCGCGCGTCCTAGCGCTGCGATCGCGCCGTCCGTCTGGTAACGTTGACGGCTGGCGCAAGCCGATGACTTCCCGCGCATCTCGCGCAATCCCACCACCGCTACCGCTATCGAGGAAACTCCATGAAGACCGACACCCACCCCGAGTACCGCGCCATCGTCTTCCGTGACCTGGCCTCCGGTGAGACCTTCCTGACGCGTTCGACCGCGAACAGCGACAAGACGATCGAGCTCGACGGTGCCACCTACCCGGTGATCGACGTCGAGATCTCGTCCGCTTCGCACCCGTTCTACACGGGCAAGCAGCGCATCCTCGACTCGGCCGGTCGCGTCGAGAAGTTCAACCAGCGCTTCAAGGGCTTCTCCAAGTAAGCAGCCCCACAGCACGTCGGAACGGGCGGTCCTCCTTCGGGAGGACCGCCCGTTCTGCGTCGTGCGGCCGGTGCGCGGGTCAGGCGCCGTTGCGGTGCGGCCAGCGACCGTCGGCGGTGAAGGACGGGTCGCGCTTCTTGCGCATGTACTCCTGGAACGAGGTCGCCTGCTCGGCGCACCACCCGACCTGCTTGCGGTGGAGCTCTTCTGCCGAGATGCCGAGCTCGTCCTGGTACTTGCCGGCGATGGCCTGGGCGACGCGACCGGCCGCGATGGCGTCGGCACCGGCGTCGTGCGCGTCGTCGAGGGTGACGCCGTACAGCTCGGACGCCGCCTCGAGCGTCCGCTTGCCCTTGCGGAAGGTGTCGAGTGCCTTGTCGATCACGAGCGGGTCGACGACGTTGCCGATGACGGGGGAGGCGAACCCGTGCCGCTTTGCCTCGCGGTCGAGGACCGTCAGGTCGTACGGGGCGTTGTAGATCACCAGCGGGATGCCGCGGGCGAACACCGCCTCGATCGCGGCGATGATCTCGGCGACGACCTCGGCCGCGGGACGCCCCTCGGCCTGGGCGCGCTCGGTGGTGTAGCCGTGCACGGCCGCGGCGCCCTCGGGGATCGCGATGCCCGGGTCGGCGATCCACGCGCCCTCGGCGATGGAGGCACCCGTCATGTCGATGAGGCCGACGTGCGCCGTGACGATCCGCGCCGTCTCGATGTCGACACCGGTGGTCTCGAGGTCGAAGACGCCGAGGGCGTGCCACCAGGGGCGTCCGGAGAGGTCCTGCGCCGGGGCGGGCGTGTCGAGCTGTGCTGTCGGATCCAGCTGTGCTGTGGGGAACGTCACGCGGTCAGGCTAACGGGACGCACCGACACGACCGGTGCTACCCGACCGGCGCGCCGACGTGCAGCCAGTAGAACGACTGCGTCCCGAGGGTCAGCGTGACGGTGCCGTCCTCGTCGAACGCGGGGAACGAACCGCCGCCGAACAGGTCGTAGAGCGGCCGACCGGCGAACTCGGGAGCCGAGACCGTGACCGACGTTGGGTTCGTGGCGAACGAGAACACGCACAGCACGTCCTCCGCCGACGGCCCGAACTGCTGCCCGGAGCCCTCCCACGAGCGCACGAACGCGAGCACCGACTCGTTCGACGTCTCCTGCACGTGCAGGGTCCCGAGCCCGAACACCGGGTGGGCCTTCCGCACGTGGATGACGTTGCGCACCCAGTGCAGCAGGGAGCGGGACTGGGCGAGCTGCGCCTCGACGTTGACCTGCGCGTAGTTGTACACGAGCGACTGCACCACGGGCAGGTAGAGCTTGCCCGGGTCTGCCGTGGAGAACCCGGCGTTGCGGTCGGGGGTCCACTGCATCGGCGTGCGGGACGAGTCGCGGTCGGGCAGCCAAATGTTGTCGCCCATCCCGATCTCGTCGCCGTAGTACAGGAACGGCGAGCCCGGCAGCGAGAACAGCAGCGCGTGGATGAGCTCGAGTTCGGCCCGCGAGTTGTCGAGCAGGGGAGCGAGCCGGCGCCGGATGCCGATGTTCGAGCGCATCCGGGGGTCGTAGCCGTACCAGCCGTACATGGCCTGCCGGTACTCCTCGCTGACCATCTCGAGCGTGAGCTCGTCGTGGTTGCGGAGGAACACGCCCCAGGCTGCCGCGGACGGCACGTCGAGCGTCTCCGACAGGATCGCCGACAGCTCCTTGGCGTGCTGGGCACGGAGCGAGTAGAAGATGCGGGGCATCACCGGGAAGTCGAATGCCATGTGGCACTCGGGCTCCTCGTCGGTGCCGAAGAAGGCGGCGGTCTCGCGCGGCCACTGGTTCGCCTCGGCGAGCAGGACACGGCCGGGGTACTCGTCGTCCACCATCGCGCGCATCTTCTTGATGAACTCGTGGGTCTCCGGTTCGCCCTCGCCGTTGCCCTCTTCGGACTCGAACAGGTACGGGATCGCGTCGAGCCGCAGACCGTCGACACCGAGGTCGAGCCAGTGCCGCACGACGTCGTACACGGCCTCGACCACCGCGGGGTTCTCGAAGTTCAGGTCGGGCTGGTGCGAGAAGAACCGGTGGAAGAAGAACTGCCGCCGGACCGGGTCGAACGTCCAGTTCGACTCCTCGGTGTCGACGAAGATCACCCGGATGTTCGGGTACTCCTCGTCGGTGTCCCGCCAGACGTAGAAGTCACCGAAGGGGCCGTCGGGGTCCTCGCGGGACTGCTGGAACCACTCGTGCTGGTCGCTGGTGTGGTTGATCACCATGTCGATGACGATGCGCATGTTGCGCTCGTGCGACTTCGTGACGAGCTCGCGGAAGTCGTCGAGCGTGCCGAACTCCGGCAGGATCGCCTTGTAGTCGGCGATGTCGTACCCGCCGTCGCGCATCGGCGACTGGAAGAACGGCGGCAGCCACAGGGCGTCGACGCCGAGCCACTGCAGGTAGTCGAGCTTGCCGATCACGCCCTGCAGGTCACCGATCCCGTCGCCGTTCGAATCGACGAACGAGCGGATCATGCACTCGTAGAAGACCGAGCGCTTGTACCACTGCGGGTCGAGCGTCAGGCCGGGCAGCTGGATCGGGGCTGTGAAGGTCACCGTGCTCCTCGTCGTCATCGACGGGCCCGTCGACGGCCCGCCCCGGACACGATAGGCGCGCGATGCTGCGGGTGTCCGGGGTTTCGTGCGGTTGTCTTCGTAGACTGGCGCCGATGCAACCGCCCGTGCTCTCCCCGTACCAGTCGCTCATGGCCGCCACCCCGGTGGTCCACCGGTCCGTGCAGGTCGACGGCCGCACCACGCACTACTGGGAGTACGGGCCGTCCGACGCGACGCAGACCGTCCTGGCGGTGCACGGGTTCCGCGGCGACCACCACGGCCTCGAGACGATCGCCGCGCACCTGCAGGACGTCCGCGTGATCGTGCCCGACCTGCCCGGCTTCGGCGTGTCCGACCCGTTGCCGGTGTCGGACATCGAGTCGTACGTCGGCTGGCTGCGCGCGTTCCACGAGGCCCTCGGGCTCGGCCGCGACGCCGTCGTCCTCGGCCACTCGTTCGGGTCGATCGTGGTGTCCGCCACCGTGGCTGCCGGGCTCGACACCCGCCTGCTCGTCCTCGTCAACCCGATCGCGGCCCCGGCGTTGCAAGGACCGCGGGCGGTGGGCACCGGGATCGCGATCGGCTACTACAAGGCCGGCGCGGTGCTGCCGAAGCCGATCGGTCTCGGGATCCTGCGGAACGCCGCCATCGTGCGGGTGATGAGCATCGCGATGCTCAAGTCGCACGACCGCGGGGTGCGCCGCTGGGTGCACGACCAGCACGACCGGTACTTCTCGGCCTTCGCGAACCGCACGAGTGTGCTCGAGGCGTTCCGCACCTCGGTCACCCACGACGTGTCCGAGTACGCGGACCGCATCGACGTGCCGGTGCTGATGATCGCCGCGGAGCACGACGACATCACGGCCGTCCCCGAGCAGCGCGCCCTGGCCGCCCGCCTCCGCGATGCCGAACTCGTGGTCATCCCCGGGGTCGGGCACCTGGTGCACTACGAGACACCGGCACCGGCCGCTGCGGCGGTGCTGCGCCGGATGGCGGACACGGCCGCGCGCCCTGGACGGGGCCGCGGCACCAAGGCGGGCCGATCGTCGGGCGCGGGCCGGGCCTCCCGGACGACCGCGACGAAGACGACGGCGAGCGACGCGAAGGAGTCCGACGCGTGACGCGCCTGCGGATCGGCATCGACTGCCGCTACGTCCGGATCGGCCGGCACGACGGCATCAGCCGCTTCACCGCCGGAGTGGTCGCGAACCTGCCCGACCGGCACGACGCCGTGCTGCTCGTCCACGACGAGCGCCAGCTCGAGTCGCTGCCGCGCGACCTGCCGTGGGAGCTGCTGCCGGCACCCACCGACGCGGGGGAGCCGCTCGTCGCACGGCGGGTGAACCGGCTCGGCCTCGACGCGGTGTTCTCGCCGATGCAGACGATGGGCTCGCGGGGGCGCGACTACGCACTCGTGCTCACACTGCACGACCTGATCTACTACCGGAACCGGACGCCTCCGCGCGAGTTCTCGTGGCCGCTCCGGCTCGGGTGGCGCGCGTTCCACCTGTCGTGGGTGCCGCAGCGCGTCCTGCTGAACGGCGCCGACGGGGTGGTCACGGTGTCCGAGACCACCGCGGGGCTCATCGCCGAGCACCGGCTGACGAAGCGTCCCGTGACGGTGGCGTACAACGCTGCCGACCCGGCGGCTCCGCGTGCGGCGGGTGCGCCGCGGGAGCGCTCGCTCGTCTACATGGGGTCGTTCATGCCGTACAAGAACGTCGAGACGCTGGCGGCCGCGCTGCCGCTGCTCGGAGCGGACTGGACCCTGCACTGCATGTCGCGGGTGTCCGACGCCGACCGCGCACGGATCGAGGGGCTCGCGCCGACCGGCTCGATCGTGTTCCACGACGGTGCGACCGACGAGGAGTACCTGTCGGTGCTCCGATCCGCCACGGCCCTGGCGACGGCGTCGTACGACGAGGGCTTCGGCATCCCGCTGGTCGAGGCGATGGGCGTCGGGACCCCGGTCGTCGTGAGCGACATCCCGATCTTCCGCGAGATCGGGGGCGATGCGGCCGAGTACTTCGACCCGGCGTCGCCGTCGGCGGTGGCGGCTGCGGTGCGGCGGGTCGAGGAGCGGTGGGACGAGGCCTCGGCGCAGTCGGTCGAGCGGGCCGCGCGGTTCCGGTGGCAGGACTCGGCGGAGCAGGTCGTGCGGGCGGTCGAGCGGGCCGTGGCCGACCGGCGCGCGCGGTAGCGGGGCGCGGGGGCGGGGCGCGCGCACGCGGTTTGCGACAGACCACGCGTCGATCGACTTGTGGATTGACGCAAAACACGCGCGGGTCGTGCTACTTCGCCGCGACCACCTCGACGCTCGCCCCGGGGAACACCTTGTGCGTCTCCTCTGTCACCCGCGCCACGATCGGCGGGACGGCGGCCCCTCGCCCCGGGGTCTCGACGACGATCGACTGGTCGGCGGCGCGGTCCGACGGCGTGCCACCGCGTTCCCACGAGCAGCGGACGGCCGTGACCCCGCCGATGTGGTCGAGCGTGTCCGCCAGCACCAGGCGCTTCGCGGTCACCGTGCGCGAGTCGGAGACGCCCACCTCGAGGGCACCGAGGTCGGCGATCGCGACGACCCGGACGCCGTTGCCACCGGCCGAGTCGGTCGCGCGGCTCAGCGTCTCGACCAGGTCGGTGCGCGCGGCAGCGTCGAGCGACGGGTCGGCCGTGATCGTCGCGGTGGCGTCGTAGCTCGCGAAGCCGGTCTTCTCGGCGGGGTGGTGGCGGACCTCGGTCACGCCCGGCACGTCGGCGAGCCGGTCGTCGAGGCGGTCGAGTGCCAGGTCCGGCCGGGGGAACACGCCGCCGATGCCGGTCTGCACGCTGCCGATGATGGTGCCGAGCACGAGGGCGATCACCCCGGCGACCACGACGGTGCTGCCGCCGATGACGAGCCAGGTGCGTGCCCGTTGCCCCATCGTGCGGGTCTGCACGCTGGCGGTCTCGGGGCCGAAGGCACGGTCGAGGTCGTCGTCCTGCTGGTCAGTGGCTTGCCAGCCACCCGGGTCGGTTCCGTCGGTCACCATGTCGCCCCCTGGTTCGGGTGCGTCGGAGCCTAGTCGCAGGACGGCCGCCCCGTCCGCGCAGGGCGCTCCTCAGCCCCGGCGTTCCAGCGGGTTCTGGTAGTCGAACGCGTACCGCCCGGGCCCGTCCGAGACGTCGTCGATCGGGTCGTCGAACCGGACGAGCTCCGCGTGGAAGCGTTCGGGGTCCCAGCGGAACGAGTGGATCGAGCCGTTGCGGATCGGGGTGGCGTGCCGGTCGGCGGTGCCGGGCGCCGCCTCGTTCACCACGCTCCGGATCACCGCGCCGTGGGTGGCGACGACCACGACCCCGCCGTCGAAGCGCACCGCGATCTCACCGAGCGTCTCGGTGATGCGGGCGAGCAGCGCAGACCGGGACTCGCGGCCCGGGATGTCGTCGTGCGGGTACTCCGCCGTGACCTCGGTGTCAGTGAGCCCCTCGGCTTCGCCGTAGGCGCGTTCGGCCAGCCCGGCGTACGTCACGGGCGCCGCGAGGCCGAGCCGGTCGGCGATGATCGTCCCGGTCTCGGCGGCGCGGGACAGCGGCGAGGCGACGACGGCGTCGAACTGCCGGCGGGTGAGGAGTTCGGCGGCCTCGGCGGCCTGTCGCCGCCCGGTGTCGTTGAGCGGGATGTCGGTGGAACCCTGGATGCGGCGCTGCGCGTTCCAGTCGGTCTCACCGTGCCGGACCAGGTACAGGAGCGTCGTCACCCGTCGATCATCCCAGACGCCGCGGGACCGGCTGCCGCGGGACCGGGTGCCGGGGGACCCGACCCCAGCCGCTCGGCCAGGTGCACCAGTGTCTCGGTCGTCCCGCCGTCGAGCTTCACGGCGGCACGGCGGTCGCTGCGGGTCGCACCGCGGTTCACGATGACCACCGGGTTCTTGCGGCGGGCAGCGTGGTCGACGAGCCGCACGCCGGAGTTCACCGTGAGCGACGACCCCACCACGAGCAGCGCCTCGGCGTCGGCGACGATCGACACCGCCTCGTGGAACTTCTCGGTGGGCACGAACTCGCCGAAGAAGACGACGTCGGGCTTGAGCATCCCGCCGCACACCGAGCAGTCCGGCACCACGAAGCGCTCGACGTCGGTGATCTCGACGTCGCCGTCGGGCTGCAGCTGCACCGAGCCGGGCTCGTCGATCCACGGGTTGGCGCGGTCGATGGTCGTGGCGAGGTCGGCGCGGGAGAACACCTGCCCGCACGTCAGGCAGAGGGCGCGGTCCATCGACCCGTGGATCTCGACCACGCGGCGGGACCCGGCGCGCAGGTGCAGGCCGTCGACGTTCTGCGTGATGACGCCCGTGACGACACCGGCGTCCTCGAGGGCGGCGAGCGCCCGGTGCCCCTCGTTCGGTCGGGCCGCGGCGAAGCTCCGCCAGCCGAGGTGCGAGCCGGCCCAGTACCGCTGCCGTTTGGCGGCGTCGGCGCGGAACTCCTGGAAGGTCATCGGCTTGCGCACGATGCGCCCGGCGCCGCGGTAGTCGGGGATGCCGGAGTCGGTGCTCAGGCCGGCCCCGGAGAGCACGGCGACGCGCTTGCCGGCGAGCACCTCGAGCACGCGGTCGAGGTCCGCCGCGGTCGGCAGACCGGTCGGCTGACCGGTCGTCGCCCCGGTGGGCGGTCCGGTCGTCGACCCAGCATCATCCAGCACCCTGTTCACGGTACCCTCAACAGCCGACCGTCCCGGTCGCTTCCCGCTTCGGCGAGACGCGGCGAGACACTGGCCGGTACGCCAGCCGCGACACCGGCCAGCACGCCAGCCGCGACACCGACCGGCGCCCACGAACGACCCCGAAACGAGCCCCGTGCACCCCGTCCGCATCGACTCCCTCGACGACCCCCGCCTCGACGACTTCGCCCGTCTGACCGACGTGGCGCTCCGCCGGGTGAGCGAACCGGAGGGTGGCCTGTACATCGCCGAGTCGAACACGGTCATCGAGCGCGCGGTCCGTGCCGGGCACACCCCGCGGAGCATCCTGGTGCAGGAGAAGTGGCTGGACAGCGTGCTGCCCCTGGTCGCCGACCACGACGGTCCGGTCTTCGTCGGCCCCGACGCCCTGCTCGAGGAGCTCACCGGCTTCCGCATGCACCGTGGCGCGATCGCCGCCGTGCAGCGCCCCGAGCTGCCGACGGTCGCCGACGTGGTGCGGGACGCGAAGCTCGTCGTCGTGCTCGAGGACATCGTCGACCACACGAACGTCGGTGCCGTCTTCCGCAGCGTCGCCGGCCTGGGCGCGGACGCGGTCCTCGTCAGCCCGCGCTGCGCCGACCCGCTGTACCGCCGGAGCGTCCGGGTGAGCATGGGCACGGTCCTGCAGATCCCGTGGACCCGGATCGGTGACTGGCCGGCAGCGGGCGAGGAGCTCCGTGCGCAGGGCTTCCACCTCGCCGCGATGGCGCTGACCGACGAGTCGGTCGACCTCGCCGAGTTCGTCCGCGACGTCCCCGGCAAGGTCGCGCTCGTGATGGGCACCGAGGGGCAGGGACTGACGCCCGCCGCGATCGCGTCGGCCGACACCACGGTGCGGATCCCGATGGCGCACGGCGTCGACTCGCTCAACATCGCTGCGGCGAGCGCCGTGGGTCTGTGGGCGGTCACCCAGGCCCAGCGGCTCGCCTCCTAGCCACGCCACGGGCGGACCAGGAGGCGCGGCTCGCCTCAGCGCTGCAGCATCCGTCCGGCGCGGATCACCAGGGCACGGTCGGTGCCCGGTTCGCCGACCAGGCACACGCCGACGGGGGCTCCGTCGACGGTGAGCGCCGGTGCGCTGACTGCCGGGACGCCGCCGACGCTCGCGAGGCTCGTCATCGCCGTCGTCGCGGTCCGGGTGCGTTCGAGCGCCGCGGTGTCGGCGGCGATGAGCGGTGCGGGCCCGGAGACGGTCGGGAACAGCAGGGTCCGGCCGGCGAGGGCCGTGCGGATCGTGGCCCGGACGTCGTCGAGTCGTGCGGCGGCGTCGGCGGTGGCTGCGGGGTCGTTCGCCCGGGCGGCGGCGAACCGGTCGCCGACGACGGTGCTCAGGGCGCCGGGGTGGGCGTCGATCCAGGCACCGTGGGCGGCGACGGCCTCGGCGGCCTGCACGAGGCGCAGCAGTTCGCGCAGGTCGTCGAGGGGCGGGATCCCGAGGTCGGCGAGCTGCACGGTGCCGATCGGGTGGCCCTGTCCGGCGACGAACGCGGTGAAGGCCTCGGCGACGGCCGGCTCGACGAGGTCCAGGAGCTCGGCGGGCACGAGGAGCTCCGGCTCCGCAGGAGCGTCCGGATCCGCCGGCACCGTGGCGTCGAGCGCCGCGAGCAGGACGTCGGCGCTCCGGGTGAGCCACCCCACCGTGTCGAACGACGGTGCGAGGGGGAGCAGTCCCTGCCGGGAGACCACGCCGTGGGTCGTCCGGAGGCCCCAGAGCCCCTGGTACGAGGCGGGGACCCGCACCGATCCCGCGGTGTCCGTGCCGATCCCGATCTCGGCCGTGCCGAGACGGACGGCCGATGCGGATCCGCTGGACGAGCCTCCTGGCAGTCGGGTCGGGACCGCCCCGTTGGGCGGGGTGCCGTGGTGTTCGTTGCGTCCCGTCAGGTTGTAGGCGAACTCGTCGGTGCGCGCGATGCCGCGGATCGCGGCGCCGGCGTCGAGGAGCGCCGCGACGGCCGCTGCCGGCGTCGTCTGGACGGGGGACTCACGCAGGTAGGTCGGGTTGCCGGCGCCGACGGGCTGGCCGGGGACGGCGTAGAGGTCCTTCACCGCGACGGTGAGCCCGTCGAGCGGTCCGGACGCGGTGGGGGCGACGAGCGGGTCGCCGACGGCGCGCCAGACGGTGGTGTCGAAGGCCTTCGGGCGGCCGGTGACGTGGGCTGCCTCGATGCGCCAGCGCGGACCGGCGTCGTCGTAGTTGCTGTCGCTGTCGCTGTCGCTGTCGCTGTCGCGTCGCCACAGCTGCGTCTGGAGGCCCTGCCCGCCCGCCGCGAACTCGGACACCGACACGACGAGGGCGAGTCCCTCGGCCAGGGGGCGGACCTCGACGCGCGCCAGCGACCGGGCCTGGACCCCACCCCGTGCCCCGCGGAACGCGCTGATCGCGTCGTGCCCGACGAGCAGGCCGCGGTCGTCACCGCGCATCGTGCCGACTGCGTCGACGAATGCGGCGTCGAGCGCATCGAGGTCGTTCGCGGCGAGGGCGGCCTCGTACGCGTCGAGCGCGTCGAGCAAGCCCTCCGGTGCCGCGGTGCTCGTCTCGTGCGTGCTCGTCTCGTGCGGGCTCATCGTGCGGGCTCCTCGAAGTCGGCCTTGCGGATGCGGGCGTGCGCGCCGGTGACCAGGTCGACCACCTGCGAGATGTTGAAGTCCGTCGCCGCCGACAGGTAGGCGTACGCCAGGTGCGGCTCCATGCCCCAGCGGGCACCGAGGATCGCGACCGCGTGCCGGACACAGGCGCGGACGGCCTCGTCGAGGTCCGGGTCCATGCCCGTCGGCACGAGGAACTCGTGGGTCTCGACGAGCGGCCAGACCAGGTCGCCGAACTGCTGCGCGGCCTCGGCGGCGGGTGTCACGTCGAACCGGACGGTCGCGCGGAGCGACGCCTCCATCGCGGTGAGCGCGACCTCGCCGTCCCCCTGCGCGAAGTGCGGGTCACCGACGTACGCGAGCGCCCCGGGGACCAGGACCGGCAGGTGCAGCTGCGCGCCGACCTGCAGCAGGTTCACGTCGACGTTGCCGCCGTGCCGGCCCGGCGGCACCGAGTGCAGCCGCTCGCCGGGGGTGGCGACGCCCATGATCCCGAGGAAGGGGGCGAGCGGGAAGTGCGCGAAGCGGTCGCGGGCGCCGGTCAGGGGGATGCGACCCCGCCTGCCGTCGGCCGTCTCGACCACGTCGGCGAAGACGCTGACCGTGGTGCCGTCGACCGGGTACTCGCCGTGCAGGGCGCCGCGGCCGTGCCGGTTCGACACGACGCCGTAGTGCACCCGTGGCAGTGTCTCGAGCACCGTCATGGTCAGGACGTCGCCCGGCTCGGCGCCCGCGATCGCGATCGGACCGGAGACGACGTGCGGGCCGTCGGTGGCGGGGTCCCGGTGGCCGCTCCTGGCGATCGCGACGGCGTCGTCGAGGACGTGCTCGGCGGCGATGCCGTGCGACGCGAAGTACGCGCGGGGGTCACTGCCCTGGTCGGGCAGGATCCCCTCGTGGCTGACGGTGTCGATCGTGACGTCCTCGCCGGACGCGATCGTGATGACCGGGCGGTCGTCGGCGTTCGGCAGCCGACCCCACAGGACCGTGTCCGGGTCGACGGGCAGGTAGCGGCCGGACCGGATCGGGCCGGCGCCGGGCTGCAGGGTCGGGATCGCGGGGGTGTGTGTGGTCATCATCGGTCAGCCTTCCGTTCGACGAGGTGGGCGACGTCGGCGAGGTGGGCGGTCATCGCGTCACGGGCGCCGTCCTCGTCGTGCCGTCGGATGCAGTCGAGGATCCGTTCGTGCCAGACGAACGACGAGCGGCGACCTTCGCTGGTGCTGTGCGACCGGGCACGGACGTCCTGCACCCACCCGCTGCTGAGCTCGCACAGGGACACCAGCAGCGGGTTGCCGGAGGTGCGCGCGACCTGCACGTGGAAGGCGACGTCCTGTGCCAGCGACTCCTCGGGACTGAGTCCCGCGTGCGTGGCGGCGAGGATGCGTTCGAGGGCGAGCAGGTCCGCTTCGCCGGCACGGACGGCGGCGAGACCGGCGACCCGGGGTTCGACCACCGTGCGGAACTCGGCGACGTGCTCGGCCCGCCGTGCCAGGTCGTCGCCGTGCGCTGCGCCCGTCTGCTGCTCGAGCAGGGCGGTCGCCTCCTCGGAGCGCGGCAGCACGACGGTGCCACGGCCGGGTGTCCGGGAGACGAGTCTGCGGCGCTCGAGCTCCTGCATGGCCTCACGCACCGTGGTGCGGGACACGGCGAGGTCCTCGGCCAGGGTCCGTTCCGGCGGGAGCTTGTCGCCGGGTGCCAGGTCCTCGAGCACCAGGCGGGCCAGGTGCGCGGCGGTCGCGGCGCTCAGGGTGCGGCCTCTCTGCATGGACAGGAGCCTAGGGTCCGTTGGTCCGCTTGGTTCATTGGTACGACCAACTTTTACACGCTCGTCACACGTGGCGTCCGAGTCGGAAACACGGCGGGCGAAGGGTGGGTCACGTCCGATCCATCCGATCCGAGGAAGACCCCACCATGGACCTGATCCTGCGCACGGCCCGCCTGACCGACGGCCGCCTGGTCGACGTCCACGTCGCCGACGGCACGATCGTCCGGGTCGCCGAAGCGGGCACAGAGGTCGCCGAAGCGGGCACGGAGGTCGCCGAAGCGGGCACGGAGGTCGAGCCGACCGAGGCGGCGCGCGTCGTGGACTGTGCCGGTCGCGTCGTGATCCCGGGGCTCATCGAGTCCCACCTGCACGTCGACAAGGCACTGCTCGACCGCGAACGACCGAACCCCGACGGCACCCTCGCCGGCGCGATCGCGGTGACGGGGGAGCTCAAACGCGGCTTCACCCACGACTCCGTCCGCGACCGCGCCCGGACCCTGCTCGACCAGGCGATCGCCAACGGCACGACACTCGTCCGGGCGCACCCCGACGTCGACCCCGTCGTCGGACTGACCGGCGTCGAGGTGCTCCTCGCCCTGCGCGACGAGTACCGCGACGCCCTGGACCTGCAGATCGTCGCGTTCCCACAGGAGGGGATCGCGAAGGCGCCGGGCACGCTCGCCCTGCTCCGCCAGGCGCTCGCCGCCGGGGCCGACGTGATCGGTGGCTGCACCTACAACGAGGCGACCCTGGCTGCATGCCACGAGCACATCGAGACCGTCCTCGACCTCGCCGAGGAGTTCGACGTGCCGGCCGACCTGCACGCCGACTTCGCCGACGACACGTCCGACCCGCGGTTCGCCCTCGCCGGGCACATCGCCGACCGTGTCGCCGCTCGCGGGCTGCGGGACCGGGTCGCCCTCGGACACGTGACCTCGCTCGCCAGTCTGCCCCCGGTCTCGCGCAGCGCCGTGCTCGCGAAACTCGCAGCAGCGGGTGTCGCGGTGGTGCCGCTGCCCGCCACGGACCTGCACCTCGGCGGTCGCTCGGACGACCGAGACGTCCGCCGAGGGGTCGTCCCGGTGCGCGAGCTCTGGGACGCCGGCGTCACGAGCGCCTACTCGTCGAACAACGTCCGCAACGCGTTCACGCCGTTCGGCAACGCGGACCTGCTCGACATCGGGTTGCTGCTCGCGCAGGTGGGGCACCTGTCCGGCCCGGCCGACCTCGGGCGCGTGCTCGAGATGGCCACGTCGTCCGCGGCCCGCGTCGTCGGGGTCTCCGAGACCCACGGCATCCGGCCCGGAGCCGCCGCCGACCTCGTCGTCCTGTCGACAACCGACCCCGCGGGCGTCCTGCTCGACCGCCCCGACCGGAACCTCGTGGTCAAGCGCGGCCGCGTCGTCGCGGAGACCACCAGGACCACCCGACTCACCACCGGACCCGCAACTCGATCGAAGGAGCTCACCCATGCGTGAACGGATCCCGCACGAGATCGTCGCCTCGGTCCTCGCCGGCACGACGGCGTTCATCGGCGGCAACGCGCTGCACCTGCCCACCTGGGCGATCTTCATCAGCTGGGCGGGGATGTTCCTGCTCGGGGCGAAGCCCACGCTCCGGAACGCCACCCGGCTCTGGGCGGCGATGCCGATCGGGTCCGCCTTCGGCCTCGTGATCGTGCTGCTCGACCAGCGGTTCGGCACGGTGCTCGGCGAGGGGCAGGCCGCGCAGAACACCGTGCTCGCGCTGCTGATCCTGGTCGTCAACTGCGCGCTGATGTACACGGGTCGGACGCGGCTGTTCGGGCTCGTGCCCGGCATGTTCCTCGGGTTCGCGTCCTTCTTCGCCACGTGCTTCGGCGGCTTCGGGTTCGATCCGGGCAACGCGTGGGCGGCATGGGCGTCGGTCGTCGTGATGAACGCGCTCGGTCCGGCGTTCGCGTACCTGTCCCGGCGGCTGACGTTCGCGCGGCCGACCCAGCCCGGCGCGACGACGGACACGCCCACGACGACCCCCGCCGTCGAGCAGCCGGTCGCAGCCAGGGTCTAGGCACCGACCGGTACGCTCGGTTCCCGTGTCACGAGTCGTCCGTCGCCCCCGCTCCGCCGTCCGGAGGCCCGTGACGATCTCCGTCGTCGCGGTCCTGGTGCTCGTCGCCGGGTACCTCGTGGCCGCCGCCGTCGTGCCGTTCGGTCCGGCGAGCGCCGCGACCACCACGTACTCGGCCCCGACGTCGAGCGTGCCGGCGCTGAGCTTCCCCGGCTACGGCGCCACCGCGGTCGAGGCCACCGACTTCCCGGAGAGCCTGCGCACCAGCGGTGACACGAAGCCCCGGTCGATCGCGAGCATCACCAAGATCGTCACGGCGCTCGTGGTCCTCGACGAGAAGCCGATGGCGGCGGGGGAGTCCGGCCCGGCGATCACCTTCACGCCGAAGATGGAGTCGCTCTACGCCAAGTACGCGGCGATGAACGGCGAGGTCGCGCCGATGCCCGCCGGCCTGAAGCTCACCGAGCACCAGGCGTTCCAGGTGATGCTCATGAAGTCGGCGAACAACTACGCCGGCGCCCTCGCCATCTGGGCGTTCGGGTCGATCGCCGAGTACGAGCAGGCGGCGACGAAGTGGCTCGAGGAGCACGACCTCGACGACACCACGATCCACGAGCCGACCGGTCTCGACCCGCAGAACACCTCGACCGCGACCGACCTGGTCGACCTCGGGCAGCTCGCGCTCGCGAACCCGGTGGTCAAGGAGATCGTCGGCACCAAGGACGTCACGATCCCGACGGTCGGCGAGATCGAGAACTCGAACAAGCTGCTCGGCCTGGACGGCATCGAGGGCATCAAGACCGGCACCCTCGACGAGGCCGGCGCCTGCCTGCTGTTCGCGGCGACGTACGAGCGCGGCGGCCGTGACGTGACAGTCATCGGCGTGATGCTCGGCGGTGTCGACCACGACTCGCTCGACGTCGACGTGCAACGGCTGCTCCGGTCGGTCGCGGACAACTTCCAGGTCGTGCCCCTGACCCACGCCGGCCAGACCTTCGGCACGTTCTCCACCCCCTGGCAGGACGAGGCCGACGCGGTCACCGCGAAGGCGGCCGAGGTCCTGGTCTGGGGCAAGACGAAGGTCCGGGCGAAGGCGCACCTCGACGAGGTCACCCTCGGGACGAAGGGCGAGCGGGTCGGGAAGGTCCGCTTCACGGTCACGAACCACGACCCGGTGTCGGTGCCGCTCGTGCTCGAGCGGACGATCGACGACCCCGGCGTCTGGTGGCGCTGGACGAACCCGTTCCAGGGCTGACGGCGCTCGCGCGCTGACGCGCACCACCCGGAGTCCGTACTGTCGGACGGGTGACGACGACGAAGACGTTCCCCCGGACCACCCCCTCCGCCCTCGACATCGACGCCCGCGGTGTGCTCGCGTTCGTCGACGCCCTCGAGTCGACCCCCGGTGTCGAGCCGCACAGCCTGATGCTGCTCCGGCACGGCCAGGTCGTCGCCGAGGGGTGGTGGCAGCCGTACGCGGCCGACCGGGTGCACCTGCTCTACTCGCTCAGCAAGAGCTTCACCGCAGCGGCGGTCGGCATCGCGGTGCGCGAGGGACTGATCGACCTCGACGCGACCGCGCTGTCGTACTTCCCCGAACTCGACGACGAGATCACGGACGAACGCAGCCGCCGCATCCGGGTCCGGCACCTGCTCGCGATGGCGAGCGGGCACCGCGAGGACGCCATCGACCGGGCCCGTGAGGCCGACCGCATGGACGTCGTGCGTGGCTTCCTGCTCCTGCCGCCGGACGAGGAACCCGGCTCGCTCTTCACCTACAACCAGCCGTGCACGTACACGCTCGCCGCGATCGTCCGGCGGGTCAGCGGCGGTTCGCTGGTCGACTACCTGCGTCCCCGTCTGCTCGACCCGCTCGGCATCGACGACCTCGCCTGGCGCCGCGACGAGTCCGGCGGCGAGCTCGGCTTCAGTGGCTGCTACACCACGACGTCGGCGGTCGCCGCGCTCGGGCAGCTGTACCTGCAGCGCGGCGTCTGGGAGGGCGAGCGGATCCTCGACGAGGACTGGGTCGCGGCCGCCACGCGCAAGCAGATCGACAACCTCGACGAGGAGAACCCGGACTGGTCGCAGGGCTACGGCTTCCAGTTCTGGATGGCCCGCCACGGCTTCCGCGGCGACGGCGCCTACGGTCAGTTCTGCGTCGTCCTGCCGGAGCAGGACGTCGTCCTCGCGATCACCGGACAGAGCCTCGACATGCAGGCGGTCCTCGACGCGGCCTGGCAGCACCTGCTGCCCGCCGTCGACCGTCCGTCCGACACGGGTGCGGACGCCGCCCTGGAGGCCCGGCTCGCCTCCCTGGGACTGCCCGCGGTGAGTGGCGGCCCGCTTCAGGGCATCGCCGACGTCGGCCCGTTGGCCCACGACGACGCCGGGTGGCGCCTGACGCTCGACGTCGACGGCGGATCGCTGTCGGTGCCGGTCGGACAGGGGGAGTGGTCGGTCGAGGGACCGCTGGCGGCGAGCGGCGCCGTCGATGCCGACGGCCAGACGGTGCTCGTCGACGTGCGGTTCGTCGAGACCCCGCACCTGGCCCACGTCCGGATCGACCGGCAGTCCGGCGCCGTCACCACCGCGTGGGAGACCGAGCCGCTGCACGACCGCGCGCTCACGCTGCGGCGCCCGGCGGACTGACCGCTACGGGGTGTCGGACCTGTGCTCGACGACGTCCTGCAGCTCGGGGCGCTTGGCGGAGACACCGTCGCCCGACGAGGTGTGCTTGATGCGCCGGACGACCCACGGCACCAAGTACTCCTTCGCCCAGCCGAGGTCCTCGGCGCGGGCCTCACGCCACGGCCGCGCCTCGAGCGGTTCTGGGTTGAACGGCTCCAGGCCGTGCGGCACGCCGAGGGCGTCGAGCACCGCGGCGGCGATCGTGGCGTGCCCCGTGGGGGAGTGGTGCAGCCGGTCCGGTGCCCACATGCGCGGGTCGCGGAGCACCCGGAGGGCCCACATGTCCGCCACCAGGGCGCCGTGCTTCAGGGCGATCGCGTGCAGGTTCTCGTTGTAGATCGCCGTCTTGCCGCGCACCATGCCGAGCACCGGCGTCATGCCGACGTCGGGCCCGGTGAACAGCACCACGGTGGCGCCGTCGCTCCGCAGCCTGGACACCATGGCGTCCACCCGCTCGGCGAGTTCGTCGGGATCGGAGCCCGGCCGGATGATGTCGTTGCCCCCGGCGGACACCGTGACCAGGTCCGGACGGAGCGCGAGCGCCGGTTCCACTTGCTCGTCGATGATCTGCTGCAGCAGCCGCCCGCGGATCGCCAGGTTGGCGTACGCGAAGTCGTCGGACCCGTGGGCGAGCACCTCGGCCACTCGGTCCGCCCAACCCCGGTTTCCCCCGGGGACGGTGGGGTCGGGGTCGCCGATCCCCTCGGTGAACGAGTCACCGATCGCGACGTACCTGGACCACGGATGACGATCTGACACGCTCCGGACCATAGTCTCGTGCCATGACGAAGGCCAACACGGGCGCAGCCGCCGGCGCGGACGCCGGCACGGACGCAGCCGCCTGGACCGTGCCGGACGGCCTGCTCGACCGCATCGCCGAACGCGCCCCCGGGTACGACGCCGCGAACGCGTTCTGCGCCGAGGACCTCGAGGAACTCCGCGCCGCGGGCTACCTGCGCATCGGGGTGCCGGTGGCGCAGGGTGGCTCCGGTCTCGGCCTCCGCGCCACGGTCGGTGTCCAGCGGACCCTCGCCCAGGCCGCGCCGGCGACGGCACTCGGCCTCGGGATGCACCAGGTGTGGGTGCAGGCGGCGCGCGCCGTGACTGCGCGAGGTGCGTCGTTCCTCCAGGCCGTCACCGACCATGCGTCGGACGACCACCTGCTGGCGTTCGGGGTGAGCGAACCCGGCAACGACGCCGTCCTGTTCGACTCGTCGACGACGGCGGAGCCGGACGGCGACGGCGGGTACCGCTTCACCGGCACCAAGGTCTTCACCTCGCTCGCACCGGCGTGGGACGTCCTGAGCGTGTTCGGCAAGGACACCTCCGGCCCGGAACCGCGGCTGGTGCACGGCTTCGTGCTCCGGTCCGACGGCGACGTCGAGCACCTGGACGACTGGGACACCCTCGGCATGCGTGCCACGCAGAGCCGCACGACGAAGCTGCACGGCGTGCACGTCCCCGCCGACCGCATCGTCCGGTCGCTGCCGGTCGGGCCGAACCAGGACCCGCTCGTGTTCGGGGTCTTCGCGGCGTTCGAGCTGCTCATCGCCTCGGTGTACGTCGGGATCGCCGAACGTGCGATCACGCTGGCGGTGTCCGCCGTCGGACGTCGCGTCGCGGCCGACGGCTCGCTCCGGTCGCAGGACCCGGACGTCCGGCGTGCGATCGCGGACCTGCGCGGCGCCGTCGACGCGATCACCCTGCAGGTCGACGCGCTCGCCCGCTCGGTGGACGAACAGGACGACCTCGGTGCCCGGTGGTTCCCGCTGCTCGTCGGCACGAAGGCGCGGGCGGTGGACACCGCCCAGCACGTGGTAGACGAGGCCATGCGGGTGGTCGGGGGCTCGGCGTTCCGGTCCTCGAGCGAACTCGCCCGCCTGGCGCGCGACGTCCGGGCCGGCCAGTACCACCCGTCGTCGCGGGACTCGGCGGCGCGCACGCTCGCGGCGTCGGTGCTCGGCCCGCCCGCCTGACGCGGTCGCGCGCCCGGCCCGGTGCGGTGCGGTGCGACGGTCGCACGGTGCAGAGCGCGTGAGTCCATGCGAGGTTGCCCGCCTCGTGCAGCCCTGTAGCGCCGCACGGAGCGATCAACCCGGCACGGATCGGCGACGGTAGCACGGTGCTCCGGGGCCAGGGCGACGGTCGCACGGTGCGGGACTTGTGAGCCCGTGCGAGGTTGCTCGCCTCGTGCGGCCCTGTAGCGCCGCACCGAGCGATCAACCTCGCACCGAGCGCCGAAGGCCGCACCGTGCGGCCGCCGCCCGCACAGCCGGATAGTTAGCATCCGGTACGATTGGCCTCCCGAGCGCAGAGGAGGCGGCCGACTCGTGCCGAGGACCGACACCACGAACCGGACCGCTCCCCGTCGACGGACACGCTCCCGGCGGCTCGCCGACGCGGTCCTCGCGCTCGACCCCGGGCTCGTGAAGACCGACGGTGCCCTCCGCACCCTGGTCGCGGTGCCCGCCGGCATGGCCGTGGGGTACGCCGTCGCGACCGCGTTCGGCCTGCCCGCGATCCTGGGCGTGATGATCGGCGCGATGCCCGCGTTCATCACCTGCCTGGTCATCGTCGACCCGAGCACCGGCCGGACGGCTGCCCGCACCGGAGCCGTCCTCGTGCCGTTCGTCGTCGCCCTCGCCGGCAGCATCGCCCTGCAGCCGTTCCGGCTCCTCGAGCTCGTGCTCATCGTCGTGCTGCTGTTCCTGCAGTTCGCCGCGGCCGCGTGGGGCGCGTGGGCCGCCGACGCCGCGATCGTCGGGTTCGCCGGGTACCTGTGCGGGCTGCTCCTCCCGCTGCCCGAGACGAGTGTCGTGCCCCTCGGCCTCGTGGTGGCCGCCTCGCTCGCCGCGACGGTCCTGGTCCGCCTGGTGCTCCGACCGGACGCGCACCGTGCCCTGTTGCGTACCCGCCGTGGCTTCGTCGCCCGTGGTTCGGCCGTGCTCGAGGCCGCTGCCGCCGTCCTCGCCGCGGCGGACGACCCGGCCGCACGACGCCGCACCCTGCGCCGCCTCCGTCGCAGCCGCGACCGGTACCACGAGATCGCGTTGACGGTCGACGGGATGCTCGCCGCGAGCGGGGTGGACGCCGACACCACGGCCGAGGAACTCCACCGGCTCGTGTTCGACACGCACTTCGCCGTCGACGAGCTCGGGCGCGGTGCCGGTGCCCTCGTCGAGCACGGCGCGCCGTCGGACGTCCGGCACGCCGCGCTCCGTGCCGTCACGATCGTCCTGCGCCACGGCGGCGGGCACGGCGAGGACGCCGCGCAGACACTGCTCGCCCGCTACGGCATCACGGCGTCCGCCGGCGACCCCGACTCGCGCACGACGGCCGTCGTCCGTCGGATGGCCGCCGAGTTCACCGACCTCCAGGGCGCCGGGCTGCGGTGGCGCGAGCTCCGCGACGAACTGCCGCACCGCGGCGACGGCGTCGCGTTGGCGGCACCCTTCGTCACGCCCGTCGTCCTCGCCGGCGGCCGCCCGGCCGGAGCCGTGCCGGTGCTGGCCGACACCGTCGCCGACGGCCCCTGGCGCCGCTGGCGACTCTCCGTCTCGCTGCGCACCGCGGTGCACGCCGCGATCGCCGTCGCGATCGTCGAGCCCCTCGCGCTGCTGCTCGACGGCCCGCGGTTCTACTGGGGCGTGATCGGCGTGATGATCGTCCTCGCCGGCACGAACACCACGCACGAGCGGGTCCGCAAGGGCCTGCACCGTGCCGTCGGCACGGTCGGCGGCGGCGCCGTCGGCATCGTCCTCGTGCACGTCGTCGGCACGGCGCACCCCTGGTTCACGCTCGTGCTCGTCTGCGTCCTGCTCGCGGTCGGCACCTACGGCTTCGGCGGCGTCTACTCGGTCTGGGTCGCGTGCCTGGTCGTCGTCCTGTGCCAGGTGTACGCGTTCTCCGGCAGCTTCACCGACTCGCTCATCCCGATCCGCCTCGCCGAGAACCTGCTCGGCGCCGCGGTCGCCGTGCTCGTGAGCGCCGTCGTCTTCCCGATCGCCACCCGGGCCGTCATCCGACGGGCCGTGCGCCGGCAGCTGACCGCGGTCCGGGCGTTCGTGCTCGCGCTGGTCGGGGTCGACGCGGACGCCGAGGCGGACGCGACCGACGGTGCGGGCGCGATCCGCGCCTCCCGGTCGGCCGACACGGCCACCGACGCCGCCGCACCCGACCTGCGCGCACGATCGCGCGCCGTCGACGCGGCCACCTACCAACTGGACGCCGTCCTGCGCCCGATGGTGCGGTTCCCGACGGGCGGACCCGCCCGCGCGGACGCCAGGACCCGGACGTCCCTGCAGGCGGCGGCGACGTTCGCGCGCGAGGCGGCCGGGAGGCTCGGCTCGCCCCCGCAGGACCCGCCCGCCGCCCTGGTCGGTGCCGCCCACCGCCTCGCCGCGTCGATCGCGGACCTGGCCGACGGCATCGTGGCCGGGCCCCGGTCCGCCGCGCCGGCGCCGGTCTGGGCGCGGGTCGGCGACCAACTCGACACGGCGGTGGGCGCCGCGGCGGGTGGTCCGGACCAGCAGACCGTCGAGGTCGCCGCGCACGCGCTGGGCCGCATCGACGAGGCGCTCGCGCTGCTGGCCGACCGGCACCGGGCGACCGTGCTCGGCGAGACCGCGACGCGTTCGGCGGCCACCGGCGCACGCTGAGCCCGGCGATGTCGGTGGTCCCTGGCATCATCTCGGTGTGAGCAAGCAGGACGGAAGCAACCGGCTCGTCTCCGACGCACCGGTGGACGACGTCTCGGCGACCGTGCTGCACGTCGACATGGACGCCTTCTTCGCGTCCGTCGAACTGCTCGACCGACCCGACCTGGTGGGGTTGCCGGTCATCGTCGGCCACGACTCCGACCGCTCCGTGGTCACCGCTGCCACCTACGAAGCCCGTCGGTACGGCGTGAACTCCGCCATGCCGATGGCCATCGCGAAGCGCCGCTGCCCGAACGCGATCATCGTCGAGCCGCACTTCGAGAAGTACCGCGACCAGTCCGCCGCGGTGATGGCGGTCTTCGACCGGTTCACGCCGCGGGTCGAACGGCTCGGCATCGACGAAGCGTTCCTCGACGTCGCCGGCGCGCTCCGGCTGTACGGCACGCCGTGGGAGATCGGCCGGGCCATCCGGCGCACGGTCCACGCCGAGACGGGCCTGCACTGCTCGGTCGGTGCCGCGTCGACCAAGTTCGTGGCGAAGCTCGCATCGAGCCGGTCCAAGCCGGACGGGCTGCTCGTCGTGCCCGCGGCCGACACCATCGCGTTCCTGCACCCGCAGCCGGTCTCGGCGCTGTGGGGCGTCGGCGGCAAGACGCAGGAGACCCTCGAGCGCCGCGGCATCCGCACCGTCGGCGACCTGGCGAACACGCCCCTCGGGTCACTCGTGTCCGCGCTCGGGCCGGCCGGTGGCCAGCGCCTGCACGACCTGTCCTGGGGGCGCGACCCACGCGTCGTCGACACCGGTGTGGGCGAGAAGTCCATCGGGCACGAGGTCACCTTCGGTCACGACCTGACCGAGCGGGACGACGTCGCGCGCGAGCTCCTGCGCCTCGCCGACAAGGTCGCCGTCCGCCTGCGCCACGCCGACGTGCAGGCCCGCACCGTCGCGCTCAAGGTCCGCTACACCGACTTCACCACGCTCACCCGGTCGCGCACCCTCGCCGAGCCCACCGACGTCGCCAAGCGGCTGCACCGCGAAGCCGTCGAGCTGTACGACGTGCTGCACCGACCGGGCAACCGGATCCGGCTCATCGGGGTCCGCGGCGAGAACCTCGTGCCGGCCGCCGCGAGCAACGCGCTCTGGGACGACGACGCGCCGTGGCGCGAGACCGAGACCACGGTCGACGCGGTCGCCGCGCGCTTCGGCGCAGGCGTGCTGCGACCGGCATCCCTGGTCCGCCGGACCCCCGACGGCCACGTCCCGCACGCCAGGCAGGACTGACGGTGGCGGTAGAATCAGGTCCAGTGAGCGCAGCGGAGTACGAACAGCAGCAGCCCGCCACGCTGTGGGCCGAGTCGGGGGACGACCACACGTCGTCGACGTCTTCGTCGTCGGTGTCCGCGCAGTCATCGGCGCACGCCGACGCCGTCGCACGGGACGAAGCCGACGCAGCCGCACTGGCCGAGGCAGCCGGCAACTCGGCCGTCCAGCACCTGTCGCCGGCGTTCCCGGACCGAGCCGCGTGGGGCACCGCGTCGAAGCTCCGCGCGTGGCAGGTCGAAGCCCTCACGAAGTACTTCGAGTCCGAGCCGCGTGACTTCCTGACGGCCGCGACACCCGGCGCCGGCAAGACGACGTTCGCGCTCCGACTGGCCACCGAGCTGCTGGCGCGCGGGACCGTCGACCGCATCGTGGTCGTCGCCCCCACCGAGCACCTGAAGCGGCAGTGGGCGGACTCCGCCGACCGCGTGGGCATCCGCATCGACCCGATGTTCAAGAACGGCGACGGCATGTTCGGCCGGCACTACCAGGGCGTCGCGATCACGTACGCCCAGGTCGGCATGAACCCCGAGGTGCACAAGAAGATCACCGAGGGCGGGCGCACCCTGGTCGTCCTCGACGAGGTCCACCACGGCGGCGACGCACTCACCTGGGGCGACGGCATCAGGGAAGCCTTCTCCGGTGCCACCCGACGGCTCTCGCTGTCCGGTACGCCGTTCCGGTCCGACACCGCGCCGATCCCGTTCGTCCAGTACGCCCCCGACGAGCAGGGCATCCGCACCTCGATCTCCGACTACAACTACGGTTACGGCCGCGCGCTCAAGGACGGCGTCGTCCGGCCGGTGCTGTTCATGGCGTACGCCGGCCAGATGCGCTGGAAGACCCGGATGGGCGACGAGATGTCGGCCTCCCTCGGCGAACAGGTCACGAAGGACATCACCGCGCAGGCCTGGCGCACCGCGCTGTCGCCCGAGGGCGAGTGGATGCCGGCCGTGCTGTCCGCCGCCGACAAGCGCCTGACCGAGGTGCGCCGTGGCGTGCCCGACGCCGGCGGTCTGGTCATCGCGACGGACACCACCACGGCCCGCGCCTACGCCCGGATCCTGCAGCAGATCACGGGGGAGCGGCCGACGGTCGTCCTGTCCGACGAAGCCGCCGGGTCCAGCCGGATCAGCGCGTTCGCCGACGACACCTCGCGGTGGATGGTCGCCGTGCGCATGGTGTCCGAGGGCGTCGACGTCCCACGGCTCTGCGTCGGCGTGTACGCCACGAGCGCGAGCACCCCGCTGTTCTTCGCCCAGGTGATCGGCCGCTTCGTGCGTGCTCGGCGCCGTGGCGAGACCGCCTCGGTGTTCCTGCCGAGCGTGCCCGGACTGATGGCACTGGCGGCGACGCTCGAGCTCGAACGCGACCACGCCCTCGACCGTCCGAAGGACGCCGACGACGGCATGTACAACCCCGAAGACGCAATGGTGGCCGAGGCCAACAAGGAAGACCGCGCGTCCGAGAGCCTGCTCGAGGTCCAGCCGTTCGAGGCGCTCGACTCGCAGGCGTCGTTCGACCGCGTCCTCTACGACGGCGGCGAGTTCGGCACCGGCGGCGAGGTCGGGTCGCTCGAGGAACTCGACTTCATCGGCATCCCGGGGCTCCTCGAACCCGACCAGGTGCGCGACCTGCTCCGGGCGCGCCAGGCGACCCAGGCGAAGCGCTCCAAGGGCCGGGCGGTCAAGGACGGCCAGCCGAAGGCCGCCGAGCCCGAGAACCGCCCGATGTACATGACCATCAAGGAGCAGCGGACCGAGCTCGCGCGACTCGTGTCGATCTGGTCCCGGCACTCCAACGAGCCGCACGGCTCCATCCACGCCGAACTCCGGCGCATCAGCGGTGGGCCGGCCGTGGCACAGGCGAGCATCGAGCAGATCCAGAAGCGAATCGACGTCCTGCGCTCCCGCATCGGCGGGCGCCGGTGACGGGTCCGGTCCGGGCGGTCTGCCCGTGATCGAGTCCGTCGACGACCGCACCTGGTACGTCAAGCGTGACGCGGAGTCCTCCCCAGAGGCGATCATCGACCGGTTCGGCGGTGGGTACCGGTTGCGACGGTTCTCGCTGACCGAGTCCCGACGCACCGCGCACGGGGTCTACATGGGTCTCGACCTCGCTGAGACGGCCTGGTGGCGACTCCGAGAGCGCTGATTCGCTCAGGAAGTGCGGCGTTCATGACGTTGACGGCCCGTATCCGGTAGACCGGAGGAATGGCAGACTCGATCCCTCACGTCCTCGTCCTCGGCGGCGGCTCCGCTGGCTACAGCACCGTCAAGCAGCTGCAGAAGCACGCCGCGACCGTGCCCATGCGCATCACGCTCGTGGACCAGAACACCTACTACACGTACCTGCCGTTCCTGCCCGAGGTCGCCGGCGGCCACATCGCCCCGAAGGACGTGACCGTCGAGCTGCGCCGTGCGCTCCGCAAGACGCGCGTCATCCAGGGCAAGGTCACCGGCATCTCGTCGAAGGACAAGACCGTCTCGATCGCGACCGCCGGTGGCGACGACCGCACGCTCGGCTACGACCAGCTCGTCGTCGCGCTCGGCTCGGTCACCCGCACCTTCCCGACCCCCGGGCTCGAGGAGTACGGCGTCGGCTTCAAGAGCGTGGAAGAGGCCGCCTACGTGCGCGCCAAGCTCCTCGACAACATCGCCAAGGCCGCTGCCACCCGTGACGAGGACGAGCGTCGTCGTCTGCTGACCAGCGTCTTCGTCGGCGGTGGCTACACCGGCGTCGAGGCGATCGGCGAACTGTTCGACGTCTCGCAGGCCGCCATCAAGACCTACCCGTCGCTCGCGGGGGAGCAGCCCCGCTGGATCCTCATCGACGCGCTCGACCGTGTCGCGCCCGAGGTCGGCCCGGAGCTGTCCAAGTGGACGCTCGAGTCGCTCCGCGCCCGCGGCATCGACGTGCGCCTGAAGACCACCATGCCGAGCGCCGAGGGCGGCATCGTCAAGCTCTCCGACGGCGACGAGATCCCCACCGGGCTGCTCGTCTGGACCGCCGGCGTGAAGCCGAACCCGCTGCTCGACGCCTCCGACCTGCCCCGCGGACCGAAGGGGCACCTCGCCGCCAACGCGAAGCTCCAGGTCGAGGCCGAGGACACGCACGAGGTCGTCCCCGGTGTCTGGGGTCTCGGCGACGTCGCACAGGTGCCCGACCTGACCGCCGACAAGCAGCCGGCGTTCTACCCGCCGAACGCGCAGAACGCCGTCCGCCAGGCCGTCGTCGCTGCGGACAACGTCGTCGCGACGATCACCGGCAAGCCCCTCGAGGAGTACCGCCACCCCTCCATCGGCACGGTCGCCTCGTACGGCGTCGCCAAGGGTGCCGCGAACATCAAGGGCATCAAGATGACGAACCTGCTCGCCTGGCTCGCCCACCGCGCGTACCACGTGTACGCGATGCCGACGCTGAACCGCAAGGCGCGCATCGTCATCGGTTGGGTCACCGGTGCCGTCTCGGGCCGCGACGCGACCTCGCTCATCAAGGAGACGGACCCGCGCCGCAACTTCGTCGAGGCGTCGAAGAGCTAGACGCGACCACCTGACGGACGGGAGGCGCGGTGTCAGCTGGCACCGCGCCTCCCGTCCGTCCGTGCGTGCGCTGTCTTGCTCGCTGCCGGATGCGTGCGCATCTTCCGACGCTCCACTTGTCGATCGACGCGTGCTCCGTCGGAAGATGCGCACTCATCCAGTGCGTGTGCATGTTCCGACAGCACACGCGTCGTTCCCCTGGTGGTCTGTCGGAACTTGCTCACGCATCGGCCGTGAGCGCAGCGAGCTGGCGCGCGGTGGCCGTGAGCGCAGCGAACTGGCCGTGCCCCCACCCCTGGCCGTGAGCGCAGCGAACTGGTCGAGGCGGTGACGCCCTGAGCGCAGCGATGGCGGCACTCGCCGGGAGACGCAACAGAAAATGCCCCCGGACCGAAAGGTCAGGGGGCACTGCATCTTTCTGTGTCCGAAGGGGGACTTGAACCCCCACGCCCTAATACGGGCACTAGCACCTCAAGCTAGCGCGTCTACCAATTCCGCCATCCGGACTGGATGTGTGGCGATTTCCCCGGGTTTCCCCGGCGTCCCTGCCGAGAGAAAACACTAGCACGGGTCTGAACGCCCGATGAACACGGCCGCGCATCCCGGGCGCGTCCAGAGGGCTGGGTTCCCGGCGCGTCCCGCGGCGTCACCGGGCCGGGTCACGTCGGTGGGGACCGATACCGTGGTGGCATGACGAACCCGGAGCCGACCGCGACCGAGCTCGAGGCCACCGCGGCGATCGCGCGCGACCTCATCCGCATCGACACCACCAACTGGGGCGAGGGGAAGTCGCGCGGCGAGACCGAGGCGGCGCACTACGTCGAGGACAAGTTGCGCGGGCTGGGGCTCGAGCCGCAGTTGTTCGAGTCCGAGCCGGATCGCGTCAGTGTCGTCGCGCGGGTGCCCGGCCGCGATCGTGACAAGCCGGCCCTGGTGGTGCACGGGCACCTCGACGTCGTGCCGGCCGATCCGGCGAACTGGTCAGTCGACCCCTTCGGCGGTGTCGTCAAGGACGGCTCGCTGTGGGGGCGGGGCGCCGTCGACATGAAGAACATGGACGCGATGATGCTCACGTCGCTGTCGGACGTCATCGCGGCGCAGGGGGCTCCCGAGCGCGACTTGGTGATCGCGTACTTCGCCGACGAGGAAGCCGGGGGAGTCCTCGGCTCGCACCACGTCGTCGAGCACCACCCCGAGGTCTTCGCCGGGGCCAGCGCCGCCATCAGCGAGGTGGGCGGGTACTCGATCACCCTCGGCGACCGTCGTGCCTACCTGCTGCAGACGGGCGAGAAGGCGCTGATGTGGATCAAGCTCGTCGCCCGCGGTACGGCTGCGCACGGTTCGCACGTCATCCGCGACAACGCCGTGACGAAGCTCGCCGCGGCGGTCGCCCGGATCGGCAGCGAGGAGTGGCCGGTGCGTCTGTCGGCGACGACGGACGCGATGGTCGCCGAGGTCGCTCGGTTCCTGGGCGTCGACCCGACCGTGACGGGCCCGGACGAGGTCGCGCTCGCCACCGGTTCGGCCTCGCGGTTCATCCACGCCGCACTGCACACCACGACGAACCCGACGGTCCTGACCGCGGGCTACAAGCACAACGTGATCCCGGACACGGCCGAGGCGCTCGTCGACATCCGCTGCCTGCCGGGGGAGGAGGAGTCGGTGCTGGCGCGTGTGCGGGAGCTCGCCGGTGACGAGGTCGAGGTCGTGATGTCCTTCCGCGACATCGGTCTCGAGCAGGACTTCGGCGGACCGCTCGTCGACGCCGTCCGCGACGTCCTCGGCCGCCACGACCCGGGAGCCCCGGTGCTGCCGTACCTGCTGTCCGGCGGCACGGACAACAAGGCGCTGTCGACGCTCGGGATCGCCGGGTACGGCTTCGTGCCGCTGCAGCTGCCCGCCGGCGTGGACTTCCCGGCGATGTTCCACGGTGTCGACGAGCGGGTTCCGCTCGACTCGCTGGCCTTCGGTCGGCGTGTTCTCGGGGACCTCCTGGCCACGTACTGATATTGTTCATGGTCGCCTGCGTGGCGGTGTCCTGACCGACCTCCCCCGAAAGGCCCGTGCGTGCACATCCTCGAGGCGATCTTCCTCGGCTTCGTCCAGGGGCTCACCGAGTTCCTGCCGGTGTCCTCCAGCGCGCACCTGCGCATCGTCGGGCTGTTCCTGCCCGACGCGAAGGACCCGGGCGCGGCCTTCACCGCGGTGACGCAGCTCGGCACCGAGACCGCGGTGCTCATCTACTTCTGGAAGGACATCACCCGGATCATCGGGCGGTGGTTCCGCTCCGTGTTCCGGCGCGACGTCCCGAAGGGCGACCCCGACGTGCGCCTCGGGTGGCTCGTGATCCTCGGCACCATCCCGATCGGCATCGCGGGGCTCCTGCTGAAGGACTCCATCGAGACCACGTTCCGCTCGCTCTGGATCGTCGCGATCGTGCTCATCGTCTTCGGCATCGTGCTCGGGGTGCTCGACGTCGTCGGCCGCAAGGAGCGTCGGATCGAGCACATGACCTTCGGTGGCGGCATCCTGATCGGGCTCGCGCAGGTGCTCGCACTCGTCCCCGGGGTCTCCCGCTCCGGCGCGACCGTGTCGATGGGGCTCGCGCTCGGTTACACGCGGCCGGCCGCGGCGCGGTTCGCGTTCCTGCTGGCCGTCCCCGCGGTGTTCCTGTCCGGCCTGTACGAGGCCGCGACGAGCCTCGGCGACCACGGAGCGCCGTTCGGACTCGCCGACACGCTCATCGCGACGGTGGTGGCCTTCGTCGTCGGGTTCGTGGTGATCGCGGCGTTCATGAACTACATCAGCAAGCGCAGCTTCATGCCGTTCGTCGTGTACCGCATCGCACTCGGTATCGTTCTCATCGTGTTGTTGTCGCTCGGAGTGATCCAGCCGTGAGGGCCTGGCAGGCCCCGTCCGTCCCCGACGTCCCCGGCGCAGCGCCGCGGCCCGTCGTGCACGACACCGCCACCGGCAAGCCGGTCGACCCGACGCAGGGCGAGGAGCGCGCTGCGCTGTACGTCTGCGGGATCACCCCGTACGACGCCACCCACCTCGGGCACGCGGCGACCTACCTGGCGTTCGACACGCTCGGCCGCGCGTGGCGCGACGCCGGCCTCGACGTCGAGTACGCGCAGAACGTCACCGACGTCGACGACCCGCTGCTCGAGCGCGCCACCCGCGACGGCGTCGACTGGCGCGAGCTCGCCGCGTCGCAGATCGACCTGTTCCGTCGCGACATGGAGTCGCTGCGGATCCTGCCGCCCGACGACTTCGTGGCCGTCACCGACGAGGTCGACCGCGTCGCCGAGGCCGTTGCGTTCCTGCAGGAGACCGGCTCCGCCTACGAGGTCCCCACCCCGGACGCCGAGGGCGATGACCTGTACTTCGACGTGAACCACCCCACCGACGCGTGGTCGCTCGGCGACGAGAGCGGCCTGGACCGCGAGACCATGCTCACGCTCGCTGCCGAGCGCGGCGGCGACCCGGAGCGACCCGGCAAGCGCGACCCGCTCGACCCGCTGCTCTGGCGTGCGGCCCGCGACGGTGAGCCGAGCTGGGACTCCGAGATCGGCCCCGGCCGGCCCGGCTGGCACATCGAGTGCAGCGTCATCGCCGGCGACCGCCTCGGCCTGCCGATCAGCGTGCAGGGCGGCGGCAGTGACCTCGTCTTCCCGCACCACGAGATGAGCGCGGGACACGCAGCGGCCCTGGCGCACCAGCCCCTGGCACACGCGTTCGTGCACACCGGGATGATCGCCTACCAGGGCACGAAGATCTCGAAGTCGCTCGGCAACCTCGTCACCGTGCGGGGGCTGCTCGACGACGGTGCGGACCCCCGCGCGATCCGGCTCGCGCTGCTGTCGCACAAGTACTCCGACGACTGGGAGTGGTTCGACGCCGAGCTCACGAGTGCCACGACGCGCCTCGCGACCTGGGACGCCTGGGCATCGGGTGCGTCTGCGGGGCACGCCGACGACGCGGCCGACGTGGCGTCCCGGATCCGGGCGCGGGTCTCCGACGACCTCGACACGCCGGGTGCGGTCGCCGCGGTCGACACTGCGATCGCCGGGGGCACTGCGTGCACGCCGGAGCTCGCCGACCTGATCGACGCGCTGCTCGGCATCCGTCTGGCCTGACCCCGGGAGGGGCTGGCGAGCCGGCTGTCGGCCCGCCTCGACAGGTCACGACACGTCGTGTGCGGGCCGCCGGTCGGTCAGGAACTGTCGCCGTGGCGGGCGGCAACCGACAGTTCGCGACCACCCTGCGGAGGTGAGCGGGGTGCCGTGGCCGTTCGCGACCCCCGGACTGGAGGCCCGTGGCGGACCCCCTCGTGCCTCCCGTTCGCCGTGCGGTCGCAACGCGTCACGTGCGTGCCGGCGACAGGTCACGAACTGTCGCCGAGGCTGGCGGCAGCCGACAGTCCGCGACCTCTCGGCGGAAGTGAGCGGGGTGTCGGCTATTGCTGCGGGGGCCGCCAGGGCCCCTCGCCACCAGCGGTACCGCCGTCCTTGCCGTCCTTGTGCTCGCGGCGCCGCAGGTACTGCTCGAACTCCTGCGCGATCGCGTCGCCCGAGGCCTCGGGAGAGTCGACGGTGTCGCGGGCCTGCTCGAGCTGCCCGATGTACGAGGCCATGTCCTCGTCGTCGGCGGCGAGGGCGTCGATGCCGTCCTCCCACTCGGTGGCGTCGTCGAGCAGGGTGCCACGGGGCACGGTGACGTCGGTGAGCTCCTCGATCTTGTCGAGCAGAGAGAGGGTGGCCTTGGGTGACGGCGAGTTGTGCACGTAGTGCGGGACCGAGGCCCAGAGCGACAGCGTGGTCAGCCCGGCCTTGTCCATCGCGTCGGCCAGGACGCCGAGGATGCCGGTCGGACCCTCGTACGAGGACTTGTCGACGTCGAACGCGGTGCGGACGCCGGCGTTCTCGCTCGAGACGAAGACCGAGATCGGTCGGGTGTGCGGCACGTCGGCCAGCATCGCGCCGACGAAGACGACGGCGTCGATCGAGTACACGTCGGCGAGGTCGATGATCTCGGCGCAGAAGCCGCGCCAGGTGCGCGAGGGCTCCGGACCGACGAGCACGAACACGTCGCGGTCGGTCGGGGAGCCGGTGGCGCCGATGACCGGACGGCCCTCGGCCCCGGGGCCGTGCAGCACGATGCGGGGCCACTGCACCCCTCGGGCTCCGGTCTCGTCGGACCCCATGGTCGGACGGTTGAACTGGTAGTCGACGTACCGCTCCCCGTCGAGCTCGCGCAGCTCGTCGAGCCCGAGGGACTCGACGATGCGTCGGGCGAGTCCGCTCGCGGCTTCGCCGGCGTCGTTCCAGCCCTCGAAGGCGACGACGAGCAACCGGCCGTCGCTGAAGGGGGAGTGCTGTGGCACGGAGCGGACCTCCTGGTGGTGGAGCGGAGCGGGGCGGGCACGACGAGGCACCCGGCCGGACACGATGCAGGCATCCACTGTAGGCCCCGGCGACGCCCGCGGGCATGCCCGTCCGCGCCCAGCGGAACGGCCCCGGTAGACTCGTCGCCCGTGACCGCGCATCCTCCTGCCCTCGTCCCGCCCGCAGCCGTGCTGTGGGACATGGACGGCACGATCATCGACACCGAGCCGATCTGGCAGCGCTCCCAGGTCGACCTGACGAACCGCTACGGCGCCGAGTGGACCCACGAGGACGGCCTGTCCCTGGTCGGCTCCGGCCTCGAGCGCTCCGGCGAGCTCCTGCGCGCCAAGGGCGTCGACATGGAGGTCGAGGAGATCATCCAGTGGATGACCGACTACGTGATGGAGCACCTGCGCGCGGGTGAGCTGCCGTGGCGCCCGGGTGCCCGCGAACTCGTCGAGGAGCTCCACGCCCGCGGCATCCCCACCGCGCTGGTGACGATGTCCCGCCGCAAGATGGCACTCGTCGCCGCCGAGGCACTGGGCGAGCGCGGGTTCCGCGTCGTCGTGGCCGGTGACGACGTCGACCGTCCGAAGCCGTACCCGGACGCCTACCTCTCCGCCGCCGCCCAGCTCGGCGTCGAGCCCACCGCGTGCGTCGCGATCGAGGACTCCGCCACCGGCGTCGCCTCGGCGGTCGCCTCCGGCGCCGTCACGGTCGCCGTGGAGCACATCGTCCCGCTCTCCGAGATCGCCGGCGGTGACGTGCACCTGACCACCCTGTCGGGTGTCGACGTCGACCGCCTGGTCGAGTTGACGGGGCCGGCGCTGGCCGCGCGCGCTGCCGTGACGGGAGGCCCGGCTCCTGACCCGGCGCACGCTGCGGACACCGAGGGAGTCACCCGATGAGCCACACCGACGACCCGACAGCGGCCCTGCCGCACACCGCCGGTGGCGCACCCCACACGCCGCCGCGTGGCCCGTTCCGGGCCGGCGACCGCGTGCAGCTCACCGGCCCGAAGGGCAAGCTCACGACGCTGTCCCTCGAGACCGCCGGCGAGTACCACACGCACCGCGGGGTCCTCCGGCACGACGACGTCATCGGCCAGCCCGACGGCTCGGTGATCCGGGCCAGCACGGGCGACGAGTACCTCGCGCTCCGTCCGCTGCTCAACGACTACGTGATGTCGATGCCGCGTGGTGCCGCCATCGTCTACCCGAAGGACGCCGCCCAGATCGTGGCGTTCGCGGACGTCTTCCCGGGCGCCCGGGTGGTCGAGGCGGGCGTCGGTTCCGGTGCCCTCTCCCTGTTCCTGCTGCGGGCGATCGGTCCGACGGGGCAGCTGCAGTCCTTCGAGCGTCGCGAGGAGTTCGCCGCGATCGCACAGGGCAACGTCGGCACGTTCCTCGGCGCCGTCCCGGACAACTGGTCGGTGACCGTCGGCGACCTGGTCGAGGAGCTGCCCGGCGCCGTCGACGAGCAGAGTGTCGACCGGGTGGTGCTCGACATGCTCGCGCCGTGGGAGTGCGTCGACGCCGCAGCCGACGCCCTCGTGCCCGGCGGACTCATCGTCTGCTACGTCGCGACCGTCACCCAGCTGTCCCGCACGGCCGAGGCCCTGCGCGACACCGGCCGCTTCACCGACCCGATGCCGAGCGAGACCCTGGTGCGCACCTGGCACGTCGAGGGGCTCGCCGTCCGACCGGACCACCGCATGGTCGGGCACACCGGGTTCCTCATCACGGCCCGTCGTCTCGCCGACGGCACCGTCCTGCCGAACCTGAAGCGCCGCGCGGGCAAGGTCGAGTTCTCCGACGAGGACATCGAGGCCTGGACCCCCGGCGCCGTGGGCGAGCGCGCGACGAGCGACAAGAAGCTCCGTAAGGTCGCACGGCAGTCGGCGGCGCAGGCCCGCAAGGTCGCCGCTGCCGAGGCCGGGTCCGCAGCCGCCGCCGAGGGGTCCGAACCCGTCAGCGACGCGTCCGAGCCGACCGACGGCGAACGGTAGGCTGACGGTCGTGCCCGTCCTGCATCGAACGGAAAGAGGGTCCGTGCGCACCATCCCCGCACTCCTGGTCACCATCGGTCTCGTGGCGTCGCTCACGGCGTGCGCCTCGAACGGCGCCGGCACCACCCCCTCGAGCTGCGCCGCACCCGGTGCGGCGTCCGAAGCGGTGACCGCCACTGGCGCGTTCGGCAAGGAGCCGAAGGTGTCGATCCCGAGCGGACTCACCACGAAGGGCACGCAGGTCTCCGTCCTGGAGCAGGGCGACGGCCGCACGATCGACGACGGCACCCCCGTCCTGATCGAGTACACGCTCGTCGACGGCGCCACCGGCGAGGTCGCGCAGACCAGCGGGTACTCCGGGCAGACGGCTCCGATCACCGCCGGTGCGAGCAACTACGGCGCCCTCGGTGAATCGCTCGAGTGTGCGCAGGTCGGCGACCGCCTGGCCGTCGCGCTGCCGAAGAGCGCGCTCAGCAGCTCGGACACCAGCGCGACCACCGACAGCGGCTCGTCGGGGAAGACCGAGGACGCCGTCATCGCCGTCATCGACGTCAAGCGCGCCTTCGACGCCCGCGCGACCGGCACCCCGCAGCTCGCCGGCGACAAGATGCCCGCCGTCGTGCTCGCACCGTCCGGTGCCCCCGGCATCACGATCCCGTCGTGGAACGCGCCGAAGTCGAACGAGACGCACCTGCTCCGCAAGGGGTCCGGTCGCGTGCTCACCGCGAAGGACACCGCGGTCATCAAGTACACGGCCGTGACGTGGGGCGCTGACCCGTCCGTGGCCGGCTCCAGCTGGACCGACGGCTCGGGTGCGCAGACCGTGCCGCTCGCCAAGGGCCAGGTCGACGAGGGCGTGCGGAACGCCATCGTCGGGCACCACGTCGGCGACCAGGTCCTGGCCGTCGTGAACCAGCAGGGCACCGCCTACGCGTACGTCATCGACGTGCTCGGAGCGATGTCGAGCTGACGCTCCCACACCGTCCACCGACCGCGGCGCGGGTGCACTCCGGTGCACCCGCGCTGCCGTAGGATCGCCTCGTGCCAGCGACCCGTGTGCCCCGTGTGCCCGCAGAGGAGCGGCTGTTCAGCCTCGTGCTCGCGCTGCTCTCGACGGAGTCCGGGCTGACCAAGGCGGAGATCCTGACCAACGTGCAGGGCTACCGCCAGCGGTTCACACCGGGCGGGGACAACGCCTCGCTCGAGCGGCAGTTCGAGCGCGACAAGGACGACGTCCGCGAGCTCGGCATCCCGCTCGAGACCATCGAGACACCGGGCGCCGCCGGCAACAACCAGACGCTGCGCTACCGGATCCCGAAGGGCGAGTACGACCTGCCCGTCGATGTCCGCTTCACCCCGGACGAGTCGGCCCTGCTGTCGCTGGCCGCCATGGCCTGGCGTGAAGGCGCGCTGTCCGCTGACTCGCGTCGCGGGCTGCTGAAGGTCCGGTCCGCGGGTTCCGAGGACGACGACGGCGCACTCCAGCTCGGCGTCGACGCGTACGCCCCGCGGCTCCGAGCCCGCGACGCGGCGTTCGAGCCGCTCCGCTCCGCCCTCGACCGCGGTGCCGCCGTCCGGTTCGACTACATCACGCCGGGCCAGCACGAGGCCCGTCGTCGCGAGCTCGCCCCGCTCGCCCTGGTGCAGCACGGCGGCCGCTGGATGCTCGCCGCCCACGAGTTCGCCACGGACTCGGACAAGAACTACCTGCTCTCACGCATCGTCGGACCCGTCACGCAGTACGACGTCGGGCAGCACACCGCCCCGGTGGGCGCGGGGGAGCGCACGCTCGCCGAGCTCGAACGGATCTGGTCAGCCCGCACGGCGCGCATCGCGGTGACCCCCGGCTCCGACGCCGAGCGGCGGCTCGCCCGCCGTCGTGACACCGAGACCGACGCCGACGGCGCACTCGTGCTGCACCACGTCGACCCGCAGATCCTGGCCGAGGAACTCGCCGCCTTCGGACCCGAGGTCCGGGTGCTCGAGCCGGAGGACCTGCGGCTGCGCGTCGTCGAGCGGCTCCGTGCGCTCGTGCGCGACCACAGCGACGGAGAGGAGTCCGCCCGTGGCTGACGCCCAACCCCTGCAGGCGCAGGACAAGCTCGCCTTCCTGCTCGCCCTGGTGCCGTACCTGATCGACCGCGAGCGCGTCTCGGTGGCCGAGGCCGCGCGCCACTTCGGCGTCCCCGAGGCCCGCATTCGCCGCGCCGTGGAGCTCATCGCGGTGTCGGGGGTCCCCGGCGAGACGATGCAGTACCAGCACGGCGACCTGTTCGACATCGCGTGGGACGACTTCGACCAGAACGAGATGATCGTCCTGACGAACCTCGTCGCCATCGACGACTCGCCCCGACTGTCCGCGCGAGAAGCTTCTGCGCTCATCGCCGGGCTGCAGTACCTCTCCGCGCTGCCCGAGGCCGCTGACCGCGATGCCATCCGAGCACTCATGGCGAAGCTGTCGCGCGGTGCCGGCGGTGCCGCCTCGACGGTCGCGGTCGGGCAGGACCTGCACGACGTCGCCCTGGCAACGATCCGTCGTGCGATGGCCGACGGCCGTGGGTTGTCCTTCGAGTACGCCGGTCCGCGCACCCAGGGCGGCACACGCCGGGTCGACCCGCTCCGCGTCGAGTCGATCGACACCGACTGGTACCTCCGCGCCTGGGACCTCGACCGGCAGGCGCTCCGGACCTTCCGCCTCGACCGGATGTCCGGTGCACGCGTCGACGACCGTGCGGTGGAGAAGTCGGCGGACCAGGTGGTGATCCCGGACACGCTGTTCCAGCAGTCGGCAGAGGACGTCATCGTCACCGTCGAGCTCGACTCGTCGTCGCTGCCGCTCGTGGCCGACTTCCTCGCCGACACCGCGGACGCCCCCGACGCCGAGGCGCGCGTGCGCATCCGGCTCGCGGCGTCGAACGGCTTCGACGGGGTGGTCCGGCTCGTCGCTGGGCTGCCCGGCCGTGCCGTGGTGCTCGACCCGCCCGCAGCGCGGGACGCGGTGCGGGACTTCGCCGCCGCCGCCCTCGCCGCCGGCTGACGTCGCAGCCCCGCCGCCGACCGCTCCTGCATGTGCGTTCGCACGGAGCGCGCCGAACTGTCGGTCCCCACCCCGTAGGATCGACCCATGGCTTCGACGACCGCGCGCGGGCGAGCGAGGCGGCAAGGGCGCCGTGACAACGACGCCGAAGGCCGCATGTCGCTCGGGCAGCACCTCATCGAGCTGCGCAACCGCCTGTTCCGCGCAGTGATCGCCGTGGTCATCGCCGCGGTCGGTGGATGGTTCCTGACCCCGTTCGTGCTGGACTCGCTCCGGGCACCGGTGGCCGAGCTCGCCAAGGTCGGCGGGCACACGGCCGAGCTGAACTTCCCGATGATCACGGGTGCCTTCGACCTCAAGCTGCAGATCGCGATCACGATCGGCATCGTCATCGCCAGCCCGGTGTGGCTCTACCAGATCTGGGCGTTCATCGTGCCCGCCCTGGTCCGGCGCGAGAAGCAGTACGTGTGGGGCTTCCTCGGCACCGCGATCCCGCTGTTCTTCGCCGGGTGCTACTTCGGGTGGTACATCCTGCCCCACGTGGTCGGCATCCTCGGCAGCTTCGTGTCGAGCCAGGACACCTCGATCGTCGACGCGAAGGCGTACTACGACTTCGTCATCAAGCTCATCGTCGCAGTCGGGATCGCGTTCGTGCTGCCGGTCTTCATCGTGCTGCTGAACTTCGTCGGCGTCCTGTCGGCGGCGGCGATCATCAAGTCCTGGCGCATCGCGATCCTGTGCATCCTGGTCTTCTGCGCGATCGTCACGCCGAGCGCCGACGTCATCTCGATGTTCCTGCTGGCCGTCCCGATGGTGGTGCTCTACATCGCCGCGTGCGTCGTGGCGTGGTTCCACGACCGCAGGGTGGCGAAGAAGCAGGCCAAGCTCGACGAAGAGTACGGCCTGTGACGGGCGCGGACCTCAGCGCTGCCGAGCGCTTCGCCGCCGCCAAGGTCCGGAACCGCTCCCGCAACCTGGAGCTGTTCCGCGCCGACCTGCGCTTCGACCTCGACCCGTTCCAGTTCGCGGCGTGCGACGCGCTCGACCAGGGCCGCAGCGTCCTCGTGGCCGCGCCGACCGGTGCCGGCAAGACGATCGTGGCCGAGTTCGCGATCTGGCTGGCGATGCGGCAGCCGACGGCGAAGGTGTTCTACACGACGCCGATGAAGGCACTGAGCAACCAGAAGTACGCCGAGCTGGTCGAGGTCTACGGCGAGTCCGAGGTGGGCCTGCTCACCGGTGACACGAACGTGAACCCGCGGGCGCGGGTCGTCGTGATGACGACCGAGGTCCTGCGGAACATGATCTACGCCGATTCCGACCTGCTCGACGACCTGGCCTGGGTCGTCCTCGACGAGGTCCACTACCTGGCCGACCGGTTCCGCGGTGCGGTGTGGGAAGAAGTGATCCTGCACCTGCCGACCGAGGTCCGGCTGGTCTCGCTCAGCGCGACGGTGTCCAACGCGGAGGAGTTCGGCGACTGGCTGCAGACGGTCCGCGGCGACACCGACGTCATCGTGTCGGAAGACCGCCCGGTCCCGCTCGAGCAGCACGTCCTGGTCGGCTCGAAGATGGTCGACCTCTTCGACTCCAGCGGTGCGGCGGCGACGAACCGCGTCAACCCGGAACTGCTCCGCATGGTCGGCGGTGCCTCGCGCAGCGAACGGCACGGCGGCGGCCACCGTGGCGGACGAGGGCGTGGGGGATACCACGACCGCCGTGGGCCGCGTACCGAGAAACTGCACCGCGAACGCATCGCGCACATGCTCGACGAGCGGATGCTGCTGCCCGCGATCTTCTTCGTGTTCAGCCGCGCCGGGTGCGACCAGGGCGTCCGGAACGTCCTGCGCTCCGGCCTGTCGCTCACCACGGTCCCGGAGCGCAACGAGATCCGCGAGACCGCGGAGTACCACTGCCGCACCCTGCCGGACGAGGACCTCGCCGTCCTCGGCTACTGGGAGTTCCTCGAGGGCTTGGAGCGCGGTGTCGCCGCGCACCACGCCGGCATGCTCCCCGCGTTCAAGGAGGTGGTCGAGAACCTCTTCCAGCGCAAGCTGCTCAAGGTGGTGTTCGCCACCGAGACCCTCGCGCTCGGTGTGAACATGCCCGCACGCACGGTGGTGCTCGAGAAGCTCGAGAAGTTCAACGGCGAGGCCCGTGTCCCGATCACCCCGGGGGAGTACACCCAGCTCACCGGGCGTGCCGGGCGCCGTGGCATCGACGTCGAGGGGCACTCGGTCATCCAGTGGACCGACGGCCTCGACCCCCAGGCCGTCGCCTCGCTCGCCAGCCGGCGCACCTACCCGCTGAACTCGTCGTTCAAGCCGACCTACAACATGGCCGTCAACCTGATCGACCAGTTCGGGCGGCAGCGCACGCGCGAGGTCCTCGAGACCTCGTTCGCGCAGTTCCAGGCCGACCGGTCCGTGGTCGACCTGGCCCGTAAGGTCCGCTCGCAGCAGGAGTCCCTCGAGGGCTACCGCGAGGCCATGCAGTGCCACCTCGGTGACTTCACCGAGTACTCGACGCTCCGCCGCGAGCTCTCCGACCTCGAGCGCACGAACGTGCCCGGTGGGCGCGAGGCCTCGCACGGCGCACGGCAGGAACGGCAGGCCGCGATCACGGCGGTCCGTCGCCAGATGCAGCGGCACCCCTGCCACGCCTGCCCCGACCGCGAGGCGCACGCCCGTTGGGCGGAGCGCTGGTGGAAGCTCAAGCGCGTCAACGACAAGCTGCTCCAGCAGATCCGGTCCCGCACCGGTGCCGTGGCCACCACCTTCGACCGGGTCACCGACGTGCTCCTGCAGCTCGGCTACCTCGTCGACGCCGGCAACGGCGAGGCCACCGTGGCCGCTGGCGGCCGCCGACTGCAGCGCATCTACGGTGACCGCGACCTGCTCGTCGCCGAGTGCCTCGAGGCGGGTGTCTGGAAGGACCTCACGCCGGCGCAGCTCGCAGCGATGGCCGCCACGATCATCTACCAGCCCCGCCGCGACGACGCCCCCGGCACCGAGCACGCACTGCCGCGCGGCGCGTTCCGTCCGGCGCTCGACGAGACCCTGACGATCTGGTCGCGCCTCGACGACATCGAGCGCGACGCCCGTCTGGCCGGGTCGGTGCCGCCCACCCCGGCGATGGCGGTCGGCATGTTCCGCTGGGCCTCCGGCTCGGCCCTCGACGACGTCCTCCGCACCCTCGACCTGCCCGCCGGCGACTTCGTCCGCTGGTCGAAGCAGGTCATCGACCTGCTCGACCAGATCCGGAACGCCGGTGACGACGACCTCGCCCAGACCGCCCGACGTGCGACCGACGCGGTGCGCCGCGGCATCGTCGCCTACGCCGCGGTCTGAGAGGAGGCACGGTGCGGGTTCCGGAGACCGGTGTGCGCGGGGTGGCCGCGCGCGTGGGCCGCGGTGCGGTCGCGGACGGCCCGTTCTCGGCGCTCCCGCTGGGCAGCGCGCTGCCCCTGGCCGTCATCGGCGGGCTGCTCTTCGCGCTCGCGTTCCCGTCGCCCGGTTGGTGGTTCCTGGCCTTCCCGGCGCTCGCGTGCATGCTGCTCGCCGCGATGGGACAGCGTGCCCGCAGGGCCGCGTGGCTCGGCTACGTGGCCGGTGCCGCGTTCTGGATCCCGGCCATCTCGTGGGCCGGCCGCTACCTGGGGCCCGTCCCGTGGTTCGCCTTGGCGTTGTTGGAGGCGGCGTTCTTCGCCCTCGGCAGCGTCGCGATCGCCCTCGCGTACCGCTGGGTCGCGCGCGTGGTGCCATCGACCGCCGGACGCGTGTGGGGCCTCCCGGCCGTGGTCGCCGCACTGTGGACCGGACGCGAGTGGTTCTCGGGGAGCTGGCCGTACGGCGGCTTCGCCTGGGGGCGCGTCGGCCTGTCGCAGTCGCAGGGGCCGTTCACCCACCTCGCCGCGTACGTCGGCGTCCTCGGGGTGACGTTCGTGGTCGTCTACTGCGTCGCGGTGGTCGTGTCGCTCGCCCTCGTGTCCCCGCGGGCGCCGGGCGCGACCCTACGGCTGCCGGTCCGGGTCGGGACCGCCGGGTTGCTCGTCGCCGCCGTGCTGGCGGTGCCGGCCTGGCCGACCGCGACCTCCGGCACCATCCGGATCGAGTCGGTACAGGGCAACGGGCCGGCCGGGTACTTCGACCGTGCTGCGCCGGGCGAGGTCCTGGCGGCGCAGGTCGCGGCGACCGACGTCGAGGCGAAGGGCGTCGACCTCGTCGTCTGGCCCGAGGCCTCCGCCGAGTTCGACCCGCGCCAGCAGCCCGTGATCGCGTCGTCGCTCGACGCCGTCGTCGACTCGGTCGGTGCGCCGCTGGTCGCCGGAGCCATCACACAGACGCCGTCCGGGGTGCTGCACAACACGTCGTTCGTGTGGACCGCCGACGGCTGGCAGTCGTCCTACGACAAGAAGCGCCCGGTGCCCTTCGGCGAGTACGTGCCGGACCGGTGGTTCTTCTCGAAGCTCGCGCCGTCCCTGATCGGCCTGCTGCAGCGTGACTACACGCCGGGCACGAAGCCGAACGTCCTGCCGGTGGCGGGGATCAAGGCGGGGATCGCGATCTGCTTCGACATCGTCGACGACGGGCTGACCCGCGACATGGTGCGCGGGGGAGCGCAGGTGATCCTCGCGCAGACGAACAACGCGGACTTCTCCGGCACCGACGAGAACCTCCAGCAACTCGAGATCGCACGGATGCGGGCGATCGAGACCGGTCGGTCCCTCGTCAACATCTCGACCGTCGGCGCCTCGCAGGTCATCGACCCGTCCGGACGCACCATCGACCGGGTCCCCGAGTACACCGCGACCTCGATGGTGACCGACGTGCCACTCGGCACCTCGACGACCCCGGCGTCGCTCGCTTCGGGGTCGATCGCGTTGTTCCTGTCGCTCGGCGGGCTCCTCGTGCTGCTCGCCTGTGCACCGTGGGGACGCCGCAAGCGCGCCTGATCCGCCGCCGCGTCCCTGTACGTCCGAGGCCGTGAGCCCGTGCATCGGGGCCACGCACTGGGAACGGACTGTGAATGCACCCAGTCGGGAACGACGGGGCGTGGGACAGTGTTGTGGAGGGCAGACGAGCGAGAGGAGCACACACATGGCTGATCGGAGTCTCCGCGGCATGCGGCTCGGGAGTCAGAGCCTCCAGAGCGAAGAGGGCGTCGAGCTCTCGGACCGCAAGCGCGCGGTCTACCAGACCGATTCGGGGGAGACCTTCGACATCGTCTTCTCCGCTGACGCAGACGTGCCCCAGACCTGGTCGGAGCCACGCTCCGGCCGCGAAGGACGCCTGCTCGGTGACGACGGCATCCCCGTCGAGGTCGCAGCAGAGGACGTCAAGGCGCCCCGCACCCACTGGGACATGCTGCTCGAGCGTCGCTCGCGCGAGGAACTCGAGGAGCTCCTCGAGGAGCGCCTGCAGGTCCTCCGCGCACGACGCGGTGCCTGACACCACCACCTGACGAACGACGATGCCCGCCCCGGTTCCCCGGGGCGGGCATCGTCGTTCGTGGTGGTGCGGGTCAGCGTCGGCCGGAGCCGTCGCTGGTGCGGTGCCCCGACGCTTCGTCGTTCGGGTGCTGCGCGGCGTCGGCCTGCGGAGCCGGTGCGTCGTCGACCTTCTCGGCGGTCGCGTCGTCGGCGGCTGCGAGGTGCGCGTCGACGCTCGGGTTCGACTCGGCCAGTCGTGCGTCGAGGTCGGACTCGGGGACGATGTCCGCGGCGGTGGCATCCGCACGCGGCATGGTCGTGCCGGCGGACCCGGCAGCGGCGGTGTTCGCCAGGCTCTCGTTCGCGAGCTTGGAGATGCGGGAGAGGAAGTCCCCGCCCGAACCGGCGCCGGCGACCGGGCCGCTGCCGCTCCGTCCGCCGGAGAAGCCCTTCGCGATGCCGGACAACGCCTCGGTGAACTCGCTCGGGATCATCCAGAGCTTGTTCGCGGTGCCCTCGGCGATCTTCGGGAGCATCTGCAGGTACTGGTACGAGAGCAGCTTGTCGTCGGGGTCACCGGTGTGGATGGCCTCGAAGACCGTGGCGATGGCCGAGGCTTCACCCTCGGCGCGGAGCACCTGGGCCTTGGCGTCACCCTCGGCCGCGAGGATGGCGGCCTGCCGCTGCCCCTCGGCCTCGAGGATCTGGGACTGCTTGGTGCCCTCGGCCTGCAGGATCGCGGCACGACGGCTCCGCTCGGCACGCAGCTGCTGCTCCATGGCGTCCTGGATGGACACGGGCGGCTCGATCGCCTTGAGCTCGACACGGCCGACGCGGATGCCCCACTTGCCGGTCGCTTCGTCGAGCACGACGCGGAGCTGACCGTTGATGTTGTCGCGGCTCGTCAGGGCCTCTTCGAGGTTGAGGCCACCGACGACGTTGCGGAGGGTGGTGGTGGTGAGCTGCTCGACGGCGCCGAGGTAGTTCGCGATCTCGTACGTCGCCGCGCGGGCGTCGGTGACCTGGAAGTAGACCACGGTGTCGATGGAGACCACGAGGTTGTCCTCGGTGATCACCGGCTGCGGCGGGAACGACACGACCTGCTCGCGCATGTCGAGCAGGGGCCGCAGGCGGTCGATGAACGGCACGAGCAGGTTCAGGCCCGGCGAGAGCGTCTTGTGGTACTTGCCGAGGCGTTCCACGATGCCCGCGGTGGCCTGCGGGACGATGCGGATCGCCTTGGCCAGGACGACGATCACGAAGATGACGACGACGAGGATCAGGACGAGCAGTGCGATCGTCCCGGGTGTGATGGTCACGAGGTGGCCCTTTCTGCGAGGCGCACGACCGCGGTCGACCCCTCGATCGACTCGACGACCACGGGGGTGCCGAGTGGCGGTGTGCGGTCGATGGCGCCCACGGCGAACCGTGCGCTCCAGGTCTCGCCGTTGGCCAGGCGGACCTGACCGGGAGCAGATGATGTGAACGCGACGGCGACGGTGCCGGGGAGCCCGATGAGCCCCTCGATGTTCGTGCGGTGCGGGTCGGCGCCTCGGCCGAGCATGAGCAGCAGGCGCGGTCGCACGAGCGACAGCAGCACGAGCGCGAGCACGGCGGAGATGATGGCGGACAGCCACCACGGGGCGCCGAGCAGGGCAGCGATCAACCCACCGGCGGCTCCGGCCGCGAGCATGATGAAGATGAAGTCGAGGGTGAAGATCTCGACCACTCCCAGCAGCAACACGAGTCCGATCCAGACGATGGTCTGGATCCAATCGATTCCGTTCACGCGATCTCCCTCCCTCGGTCGCGCGCCGTGGCTCGCAGCGTCGCGACGTCCGGTACAACTCCGTTCAACATATCAGGAGGGTCGGTCGGCCGTGCAGGCGATTGGTAGGCTCGGTGCGGCCGACCGGCCGGAACACGACCTGGAGAACACGACTGTGAGCAACCCCCTCGCCCCCGGATCCCTCACCGACACGCGCGCCGTCGTCACCGGCTCGTCGCGCGGCATCGGCGCCGACACCGTCGGGTACCTGGCCGAGGCCGGCGCCAAGGTCGTCGTGAACTACCGCAACAAGGCCAAGCGCGCCGAGCAGATCGCCGAGAAGGTCGTCGCGGCCGGTGGCTCCGCCCTGGCGATCGGCGCGGACCTGACCGACCACGAGTCGGTGCAGGCGCTCGTCGACACCGTCGTGCAGGAGTGGGGCGGCATCGACCTGCTCGTCCTGAACGCCTCGGGCGGCATGGAGTCCGGCCTCGGCGAGGACTACGCGCTCCGCCTGAACCGCGACGCGCAGGTCGACATGCTCCAGACCGCCGTGCCGCACATGCCCGCCGGGTCGCGCGTCGTCTTCGTCACGAGCCACCAGGCCCACTTCGTCGAGACCGCCGAGACGATGGACGAGTACGTCCCCGTGGCCAAGAGCAAGCGCGCCGGCGAACTCGCCCTGCGCGAGCTCATCCCGCAGCTCGAGGCCGCCGGCATCGAGTTCGTCGTCGTCTCCGGCGACATGATCGAGGGCACGATCACCGCGACCCTGCTGAACCGCCTGAACCCCGGCGCGATCGAGGGCCGCCGGCAAGAGGTCGGCAAGCTCTACAGCGTGTCGGAGTTCGCTGCCGAGATCGCCCTCGCCGCGATCGAGCCGATCCCCGCCGACCACACCAAGCTCGTCGGCGACGTCAGCGGCTTCGTCGGCTAGCGTCGGGCGGGTGACTGCCAAGCCCGGCCTGCGCCGAACCTCCCGCATCATCCTGCTCGACCCCGAGGGTCGCGTGTTCCTGATGGACACGAACTCGCCGTCGTCCGACGGCGCGCACAGGTGGATCACGCCGGGTGGCGGGGTCGACCCCGGCGAGGACCACCGCGACGCGGCGATCCGCGAGCTTCGCGAGGAGACCGGCATCGTCATCGACGATCCGGGTGAGTCCGTGTGGTCATGGGACTTCACCGTCGAGTGGGACCTCGCCGACCACGACCGCGGCCACAGCGAGTTCTACGTCGTGCGCACCCCGGGCTTCGAGTTGTCGGACGCCGAGTGGACGGACGACGAGCGGGTCGACATCCTCGCGTCGCGCTGGTGGACCGCCGACGAACTCGACGCCACCGACGAGCCGTTCGAACCGGCGGAGCTGCCGGAGCTGGTGCGTCGGTTCGCTGCCGCCTGACTCGGCCGTCGTCTGACCCGGCCGTCGTCTGCACGGTGCCGGGTCCGTCGGCCGGTGCGCGGTTGGTGGCGTGGTGCGCGCTCGTGGCGCTGCACGGTGCGCGGAAGCGCGCACGGGGTGAGAAGGTGCGCACGGTGCTGACGGGAGGCGCGGTGCGGGCCTGACCTGTGCCTCCTGTCCGGTGGTGGGTCGCGTCCAACGCACGGTGCCGGGTCCGTCGGCCGGTGCGGGGTTGGTGGCGTGGTGCGCGCTCGTGGCGCTGCACGGTGCGCGGAAGCGCGCACGGGGTGAGGAGGTGCGCACAGTGCTGACGGGAGGCGCGGTGCGGGCCTGACCCCTGCCTCCTGGCCGGTGGTGGGTTGCGTCCAACGCACGGTGCCGGGTTGTCTTGTCGGTGTCGGTACCCGTCGGTACGCTGATCGACATGCATACCAGTTCCGGCGACGACGGCGTTCCGAGCCGGAGCGTGCACGCCGCTGACGGCCACGACCGGATCCGCGTGCGCGGTGCTCGCGCCAACAACCTGCAGGGGATCGACGTCGACCTGCCGAAGCGTCGACTCACGGTGTTCACCGGTGTGTCCGGGTCCGGCAAGAGCTCCCTCGTGTTCGGCACCGTCGCCGCCGAGTCGCAGCGGATGATCAACGAGACGTACAGCGCCTTCGTGCAGGGCTTCATGCCGTCGCTCGCACGACCCGACGTCGACCTGCTCGACGGCCTGACCACCGCGATCGTCGTCGACCAGGAGCGCATCGGCGCCGACCCGCGGTCGACCGTCGGCACCGCCACCGATGCGAACGCGATGCTGCGCGTGCTCTTCAGCCGTCTGGGCGACCCGCACGTCGGTGGTCCGAACGCGTTCTCGTTCAACCTGGCGACGGTCACCGCCGGGGGAGCGATCACCGTGCAGAAGGGCAAGGACGCCAAGGCCGAGAAGGTCTCGTTCACCCGGCTCGGTGGCATGTGCGCCGACTGCGAGGGGCGCGGACTCGTCAACGACATCGACCTGACGCAGCTGTTCGACGACTCGAAGGCGCTCGGCGACGGGGCGATCACGATCCCCGGCTACGGCACCGACGGGTGGAACGTCCGGATGTACGCGGAGTCCGGGTACTTCGACAAGGACACCCCGATCCGCGACTTCACCGACCAGGAACGCGCCGACTTCCTGTACCGCGAGCCCACGAAGCAGAAGATCGCCGGCATCAACATGACGTACGAGGGGCTCGTCCCCCGAGTGCGCCGCTCGATGCTGCAGAAGGACCGCGAGGCGATGCAGCCGCACATCCGCGCCTTCGTCGACCGTGCGGTGACCTTCACGACGTGCCCGGCGTGCGGTGGTACCCGGCTGAACGACATCGCCCGCTCGTCGAAGATCGGCGGGAAGAGCATCGCCGACGTCTGCTCGATGCAGATCACCGACGTCGTGCCGTGGCTGCGGGCCATCGACGACCCCGGCGTCGCGCCGCTGCTCGACGGCCTCCGCGACCTGCTCGAGTCGTTCGTCGAGATCGGTCTCGGCTACCTCTCGCTCGACCGCCCGACCGGCACGCTGTCCGGGGGAGAGGGGCAGCGGGTCAAGATGGTGAAGCACCTCGGGTCGTCCCTCAGCGACGTCACGTACGTCTTCGACGAGCCGAGCACCGGGTTGCACCCGCACGACATCGAGCGGATGAACGGCCTGCTGCTGCGGCTGCGCGACAAGGGCAACACCGTCCTCGTGGTCGAGCACAAGCCCGAGGTGATCGCGATCGCCGACCACGTCGTCGACCTCGGCCCGGGCGCCGGCTCCGGCGGCGGGACGCTCTGCTACCAGGGTCCGGTGCAGGGGCTGCGGGGGAGCGGGACCATCACCGGTCAGCACCTCGACGACCGCGTCTCGGTGAAGACCGCCGTCCGCCGGTGCGACGGGGCGATCGCGATCCGCGGTGCGTCGGCACACAACCTGCACGACGTCGACGTGGACGTCCCCACCGGGGTGCTCACCGTCGTGACGGGCGTCGCCGGTTCCGGCAAGAGCACGCTGATCCACGGTTCGCTCGCGCATCGCGAGGGTGTCGTGGCCATCGACCAGAGCGGGATCCGCGGCTCCCGACGCAGCAACCCGGCGACCTACACCGGGCTGCTCGAACCCATCCGCAAGGCGTTCGCGAAGGCCAACGGCGTGAAGCCCGCGCTGTTCAGCGCGAACTCCGAGGGCGCGTGCCCCGCGTGCAACGGTGCCGGTGTCGTCTACACCGACCTCGGGATGATGGCGGGCATCGCCACCCCGTGCGTGGAGTGCGACGGCAAACGGTTCGACCAGTCGGTGCTCGGCTACCAGCTCGGCGGCAAGGACATCAGCCAGGTCCTGGGCATGTCCGTCGCCGAGGCCGTGGCGTTCTTCGCCGACGGTCCTGCCGCGCTGCCTGCTGCGCACACGATCCTGGCGCGCCTGGCCGACGTCGGACTCGGTTACCTGACCATCGGGCAGCCGCTCACGACGCTGTCGGGCGGAGAACGGCAGCGCCTCAAGCTCGCGACGCACCTCGGCGAGCCGGGCGGCATCGTCGTGCTCGACGAACCGACCACCGGACTGCACCTGGCGGACGTCGCCCAGCTGCTCGGGCTGCTCGACCGCTTGGTGGACTCGGGCAAGACCGTCGTGGTGATCGAGCACCACCAGGCCGTCATGGCGCACGCTGACTGGATCATCGACCTCGGGCCCGGCGCGGGGCACGACGGCGGCCGGATCGTGTTCGAGGGCACGCCCGCCGACCTCGTCGCCGCTCGCTCGACACTGACCGGCCAGCACCTGGCGACGTACGTCGGCGTCTGAAGCAGGGGACAGGTTCGTGCACGGAACCTGAACGTTGCCGGTGCGATTCGGATAGCGTTTGATCGACGCTCACGATCGGCTACCCGGCCTGGATCGGCGTCCTGATCGAAGGAGCTCCCATGTCCAACCCCGGCAACGCGCCCGCTCAGTCCAACACCTTCGGTGTCGTCTCCCTGGTGCTCGGCATCGTCGGCGTCGTCGGCGGCATCTTCATCGCCCTGATCGGCATCATCGCCGGCATCATCGGGCTCGTGCTCGGCATCCTGGCGCGCAAGCGTGGGGGCAGCCGCGGCACCGTCCTCGCCGGCATCATCCTGTCGGCCGTCGCGATCGTCATCGGCATCGTCGGCTACATCCTGACGGCGGTCATCCTCACCCAGTCGTGATGGAGCGCGTTCGCGGGCGCACTCGGTGCGTCCGCGGGCGTGCATCGCGAGCAGAAGAGGTCGAGTCCGCCATCCGGACTCGACCTCTTCTGCTCACCCGATGGCTTCGCGCCCGGTCCGGTCACCGGCGGTTCGCCCTTCGGCGAGGAACCCGGTGAAGGCGGCGCGCACACGGTCGAGGTCCGGCTCGAGCCCGGTGATGTGTCGGAGGCTCGCGACCGCTTGCCCGACGGCCATCCAGCCACCGTCGACCACCCGGTATCCGGCCGCACGTGCCGCCCGGACGAGCGGCGTCTCGAGCGGGAAGTAGACGGCGTCGGAGACCCAGGCGCCTCGGGGGAGCAGCGCGGGGTCGAAGGCCTGCCGCGGGTCGTCGTTCATGCCGAGCGGTGTAGCGTTGACGGCTCCGTCCGCCGTCGCGAGCACCTCGTCGGCATCGGTCATCGCCAGGACGCGGGCGTCGACGGGGGAGTCGGGCGGTGGCTCGAGCGTCGCGACGAGGGCCTCCGCGCGGCCGACGTCCGCATCGACGACGTCGAGCCGCCGGACACCGAGTCCGACGAGCGCGTGGGCGATCGCCGAGCCGGCACCACCGGCACCGAACTGCACGACGTGCTGCCCGGCGACCGATCCGAGACCGCGCTCCACGGCGATCCGGAAGCCGGTCTCGTCGGTGTTGTACCCGATGCGGCGGCCGTCGCGGAACAGCACGAGGTTGACCGCACCGATCCGGACAGCCCGCGGGTCGAGCGCGTCGAGCAACGGGACGACGGCCTGCTTGCAGGGGTGCGTGACGTTGACCGCGCGGTACCCCTCGGCCTCGGCGGTGGCGAGCAGTTCCGGCAGATCGGCAGCAGTTCGGCCCAGCACGTCGAGGTCGAGCAGGCGGTACTCGTAGTCGAGTCCGAGCACCCGGCCCTCTGCTTCGTGCATCAGGGGAGTCAGCGACCGCTGCAGTCCGGCGCCGATCAGCCCGACGAGCGTGTGCGGCATCGTTCCTCCTGTGGCGTCGACCGGCCGTCCGACACTAACGCGCCGTGCAGGAGACCCGATACGTCATCAGCGCGTTCGGCGTACCGTCCGGCGCATGAGCTACAGCCAGCCAGACCCAGCCGAAGAGACCACCCAGAGCGAGACGCCGGAGCAGCCGGACACCGACCAGGAGAACCTGGAAGAACAGGGCGGTGAACCGGCGGCGCTCGAGATCGACGCCGACGACGTCCCGACGAAGCCCGTCGACTGACACTGTCGCCCGACGATGTGCTTCGTGAGCAGAAAAGGTCGGGTCCGCGCGTGGGACTCGACCATTTCTGCTCACGAAGCCCTCTGGTGCCGCTCATAGGCGTGCGCCGATAATGCATATTATGTCAACTCAGATCCGGACAGGGGCTCCCCGTGCGTGAACTCGTCCTGAAGATGTCGATGTCGTTGGACGGTTTTGTGGCCGCTCCCCGATCCGAGTCGGACTGGATGTTCCGCGGCGGGAGTCCGGACTCGATGGCCTGGGTGCTCGACGTCGTCGGTGGTGCGGGCGTGCACGCCTTCGGCCGCAAGACCTTCGAGACCATCTCAGGTTTCTGGCCGACGGCGCCCGGGCCGATCGCCGAACCGATGAACCGGATCCCCAAGGTCGTCTTCACCAAACAGCACGACTTCGATCCACGCTCGGTGCCGGTCCCCGACCCCGACTCCCCTGCGGCGGCGACCTGGACGGGTGCACGCGTCGCAGCCGGACCGCTCGAAGCCGAGGTGACAGCGCTGAAGCAGGAGTCGGGCGGGTACGTCCTCGCGCAGGGAGGGACGGAGTTCGGTCGCAGCCTGGTCCGGGCTCGTCTGGTCGACGAGTACCGGCTGGCGGTCCTGCCCGTCGTGCTCGGGTCAGGCGATGGCGTGTTCACCGACCTGACGGACGAGCTCGATCTCGAACTGATCAGTTCTCAGGCCTTCGCAGGCGGCGCGCTCGGACTGGTGTACCGACCGAAGCGCTGAGCAGTTCCCGAGACGGCGCCGAGCAGTTCAGGAGACGGCGCCGAGCAGTTCAGAAGACGGCGACGGTCATCCCGGTCGACGTGGCGGGACGGTCCATGGCGACGATCGCGCCGGGCAGGTCGTCGAAACCGATCGTCCGACCGATCGAGTCGTCCGGACGCAGTCGCCCGGTGACGACGTCGGCGAGCATCGCCGTGTACTCCCCCACGGAGATCCCGTGGCTGCCGAGCAGTTCGAGCTCATCAGCGATGACGCGGCCCATCGGGATCACCGGGTCGGCCTCGTCGTCGAGCAGCAGGCCGACCTGCACGTGACGTCCCCGAGGGCGCAGGGAGGCGACCGCTGCGACGGAGGTCGCTCGGCTGCCGAAGGCGTCGATCGAGACGTGCGCGCCGCCGTCGGTGCGAGCGCGGACTGCGGCGACGGCGCCGTCGTCCATCGGCACGGTGACGGCACCGAGTGCCGCCGCACGTTCGAGCGCCGCCGGCGAGACGTCCACCGCGACCACCTGGGCGCCCGCCGCGACCGCGACGATGATCGTCGACAGACCGACGCCGCCGCAGCCGAACACGACCACCCACTCCCCTGCTGCGACCCGACCTCGGGCGTGCAGGGCGTGGTACGCCGTCCCGAACCGGCACCCGAGTGCTGCGGCCTCGGCGAAGCCCACGGCGTCCGGGAGCGCGACCACGTTGACGTCGGCGTGCGGGATGACGACCGACTCGGCGTGGGAACCGGGCAGCGTGAACCCGGGTTGCTGCTGGCGCGTGCACACCTGGGTGGCGCCGTCGACGCACTCCGGGCACGTCCCGCAGGCGAACACGAAGGGTGCGGTCACCCGGTCACCGACCGACACCCGGGTCACCGAGGTCCCGACGGCCGTGACGACACCGGCGAACTCGTGCCCGGGGACGTGCGGCAGCGAGACGGAGTCGTCGTGCCCCTTCCAGGCGTGCCAGTCACTGCGGCACACCCCGGTGGCCGCGACCCGGACGACGACACCGTGGTCCGGTGCCACCGGATCGGGCAGGTCGACGATCGACGGGGCGGATCCGAACTGGTCGTACTGGACTGCGCGCATCCCGCCATCGTCCCAGACGGTGGTGCCGCGTTGTCCACAGGCGACGGATTGGCTGTTGCCCGCCGACGGCGACCGCCGCTTCACTGGTCCCATGGACGAACCGACCGCACTGCACTTCTCCGCCGACCCCGCCGACCTCGACGTCGACCGCGTGCACCGCTGGCTCAGCGAGCAGTCGTACTGGGCACGGGGTCGCAGCCGTGCTACCCAGGGCGCGATCATCGCCGGGTCCCGCAACTTCGGCGTCTACGACACGGCGACGGGTGCGCAGCTCGGGTACGCCCGGGTGATCACCGACGGGGTGACGTTCGGCTGGCTGGCCGACGTGTTCGTCGATCCGGACGCTCGTGGCCGTGGTGTCGGCGTCGCCCTCGTGCAGGGCGTGACCGAGGCGATCGAGCCACTCGGGTTGAAGCGGTTCGCCCTGTTCACCGCGGATGCGCAGGCACTGTACGAGCGGTTCGGGTTCCGTCCGCTCCCCGACCCGGAAGGCTGGATGATGCGCCCCGGGCCGGGGTTCGGCGCCGACGTGCACGACTGAGCCGGACGCCGTGATCTCAGTACTCGATGCGGCCGTCCCGGTTGTGGAACTCGCCGGTGGGCCCGTCCGGCCCGACGGTGGCGAGTGCGACGGTCGCGTCCGTGCCCTCGGTGATCGTCTGGTGGCCACCGAACCCGTTGAACTCGGTGGCGGTGTACCCGGGGTCGCTGACGTTGACGCGGAACCCCGGCAGGTTCTTCGCGTACTGCACGGTCAACGCGATCACCGCGGCCTTCGACGCGGCGTAGGGCACCGCCGGCACCGCGTACTCGTCGTGGCCCGGGGTCGTCAACCAGCGGGCGAACCCGACGCCCGAGGCGACGTTCACGATCACGGGGTGGTCGGATGCCCGCAGGAGCGGGAGCGCTGCCTGCGTGACCCGGACGATGCCGGTGACGTTGGTGTCGAGCACGGTGGCCATCGCGGCGGAGTCGAGGTCGTCGACGCCGAACGACGTCCCGAGGATGCCGGCGTTGTTCACGAGCACGTCGAGGACGGGGATGGTCGCGATCGCGGCGTCGATGCTGTCCTGGTCGGTCACGTCGAGCTGGACCACCTGGGCACCGGGGGCGCGTGCTTCGTCGCCGGTGGACGGATCGCGCATGCCGGCGTACACGGTGTGGCCCGCGTCGACCAGGCGGCGGACGGTCTCGAGCCCCAGGCTGCGGTTGGCTCCGGTGATGAGTGTCGTTGTCATGCCCCCACTCTCCGCCCGAGCGGCTGACTCCCCCAGGCACCGTGCGACGGTGGGACCAGCAGTACCAGGACGGACGGGAGGCGCGGGGCCAGGATGGTGGACATGAGCGAGTTCGCGAGTGTGTTGCGTTCCTGGCGCGACCGCGTCCGTCCCGAAGAGGTCGGCCTGCCGGCCGGGCCCGGCCGACGGACCCCGGGTCTCCGTCGCGAGGAGCTCGCCGCGCTCGCCGGGGTGAGCGTCGACTACGTCGTCCGGCTCGAGCAGGGCCGCGCGCTGAACCCCTCACCGCAGCTCCTCGGCGCGCTCGCCACGGCGCTCCGGCTCACCGCGGCCGAGCGCGACCACCTGTGCCGGGTCGCGGGCGTCGCTCCCCCGTCGCTCCAGGTCGTCCCGCGGCACATCACACCCGGGGTGCAGCGGCTCGTCGACCGGCTCGGCGACGTCCCGATCGCGGTGTTCACGGCGACGCACGACATCGTGCTGTGGAACGACCTGTGGGCTGCGCTGAACGGTGACCCCTCGCGGGCCGTCGGGATCGAGCGCAACCTGGTGTGGCGGCACTTCATGCACGCACACGACGGCGTCGAGTGGGACGACGAGCACCAGGAGGAGTTCTCGAGCGACCTCGCAGCGGACCTCCGGCAGGCATCCGGCCGCTACCCCGCCGACCGCGACCTGGCCGAACTCGTGGCGCGGCTCCGCCGGGAGTCACCCGAGTTCGAACGTCGCTGGGACACCGGGCGCATCGCCGAGCACCGGGCGAGCCGCAAGCAGGTGCACACGCCCGTCGGCCCCATCGAGATCGACTGCGACGTGCTGACGGTCCCGGGCGGCGACCTGCGGATCGTCGTCTACACCGCGGTCCCCGGCACCGAGGACGCCGCGAAGCTCGACCTGCTTCGGGTCACCGGCCTCCAGCAGTTCACGACGGCGCCGTGACCTGAGGACCTAGCTCGGGCGTAGCGCTTCCTCATCGGCCGCGACGTCCTTCTGCACGGCGAACTGGGTCCGGTGCAACTCCTCGTACCGTCCGCCCACGGCCAGCAGTTCCTCGTGGGTCCCACGCTCGACGATCGAACCGTCCTCGACCACCAGGATCAGGTCCGCGCTGCGGATGGTCGACAACCGGTGGGCGATCACCATCGCAGTCCGCCCCTCGAGTGCCTCGCTGAGCGCAGCCTGCACGGCCGCCTCGGACGTCGAGTCCAGCGCCGCGGTGGCCTCGTCGAGGATGACGACGCGCGGCTGGGCGAGCAGGAGCCTGGCGATGGTCATCCGCTGGCGCTCGCCGCCGGACAGCCGGTAGCCGCGCTCGCCGACCATCGTGTCCAGCTGGTCCGGCAGGGAGCGGATGAGCGGTTCGAGCCGTGCGCGCCGGACGGCGTCCCACACCTCGTCCTCGGTCGCCTCGGGCCGTGCAAGGCGCAGGTTGGAGCGGATGGTCTCGTGGAACAGGTGGCCGTCCTGCGTCACCATCCCCATGGTGTGTCGCATGGAGGCGAACGTGACGTCGCGGACGTCCGACCCGGCGAGTCGTACGGCGCCGCTGTCGACGTCGTACAGGCGGGAGAGCAGCTGCGCGATCGTGGACTTGCCGGCCCCGGAGGTGCCGACGAGGGCGACGGTCTGCCCCGGCTCGATCCGGAACGAGACACCGTGCAACACCTCGTCACCGCCGCGGGTGTCCAGCGTGGAGACCTCCTCGAGCGAGGCGAGGGAGACCTTGTCCGCCGATGGGTAGGCGAAGCGGACGTCGTCGAACTCGACCGCCACCGGGCCGTCCGGGACGGTGCCGGCGTCGGGCTTCTCCTGGATGAGCGGTTCGAGGTCGAGGACCTCGAAGACGCGCTCGAAGCTGACCACCGCGCTCATGATCTCCACCCGGGCGTTCGCGAGGCTGGTCAGCGGCGCGTACAGGCGGGTGAGCAGGAGGGCCAGCGTCACCACGTCGCCCGTGTTCAGCTGGCCACCGAGTGCGAGGGCGCCGCCGACCCCGTAGACGAGCGCGAGCGCGAGCGCGGAGACCAGGGTGAGGGCGGTGACGAAGACGAACTGCAGCAGGGCACTCCGCACCCCGATGTCGCGGACCCGGGCGGCGCGCACCCGGAACTCCTCTGCTTCCTCGTCGGGCCGGCCGAACAGCTTCACGAGAGTGGCGCCGGGCGCGGAGAAGCGCTCGGTCATCTGCGTGCTCATGGCGGCGTTGTGGTCGGCTGCCTCGCGACGCAGCGCGGCGAGGCGGCTGCCCATGCGCCGCGCGGGGATGAGGAAGATCGGGAGCATGACGATCGCCAGGACCGTCACGAGCCAGGACGTGCTGAGCATGACGGTCAGGGTGAGGATCAGTGCCACGAGGTTCGTGACCACGCCGGACAGCGTGCCGCTGAAGGCCTGCTGCGCGCCGATCACGTCGTTGTTGAGGCGGCTGACGAGGGCACCCGTGCGTGTGCGGGTGAAGAACGCGATCGGCATCTTCTGGACGTGGTTGAAGACGGCGGTCCGGAGGTCCAGGATCACGCCTTCGCCGATGCGTGCCGAGAACCAGCGCGTGGCGAGCGACACGCCTGCGTCGCCCACGGCGACCAGGGCGATGACGACCGCGAGCCAGGTGATCGTGCTGAGCGCGCCCCGGGCGACGATGACGTCGACCACCCGGCCGGCGAGCACCGGTGTCGCGACCGCGAGGACCGCGCCCACGACGGAGAGGACGATGAAGACCACCAGCTTGGCCCGGTAGGGCACTGCGAACGTCATGATCCGCCGCACCGACTCACGCGAGATGCCGTGCTTGCCGTCCTTGGCGGTGGAGATCTTGTACAGCGAGCTCCAGGCCACGCCTTCCATGCTCATGGCAGTCAGGATACGTCGGTCCCCGTGCCCCTCAGACCGCGGTGAACACCAACGAGGCGTTCTGCCCACCGAACCCGAACGAGTTGTTCAGCGCCGCACGCATGGTCGCGGTCCGAGCCGCCCCCGCCACCACGTCCAGGTCGATCGCAGGGTCCTGGTGCTGCAGGTTCAGCGTCGGCGGCACGACCCCGGTCTCGAGTGCTCGGACCGTCAGGATCGCCTCGACCGCTCCCGCCGCACCGAACATGTGCCCGATGGCGCTCTTCGGCGCGGTGACGAGCGCACCGGTCCCGACAGCACGACCGATCGCCGCTGCCTCACCGACGTCCCCGACCGGGGTCCCGGTCGCGTGCGCGTTGACGTGGTCGATGTCCGCACCGGTGAGCCCGGCCATCCGGATCGCCGCAGTCATCGCACGCCCCTGCTCGCTGGCGTCCCCGAGCGGGGCGGTGATGTGGAACGCGTCCGACGTGATCCCCCACCCGGCGAGCGTCCCGTGCGACCGCTGTGCGCGGGCGGCGGCGTGCGAGGCCCGTTCCAGGACGACGAACCCGGCGCCCTCGCCGAGCACGAACCCGCGGCGGTCGGCGTCGAACGGCCGTGACAGCGTGGTGGGGTCGTCACCGCCGGGCTTCGCGAGGGCCTGGGACTGCGCGAACGAGGCCATGGTGACCGGGGTGACCGCTGCTTCGGTGCCGCCCGCGATGACGACGTCGGCCTCCCCGGTGGCGATGAGCCGCGCGGCCGTCGCGATCGCCTCGGCACCGGACGCGCACGCCGAGACGGTCGTGTACGCACCGGCGCGGGCGCCGTACTCGATGCTGATCTGCGCCGCGGCCCCGTTGGCCATGAGCATCGGGACGGTCCGGGGCGACACCCGACGCGCGCCCGAGGTCCCGAGCACGTCGTGCGCGTCGAGCAACGTCTCCACTCCCCCGATGCCGGTCCCGACGACGACGGCCAGGCGGTCGCCGTCCACCGCGGGCGCGCCGGCGTCGGCCCAGGCCTCGCCGGCGGCGACGAGCGCGAGCTGCTGGCTGCGGTCGAGTCGGTTCGCCCGGACGCGACCGAGTGCGGAATCGGCGTCGAGTGCTGCGTCGGCGCCGACCATGATCGGAACCCGTTCCCAGAGCTGCCCGTCGCGGTGCAGCTCGTGCACGCCGGAGCGTCCGGCGACCAGGGCGTCCCACAGCGGCCCAACGCCGTGGCCGAACGGTGAGACGGCGCCGTAGCCGGTGATGGAGATGTCCACGAGTGCTCCTTCTTGTACGTTGAACAAGTGGAGTTGTACCACGTACAATTCAGAGATGGCAACCACCGACGGCACCGGGACGACCCGTGGCGCAGCGACCCGGGCGAGGATCCTCGCCGCGACCGCCGGACTCCTCAGCGCAGGTGCAGCCGGTGGCGCGGGCGGAGCGAGCACCGCACGCGCCAGTGACGCGGGCGGAGCGAGCACCCCACGCCACGCCGTCACCGTCAGCGAGATCGCCCGTGCGGCCGGGGTCTACCCGAACCAGATCACGCACCACTACGGCTCGAAGGACCGCCTCGTCCTCGACGCCGCCTTCGCGCTCTTCCTCCGCGACACCACGCGCCTGCAGGTCGCCGGCCGGCGAGCCGGGTCCGCCGACGCGTTCCGTCAGGTGCTCGCACGCACCGCGCTCGCCATGCCGTCGACACTGCTCGTCGTGCGCGCGCTGGCCGCCGCCGGTGACGACGACGCCCAGCGGGAGCGCGTGAGACTCCTGCTCGCGGTCCTGTTCCGGCAGTCGGAGCGCTACCTCGAGCGCGTCGTCGCCGAGCACGGCTGGACGAGTCCGAGTGGTGTCGGCCGTGATGCCCGGACGTTCTGGAGCGCGGTGTTCGGCGCGACGCTCCTGGCCGACGCGGGTGTCACCGGCGGGCCGTCGGACCTCGATCTGGCCGGCACGGTGTCCATCCGCTGAGCGCGGGACGACGACCGGCGATGGCTACTCGCCGAAGCCGCTCCGCACCAGCTCCACCAGTGCGTCAACCGCGACCTGCGCATCGGTCCCGCTCGCCTCGATCGACACGGTGGCACCCTTCGGCAGTGCCAACGCCATGATCGCCAGCAGGCTCTTCGCGTCCACGCCGTTCACGCGCACCGCTGCGTCGTACTTGGCTGCCGTCTTCACGAACTCCGCCGCGGGGCGGGCGTGCAGGCCGGTCTCGTTCACCAGTTCGACGCTCTCGGACGCGGCCACGTCGTCGACGCTGGCGGCCCCGTCACCCGGCCCCGTGCCTCCCGGCTGGTCACCGGACGGACGGGAGGCGCTGCTCGCGTCGTCCGCGGACCCTGCGGCGGACGCCGCAGCAGCGAGCACTGCCTCGGCGTCACCACCCGTCTGGGCCGCGACGGCCGCGGCGACCGCGCCCTCGACCAGGGGCGCCGGCGAGACGTGCACGCGTGCGCGGACGTCATCGTCGAGGAAGTCGAGCGCCGTGTCGGTGGTCAGGTAGGCCGAACCGAGGTCGCACAGGACGACGACGGCGTCGGCGTCGGCGAGCTGCTCGATGCCGGCGGTGATCGCCTCGAACGACGTGCCGATGCCGCCGTCGTCGGTCCCGCCGGCCGCGACGAGCGGTACGTCGGCCGCCATCTGTCGGGCGAGCTCGACGGTGCCGGAGGCGATCGCGGCGCTGTGCGAGACGATCAGGATGCCGACGGTCACGCGGCGGAGCCCGTCGTCGCGTCCACCGCGGCACGCAGGATGTACGCCGTCGACTGCGCACCCGGGTCGCGGTGCCCGACGGCACGTTCGCCGAGGTAGCTCGCACGACCCTTGTGGGCGACGAGCGGTTCGGTGGCCTCGGCGCCCGAGACGGCGGCGTCGGCCGCGGCGGCGAGCACTGCTGCCGGGTCGTCACCGGCGGCGGCAGCAGCGGTGGCGGCGTCGACCGCGGGGGTCCAGGCGTCCACCATCGTCTTGTCGCCGACGGCGGCCTTGCCGCGCGAGACCACGCCGTCGCGGGCTGCGGCGAGCACGGCGACGAGCGTGTCGGCGTCGAGCTCGGTCGCGTCGCCAGCAGCCTGGGCTGCCTTCAGGTACGCGGTGCCGAACAGCGGGCCGGCGGCGCCGCCGACGGTCGAGATGAGCTTCGTCGCGACCGTCTTGAGCACGGCGCCGGGCGTGTCGAAGGACCCGCCGTCGACGGCCTCGAGCACGGCGCGGAAACCGCGGTCGAGGTTCTCGCCGTGGTCCCCGTCACCGATCTCGCGGTCGAGTGTGACGAGTTCGGCCCGGTGTTCGTCGATCGTCGCAGCGGTGCGACGGACCCAGTCGATGGCCCATTCGGTGTCGAGCGCCAATGCGGTTCCCTTCGTGTTCCCGGCCCGGTGGGCTCGGTGTCGTGGTCGGTGGTCGAGCGGTCGATGTCGGCTGCTCAGCGACCCCAGCGCAGTGCTGGGGTCTCCACCGGTGCGTCCCAGAGTGCCGTGAGTTCCTCGTCGAGCACCGTGACGGTGATCGAGAACCCCTGCATCTCGAGGGACGTGACGTAGTCGCCGACCAAACTACGCGTGACGTCGTACCCGCGGTCCGTCAGCACCTCGGCGGCGCGGCGGTAGGCGATGTACAGCTCGGACAGCGGCGTGCCGCCCATGCCGTTGACGAGCAGGAGCAGCTTCGAGCCGGCCGGGGCGTCGAGGTCGGTCAGGATCGGTTCGAGCACACGGTCGACGAGCTGGTCGGCCGGTGCCATCGGGATGCGCTCGCGCCCGGGCTCGCCATGGATGCCGATGCCGAGTTCGACCTCGTCGTCGGCGAGCGTGAAGGACGGCTCCCCCGCGTGCGGCACGGTGCCGGACGCCAGGGCGAGGCCCATCGACCGCGTGACGTCGTTGACGTGGCGGGCGATCGCGGCGACGGCGTCGAGGTCGTCACCGCGCTCGGCCGCGGCACCGGCGCACTTCTCGACGACCACGGTGCCGGCCACGCCGCGGCGACCGGCGGTGTAGAGCGAGTCCTGCACGGCGACGTCGTCGTCGACCACGACGGCCTCGACGCGGATGTCGTCCATCTCGGTGAGCTCGGCGGCGGTCTCGAAGTTCAGGACGTCGCCGGTGTAGTTCTTCACGATGTGCAGGACGCCCGCGCCGCCGTCGACGGCCTTGGTGGCCGCGACGATCGGGTCGGGCGTCGGGCTCGTGAACACCGGGCCGGGAACGGCGGCGTCGAGCATGCCGTACCCGACGAAGCCCGCGTGCAGCGGCTCGTGTCCGCTGCCGCCTCCGCTGACGATGCCGACCTTGCCGGCGACGGGGGCGTCGGCGCGGTGCAGGTGGATCGGGTCCTCGACCAGGACGACGTGTCCGGCGTGTGCCCGGGCGAATCCCCGGACGGTCTCGTCGACCACGGCCTGCGGGTCGTTGATGAGCTTCTTCATGCGCGTGCCTCCACGGGTACGGGGCCGAGCCGAGGCGAACTGCACACCGCCGTCGTCGACCGGAGTGCGCCCAATCTACATCTGATGCCCGGGCGCTCGTTCGTCCGGTCTGCACGTTCGTGCAGCGCGACGGGGACGCGCCACCGGCTCGCGATCCCCCGCAGCGCACGCCGCTTGCACGTTCGTGCACGATCCCGGACTTCCCTCAGGAATTCATCGCCGCGTCGTTCGCCGCGTCACTAGGCTCGGCCTCAATCACTCAACGGGGAGTGCGGCGCAGCACCACCGGACCCCCACCTCACGCACTGGAGGTCACCGATGGACGACATCGGCGTCAAGTTCCTGTCCGAGCTCGTCGGCACGGCGATGCTCATCATCCTGGGTGGCGGTGTCGTCGCCGCCGTCTCCCTCACGAAGTCGAAGGGCTTCGGGGCCGGCTTCCTCATGGTCACGATCGGTTGGGGCTTCGCGGTCTTCGCCGGCGTCCTCGTGTCCTACAAGTCGGGCGGCCAGCTCAACCCGGCCGTCAGCCTCGCCCAGGCCATCCTCGGCAACATCAGTGTCGGCACGATGCTCATCTACTGGCTCGCGCAGATGATCGGCGCGGTCATCGGGGCCGTCATCGTCTGGCTCGCCTACAAGCAGCACTTCGACGAGGAACCCGACGCCGCTGCGAAGCTCGGCGTCTTCTCCACCGGCCCCGCGATCCGGTCGTACGGCTGGAACGTCGTGACCGAGATCATCGGCACCTTCGTGCTCGTCTTCGTCATCCTCGCGATGACGAACGGCAAGGCACCTGCCGAACTCGGCGCCGTCCCCGTCGCCTTCCTCGTGATCGCGATCGGTGTCAGCCTCGGTGGCCCGACCGGCTACGCCATCAACCCGGCCCGTGACCTCGGCCCGCGCATCGCGCACGCCTTCCTGCCCATCAAGGGCAAGGGGTCGAGCGACTGGTCGTACGCCTGGGTGCCGGTCGTCGGACCGCTCGTCGGCGGTGCACTCGCCGCCGTGCTGTCGCTCGCGCTGCTGCCCGTCGTCAGCTGAACCAACCCAACCCCGGGGTGAGCGGCCCGCGATCGCGGGCCGCTCACCGCACCGAACACCCGTAAGGAGCACCAATGGCCGACTACATCGTCGCCATCGACCAGGGCACGACCTCCACCCGAGCGATCGTCTTCGATCACTCCGGCTCGATCATCTCGACCGGGCAGAAGGAGCACGAGCAGATCTTCCCGCGCGCCGGGTGGGTCGAGCACGACCCCGCCGAGATCTGGGACAACACCCGCGAGGTGATCGGTCAGGCACTGTCGCGTGCCGACATCACGCGTCACGACGTCGCCGCCGTGGGCATCACCAACCAGCGCGAGACCGCCGTCGTCTGGGACAAGACCACCGGCAAGCCGATCTACAACGCGATCGTCTGGCAGGACACCCGCACGCAGTCGATCGTCGACAAGCTCGCCGACGGTGACACCGACCGCTACAAGGCCATCGTCGGTCTCCCGCTCGCGACGTACTTCGCCGGCACCAAGATCATGTGGATCCTCGAGAACGTCGAGGGTGCGCGTGAGAAGGCCGAGGCCGGGGACCTGCTCTTCGGCACCACCGACACCTGGGTCCTCTGGAACCTGACCGGTGGCGTCGACGGCGGCGTCCACAAGACCGACGTCACGAACGCGTCCCGCACGCTGTTCATGGACCTCGAGACGCTCCAGTGGCGCGACGACATCCTCGCCGACTTCGGTGTGCCGAAGTCGATGCTCCCCGAGATCGTCAGCTCCTCCGAGGTCTACGGCCACGTCGAGTCGTCCAACCTGCTCCGTGAGGTCCCGATCGCGGGCATCCTCGGCGACCAGCAGGCCGCGACCTTCGGCCAGGCGGCGTTCGACCAGGGCGAGTCGAAGAACACCTACGGCACCGGCAACTTCCTCATCTTCAACACCGGTACCGAGATCGTCCGCTCCGAGAACGGCCTGCTCACCACCGTCGGCTACAAGCTCGGCGACCAGGAGACGCACTACGCACTCGAGGGCTCGATCGCCGTCACGGGCTCGCTCATCCAGTGGCTCCGCGACAACCTCGGTCTCATCGGCAGTGCCCCGGAGGTCGAGGCGCTGGCCAAGACCGTCGAGGACAACGGCGGCGTGTACTTCGTGCCGGCGTTCTCCGGGCTCTTCGCGCCGTACTGGCGTCCGGACGCTCGCGGCGCCATCGTCGGCCTGACCCGTTACGTCAACAAGGGGCACATCGCGCGTGCGGCCCTCGAGGCGACGGCGCTGCAGACCCGCGAGGTCCTCGACGCGGTGAACGCCGACTCGGGCGTGGACCTGACCGAGCTCAAGGTCGACGGCGGCATGACCGCCAACAACGAGCTCATGCAGTTCCAGGCCGACATCCTCAACGTGCCGGTGGTGCGTCCGGTCGTCGCCGAGACGACGGCGCTCGGCGCGGCCTACGCGGCCGGTCTCGCGGTGGGCTTCTGGGCCAACCTCGACGAGCTCCGTGCCAACTGGCAGGAGGACAAGCGCTGGGAGCCGCAGCTCGACGCCGCGGAGCGCGAGCGCACGCTCCGCCTCTGGAAGAAGGCCGTCACGAAGACCTTCGACTGGGTCGACGAGGACGTCCAGTAGCGACGCAGGCGCACGCTGACCGCGTGCACTGAACGCACCGACGGGAGGCCCGGTGCCGGTTCCTGGAACCGGCACCGGGCCTCCCGTCGGTTGCGTCTACTGCGCGTCGGTCGCGGTCGGGACCGCGATCCAGTCCGCCAGCTTGCGGGTGCCGGCGCCGGAGTCGATCGCCTCGGCGGCCACCGCGAGCTGCTCGCGGAAGCGCTGCAGGATCGGTCGGTCGGACTCGGTCGGGTCCTGCGCCAGACGGAAGGAGACCAGTCCCGCTGCGGCGTTGAGCAACACGATGTCGCGCACCGGGCCCGTCTCCCCCGACAGCACGCGGTGCACGACGGCTGCGTTGTGCTCGGGGTCGCCACCGAGGAGGTCTTCGGTGCGTGCACGTGCGATGCCGAGATCGCGCGGGTCGAGGTCGTGCTCGATGATGCGCCCGCCGGTGACCTCCCAGATGTGGCTGTGGCCGGTGGTGGTGAGCTCGTCGAGGCCGTCGTCGCCGCGGAAGACCAGGGCGGTCGCGCCGCGGGTCTGGAACACGCCCGTGATGATCGGCACGAGGTCGAGCTGCGCGACGCCGACGGCGTTCGCTTCGCACCGTGCGGGGTTGACGAGCGGCCCGAGGAAGTTGAACACCGTGGGCACGCCGATCTCGCGGCGGACCGGCCCGGCGTGCGCGAAGCCCGGGTGGAACGCGTTCGCGAACGCGAAGGTCAGTCCGACACGCCGGAAGGTGTCCGCGACACGCGCGGCGTCCATCGTGAGATCGAGCCCGAGTGCGGCGAGCACGTCGCTCGAACCGGACTTCGACGAGCTCGCCTTGTTGCCGTGCTTCACGACGGGCACCCCGGCGGCGGCGATGACGATCGCCGCCATCGTCGAGACGTTCACGGTGCCGACGACGTCCCCACCCGTGCCGACGATGTCCAACGCCATCGGGTCGACGTCCAGCGGAACGGCGGCGTCGAGGATCGCGTCGCGGAACCCGACCACCTCGTCGACGGTCTCGCCCTTCGCGCGGAGCGTCACGGCGAACGCGGCGATCTGTGCCTGGGTGGCGCGCCCGTGCACGATCTCCTCCATGGCCCATGTGGATTGCCTGATCGTCAGGTCCTCGCGCGCCATGAGCGCGCTGATCACTGCAGGCCAAGAGAGTGCGTCAGGCATGGCTCGATCGTAGTGAATTCGAGAGACCCGCCAGTCTCCTGCGAAAACACTGTCTGGGGTTTCGGCCATAATGGAGGACGTGACTAGCACCCCTCTCTCCAGATCCGCCAGCGGTCCGGCCCTGAACAGGCCGAACGCCGTTGCCGTGGGGACGATCGTGTGGCTGGGCAGCGAGGTCATGTTCTTCGCCGGCCTGTTCGCGATCTACTTCACGCTGCGCAGCACGTCCCCCGAGCTGTGGGCGGCCGAAACCTCCAAGCTCGAGGTGCCCTTCGCCTCGGTGAACACGATCATCCTGGTGCTGTCCAGCTTCGCGTGCCAGTTCGCCGTGTTCGCTGCAGAGCGCTTCCAGGTGCACCGCACGAGCTGGAACCCGCGCCACTGGGGCATGACGGAGTGGTTCTTCGTCACCTACGCGATGGGCGCGATCTTCGTCTGCGGCCAGATCTTCGAGTACGCCAACCTCTGGCACGAGGGCGTCACGCTCTCCTCCAGCGCCTACGGCTCGGCCTTCTACATGACGACCGGGTTCCACGGCCTCCACGTCACGGGTGGCCTCATCGCCTTCCTGCTGACGCTCGGCCGCGGCTTCGCCGCGAAGAACTTCGGTCACAAGGAAGCGACCACCGCCATCGTCGTGTCGTACTACTGGCACTTCGTCGACGTCGTGTGGATCTTCCTCTTCGCCGTCATCTACCTTCTCAAGTAGGAACTGGACACCCCCGAGCACATGTTCAACAGAACCAAGACCAAGAAGGGCCGCCGTTCACCGATGGCGACCGTCTCGCTCATCGTCGTCGGCCTCATGACCACCGGCGGTGCGTACGCGCTCTTCAGCTCCACGGCCAACGCCGACGACAGCACGAGCACCGTCGCGGCGACCAGCCAGTCGAAGGTGAACGAGGGCCAGAAGCTCTTCGCCTCGAACTGCGCGACCTGCCACGGCCTCTCCGCCCAGGGCACGAGCGAGGGTCCGTCCCTCATCGGTGTCGGCGCCGCCTCGGTCGACTTCCAGGTCGGCACCGGCCGCATGCCGATGGCCGCCCAGGGTCCGCAGGCCGAAGAGAAGCCCGCGCAGTTCACGGACGAGCAGGTCGACGCCCTCGCCGAGTACGTCGCCTCGCTGGGCCCCGGCCCGGCCGTCCCGTCCACCGAGCTCACCAACGGTGAGGACGGCGACGCGGCCGAGGGGGCCGAGCTCTTCCGCATCAACTGCGCCATGTGTCACAACGTGGCCGGCGCCGGCGGTGCCCTGACCGAGGGCAAGTACGCACCGAACCTGTCGACGGTCTCCGGCAAGCACATCTACGAGGCGATGCAGACCGGCCCGCAGAACATGCCGGTCTTCAACGACCTGAACCTCACGCCGGAGCAGAAGGCCGACATCATCACGTACCTCAAGTACGTGCAGGACAACAAGTCGCCCGGCGGGTTCGCACTCGGCTCCCTGGGTCCGGTGGCCGAGGGTCTGTTCATCTGGATCTTCGGACTCGGCGCGGTCGTCGCGATGACCGTCTGGCTGACCGCGAAGTCCAACTGATCGTCCGTGTCGAACGACACTGAAGGGAACACCATGGCAGAGCACGACGACGAGACGCTGAACTCGTCCTCGGCTGTCGAGAAGCACGGCACGACCACCTCCCCCGGGATCGCGGTGCTGCCCACCGACCCGTTCGAGAACCCGGGTGAGCCGCCGCACCGCGCGCGCCGCACCGACGTCGACCCGAAGAAGCAGCGCCTGGCCGAGCGTCAGGTCGCGACCTTCTTCTACCTCTCGATCGTCGGCAGCGTCCTCTCGATCGCGGCCTACGTCGCGTTCCCGATCGACTCGAACGACTTCGGGACGGTCCGCACCGCGAACCTCTTCCTCGGCCTCTCGATCGCCCTCGCGCTCATCGCGCTGGGCCTCGGCGCGGTCTACTGGTCGAAGTCGCTCGTCGTCGACCGCGAGATCACCGAGCTCCGCCACGGCACCCGCGGCACGGACGCGACGCGCGCCAAGGCCGTCGAGGCCTTCCAGCTGGCCGACAAGGAGTCCGGCTTCAGCCGTCGCAAGCTGATCCGCAACTCGATGATCGGTGCGCTGGCCGCGTTCCCGCTGCCGGGCATCGTCCTTGTCCGCGACCTCGCTCCGGCCGAAGACCCGAACGAGCTCCTGCGCCACACCTTCTGGAAGCAGGGCCTGCGCCTGACGAAGGACCCGACGGGTCTGCCGATCAAGGCCTCGGACGTGACCATCGGTTCGGTGTTCCACGTCATCCCGGACGGCATGCTCGACTCCGAGCACATGCTCGAGGAGAAGGCCAAGGCCTCCGTCCTCCTCATGCGTCTCGACCCGAAGGACCTCAACCCGTCCAAGGGCCACGAGAACTGGGGCTACGACGGCATCGTCGCGTACTCCAAGATCTGCACCCACGTCGGATGCCCGGTCGCGCTCTACGAGCAGCAGACGCACCACCTGCTGTGCCCGTGCCACCAGTCCACCTTCGATGTCTCGAACAACTGCGAGGTCATCTTCGGTCCGGCCGCACGCCCCCTCCCCCAACTTCCGATCGCGATCGACGACGACGGCTACCTGGTTGCCCAGAGCGACTTCCACGAGCCGGTCGGACCGTCCTTCTGGGAGCGTGAACGCTGATGACCAGCACCCCCACCACCACGGCACCGAGCAGCACGGCCAACAAGCCGGCTCCGGAGCGCGGATCCCGCATCATCGGCGGGGTCTCGAACTACATCGACGAGCGCACCAGCATCTCAGGGCTCGTCAAGGAAGTCGGCCGGAAGATCTTCCCGGACCACTGGAGCTTCATGCTCGGCGAGGTGGCGCTGTACAGCTTCGTCGTCGTCCTGCTCTCCGGTACGTTCCTGACGTTCTTCTTCCAGGCCTCCATGGCCGAGGTCGTCTACAACGGCACGTACGTCCCGCTCAAGGGCGTCGAGATGTCGACGGCACTCCAGTCCACGCTGGACATCTCGTTCGACATCCGCGGTGGGCTCTTCGTCCGCCAGGTCCACCACTGGGCGGCCCTGCTGTTCGTGGCGTCGATCATGCTGCACATGGCCCGCGTGTTCTTCACCGGTGCCTTCCGCAAGCCGCGTGAGCTCAACTGGGTCTTCGGCTTCCTGCTCTGGGTCCTCGCCATGGGTGAGGGCTTCACCGGCTACTCGCTCCCCGACGACCTGCTCTCCGGAAACGGTCTGCGGATCATCGTCGGCATGATCGAGGGTGTCCCGGTGATCGGCGTCTGGATCGCCTACCTGCTCTTCGGTGGCGAGTTCCCGGGCACCGACATCGTCGGCCGCCTGTACACGCTGCACATCCTGCTGCTGCCGGCGATCCTCGTCGCGGTGCTCGGTGTCCACCTCGTGCTCGTCGTGATCAACAAGCACACCCAGTTCGCCGGCCCGGGCAAGACCAACGACAACGTCGTCGGTGTCCCGATCCTCCCGGCGTTCGCCGCCAAGGCCGGTGGGTTCTTCTTCATCGTCGCGGGCATCATCGCCCTCATCGCGTCGATGTTCACGATCAACCCGATCTGGAACTACGGCCCGTACGACCCCTCGCCGGTCTCCGCCGGTACCCAGCCCGACTGGTACATCGGCTTCGCCGACGGCGCACTGCGTCTGGTGCCGCCGCACTGGGAGGTCGTGTGGTTCGGCTACACGGTGTCGTTCAACATCCTGGCGCCCATCGCGGTCCTGGTGCTGCTCATCCTCGCGATCCTGCTGTACCCGTTCCTCGAGTCGTGGATCACCGGCGACAAGCGCGAGCACCACATCCTGGACCGTCCGCGCAACGCCCCGACCCGCACGGCGATCGGTGCCGCCGGCATCACGCTCTACGCCAGCCTCTGGGCTGCGGCGTCGTCGGACATCATCGCGACCCACTTCCTGGTGTCGATCGAACACGTGATCCACGTGATCCAGGCAACGACGGTCCTCGGCCCGTTCGTCGCCTTCTGGATCACGAAGCGCGTGTGCCTCGCACTCCAGAAGAAGGACCGCGAGATCGTCCTGCACGGCTACGAGTCCGGTCGCATCGTCCGACTCCCCCACGGTGAGTACATCGAGGTGCACGAGCAGCTCGACGAATACGAGCGCTGGAAGCTGCTGCAGTTCAACGAGTACAAGCCGCTCATGATCCGCCCGAACGCCAAGGGGCAGATCACCGTGGTCCAGAAGGCCCGTGCGAGCGTCTCCCGCTTCTTCTTCGAAGACCGCATCGAGCCGGTCTCGAAGGCCGAGCTCGAGGCAGCGCACGCCGCCCACCACGGCCCGGACCTCGAGGGCAGCCACCAGGCCCCGCAGGTCGAGGAAGAGCACTAAGCACGACGACAGGAGCCCCCGCCACCACGTGGCGGGGGTTTCTTCGTGCGATGGGCGAAACGCCGCCCCCAGTTCACGGCTGGTTCACCGACACGTGCTGGACTCATCCAGGACGGTGTGGCAACGTGTTGCACCACGCATCCGCCAACGGAATGAGACCCCGATGGACAGCCGGACGGCCGAACACCCCAGGCCGAACCACTTCCTCCTCCACCTCAGCGACACCCACCTCGTCTCCGGCGACGGTGATCTGTACGGCGGGGTCGACTCCGCCGCCCGGCTCACCGAGATCGTCGCGGACATCGAAGCATCAGGCACCCGGCCCGAAGCGATCGTCGTCACCGGCGACGTGGCCGACAAAGGCGAACCAGGTGCCTACGCCCGCGTCCGCGAGATCGTCGAGCCGGCTGCCCGCCGGATCGGTGCCCAGGTCATCTGGGCGATGGGCAACCACGACGAGCGCGGCGCGTTCCGTCAGGAGCTCTTCGGATTGCACCCCACCGACCGTCCGGTCGACTTCGTCTACGACGTCAACGGTCTGCGGGTGATCACCCTCGACACGAGCGTCCCGGGCCACCACCACGGCGAGGTCTCCCCCGAGCAGCTCGACTGGCTGGCCGAGGTCCTGTCCGAGGCTGCGCCGCACGGCACCATCCTGGCGATGCACCACCCGCCCGTGCCGAGCGTGCAGGACCTGACCGTCCTCGTCGAGCTCCGCGACCAGCAGGCCCTGGCCGAGGTCGTCGAGGGCAGTGACGTCCTGTCGATCATTGCCGGCCACCTGCACTACTCGACCAGCGCGGTCTTCGCGGGCATCCCCGTGTCGGTCGCCAGCGCCACGTGCTACACGCAGGACCTCACCGAGTTCCAGGGCGGTACGCGCGGGCGGGACGGCGCGCAGTCGTTCAACCTGGTGCACGTCTACGGCCACAACGTCGTGCACTCGGTCGTCCCGATCGGGCACTACTCCACGGTCGGCGAACCCGTGTCGGCCGTCGAGACCGAGGCCCGACTCGCAGCGCACGGGGTCACGATCCCGCCCGCGGTCGAGCCGGCTCCGGTGACCTCGAGCATCCCGGTCTTCACGCTCGACTCGGTGCCGGTCTCTCCCGTCCACCGGTAGGTCGCCGCACTTCGTGAGCAGCAATGGTCGGGTCCGCAGTGCGGACCCGACCATTTGTGCTCACCATGTGCGGTGGGCGTGCGCGCGGGGCGGACGGGAGGCGCGTGGCGGGGCCGCCACGGGCCTCCCGTCCGGCCGGTGGTCACGACCCACCGCGAGACGTGTGTCGAGCGGTCAGCTTGCGTCGTCTGACGGGGCGGGCGCCGACAGGCCGCGACCGGTCGGCGGTCGGCGACGGGGCGGGGCGGTGGGGAGGCGCGTGGCGAGTCCGGTACAGCCCTCCTGTCCGGCCGGTGGTCACGACCCACCGCGAGACGTGTGTCGAGCGGTCAGCTCGCGTCGTCTTACGGCGCGCGTGCCGACAGGCCGTGACCGGTCGGCGGTCGGCGACGGGCTCGCGGGCTCGCCCGGAGCGCCCCGGCAGGACGCTGGCGCGTCCTAAGCGCCGGGGCGCTCCCACGGCGCGGGGAAGGGGAAGTAGCGCTCGAGGAAGTCGGTCACGCGCTGCGTCCGCTCCTCGTCGCTGACCTCCGGGAAACTGCCGTCGTTCAGGCAGAAGAAGTCCGCGTTCCGCTTCTTGAGCAGCTCGTCGAGCGACCGCAGCCCGGACTGCATCGTGGTGTCGATGTAGCGGACGTCGGCGTTCTCCTGCGTGATCGCCCGACCCGTGAGCAACGAGTAGTAGTGGTAGAGCGAGTTGGTCACCGAGATGTTCTCGGCAGCACGGAAGCGCGACGCCGCCGTGGCACGGAACTCGTCGGCGAACTCGTGCTCCATCTCCGTCATGATCGACGACCGGAGCGGGGTGGGCGCATGCTCGAGGTGCCGGGTGGTGACCGCACCGAACCGCTGCTGCAACAGGCGACGGTTGACCCGCGCGGAGTTCTCGAACCCGCTGCGCGCGGCGTTGTTCACACCGAGTCCGATGCGGGTGGTGGCGAGGATGAACTTCGACACCGACCCCGGGCTGAAGAACACCGAGGGGTCGACGGTGCGGCCGAAGAACATGTCGTCGTTCGAGTAGATGAAGTGCTCGCTGATGCCCGGGATGTGGTGCAGCTGCGACTCGACGGCCTGCGAGTTGTGCGTCGGCAGCACGGACGGGTCGGCGAAGAACTCTTCGCTGCGCACGATGCGGACCTTGGGGTGGTCGGCGAGCCAGTGCGGAGCGGGTGAATCGGTGGCGATGTAGATCTGGCGGATCCACGGTGCGAACGTGTGCACCGAGCGGAGTGCGTACTTGAGCTCGTCGATCTGGCGGAACCGTGCGGGGGCGTCGTCGCCCTCGCCCAGGACGGCCGTCGCCTGCGCTGCCTGGCGGGCGCGCTGGTACTCGATGGCGTTGCCGTCGACCCACGAGAAGACGATGTCGATCGGGAACCGGATGTCGGAGACGTGGTCGTCGAACATGTGCTCGACGGTGCGCCAGGTGCGGCCGTAGCGCTCGATGTCGACGAGCACGAACTCGTCGACCGGCAGGCTGCGGCGCATCAGCGCGTTCTCGACGGGCGCGAGCACCTCGGTGTCGGTGAGTCGCCAGAACTCGAGCTGCACGCTCGTCTCGGCGCCGTAGCGCAGACGACCGAGGGGCTCCAGGCGCGGGCGGAACACACGCAGTACCGGCTCGTCGACCGGCCCGAGGCCGTCGTCCTGCACGAGCACGGCCGGTTCGCCCGGCGGCTTCGCGTAGAACGGTTCGTTGACGGCGGCGGCCATGACGGCGCTCTCGGCACGCTGCCGGTCGCGCTCGTCGATCGCGATGACCGGACGCTCGTCGTTGCCGCGGATGAGCAGGTGGTCGACGTCGGCCTCGGTCAGCGCGTCGTCCAGGAACAGAAGGTCCTCGATCATCGACTGCTGCGGCGTCAGGTGACCGTTGAGCAGCGTCAGGCGCCCCTTGCGGACGACGACGTCGGGCCGGTCGAGACCGCCGGAGGACGGTCGAGGGGTCAGCAGAGGACTCTCGGTCACCGGCTCGGTCTCGTCGTTCATCCATGCCCTTCGGGTCGTGCTGCCGGGTCCTGTACCCGACCCTGCGATCCTACCGTCCGCCCGCCCGGTCGGTTCCGCAGGCGGTCAGCGGAGCCGGTCAGGAGGCCCGGGGTGCGTCCGCCTCGCGCGGCACCTTGACGGCGATGCCCACCACGATGAACAGGGCGGCAGCCAGGATCTGCAACGCGGCCCACACCTGGCCGGGGATCGGCACCGTGACCAGGGGGTTCCAGCAGACGGCGACGGCGGCCATCAGCACGGCGGCCCACCACGTCTTCCCCCGCACCGCGAAGACGAGCACGATGAGGGACAGCACCGTGATGCCCCAGCGGGCGAAGACGAAGCCGGACGAGTCGATGATCGCCACGCAGGCGAGCAGGACGATCGCGGCGATGAGCGACGGCGCGAGTGCCGGCCGGGTGAACCCCGGGGTGGCACGGGTGTTCGTCGTCCCCGCGGTCGGTCGGACCGGTGCGGCGGGCACGCCGTTCTGCGACGACCCCACCGGGGGTCGTCCCTTGCGGGTAGCCATCAGGCGGGGGCCTCGTCGAGGTCGATGGCCGTGAAGGACCGGGACATCGGCGGGAGACCCCGCACACGCTCGAGCGCGGGGACCAGCTCGCCGAGGTAGGCCCGGTAGCCCTCGTCGGTGAGGTGCAGGCCGTCGTCGGTGAAGCGGTCGTCGAGGTGGTCGCCGTCGGCCAGCGCGGGCCAGGCGTCGAGGTACTGCGCGTGGCAGGTCGCGACGAACTGCCGCAGGTGCCGGTTCGCCTCCTCGATCTTCGCCGTGTACTCGGCCTGGCGGGGCAGGACGGAGACGAGCAGCAGGCGGACACCGGGCAGCTCGCGCCGCAGGGTGACGAGGATCGTCTCGACGTTGCGGACGACGTGTTCGGCGCTCGCCCGGTGGTTGCCGAAGTCGTTCGTGCCGATCAGCAGCACGATCACCTCGGGCTGTTCGGCGACGACCGCGTCGAGCCGTGCGAGCACGCCGTCCGTCGTGTCACCGCTGATGCCCTGGTTCAGGGTCTGCTCGTCGGGGAGCCAGCTGTCCCACGACCCCTGGGCCGTGATGCTGTCCCCCAGGAACAGGACGGGACTGCGTTCCTCGGTCATGCTGCCTCCTCGTTCGCCGGTTCCGGACTCCCATTGTGCTGGGTCCGGTTGCGCTGCGTCGACTCGGTGTTGTCCGACTCGCGCTCGGCGGCCGCGGTGATGCGCTCGACCATGCCGGGGAAGATGATCCCGTGGAAGGGCAGGATCCCGTACCAGTACAGCCGGCCGGGCAGGCCCTGCGGGAAGTAGATCGCCCGCTGGTGGTAGTCGCTGCCGCCCTCGGGGTTCGGGGTCACGGTCATCTCGAGCCAGGCGCGCCCGGGTGACTTGAACTCGGCGCGGAGCCGCAGGTAGTGCCCGCGCTCGAGGCGTTCCACGCGCCACCAGTCGAGGGCGTCGCCCTGCTCGAGTCGGTCCTGGTCACGACGACCACGGCTGAGCCCGACGCCGCCGGCGACCTTGTCCATCCAGCCGCGGGCGACCCAGGCCAGCGGGAACGAGTACCAGCCGTTCTCGCCGCCGATCGACTCGACGACGCGCCAGACGTCCTCCGCCGAGGCGGTCGAGTGCCGCTTCCGGTCGTCGACGTAGACGGTGTGGCCGGCCCAGTCCGGGTCGGTCGGCATCGGGTCGGCCGAGGCGCTCGACAGGGTGGCGCTCCGCCAGCTCGTCTGCACCTCGCCGGAGCGCATCTTGTTCAGTGCGAGTCGGACCGCTCGGCGGTACGACGTGAGCCCGCCCTCGGGCTGCGGGACGACGTCGTCGATGTCGTGCTCGCGCTGGACGCACTCGAACTGCAGCGACTCGATGATCGGCGTCGCGAGCTTGCGCGGGATCGGCGTGACGGCGTTGAACCAGTGTGCGGCGAGGCGCGGGGTGAGCACCGGCAGGACCGTGATCGGGCGCTGCCGCAGCTTCGCCTCGACCGCGTAGCCGTTGAGCATCTGCCCGTAGCGCAGGACGTCCGGTCCGCCGATGTCGAAGGTGCGGTTGACGTCGGCGGGGACGTCGAGCGCCGCGACCAGGTAGTACAGGACGTCGCGCACGGCGATCGGCTGGATGCGGTTGCGCACCCAGCGCGGAGCCGGCATCCACGGCAGGACGTCGGTCACGTGCCGGATCATCTCGAACGAGGTGCTGCCGGAACCGATGACGACGCCGGCCTGGTAGGCGATGGTCGGCACGCCGGAGTGGAGGAGGATCTCCCCCACCTCCTTCCGGCTGCGCAGGTGCTTCGACAGGTCGCCGTCGGGGTGCAGGCCGCCCAGGTAGACGAACCGGCTGACACCGGCACGCTTCGCCTCGTGCGCCATCGTCTCGGCCGCCTGCCGTTCCGCGGACTCGAAGTCGCCGTCGGCACCCATCGCGTGGGCGAGGTAGTACACGGCCTCGACGCCGTCGACCGCGGCGCGGACCGCGTCGGCGTCCTGCAGGTCTCCTTCGGCGACGTCGACGTCGCTGCTCCACGGGACGTCCTGGAGCTTCCGGGGGTTGCGCACGAACACGCGCACGGAGTGTCCGGCTTCGAGGAGACGGGGGACGAGACGACCGCCGATGTACCCGGTGGCGCCGGTGACGAGGACCTGCATGCCCGGAACGCTACGCGGCACGCCTGACGGGTAGGCTTGCCGGGTGGACAACGCAGCCTTCCCCGTCACCGCCGATGCCGTCCGCGGCCTCATCGACCACGCGATCCTGAAGCCCGAGCTCACCCGCTCGGACGTCGACGCCCAGCTCGACGAAGCCGCCGCGTACCGGGTCTTCAGCGTGTGCGTCCGGCCCAGCGACGTCGCCTACGCCGTCGGGCGTCTCCAGGGCACCGGCGTCGGCGTCGGGACGGTCATCGGCTTCCCGCACGGCACCACGTCCACCGCGGCCAAGGTCGCCGAGTCGCTGCAGGCCCTGGCCGACGGTGCCTTCGAGCTCGACATGGTGCAGAACATCGGCGCCGCGAAGTCCGGCGACTGGGAGCGCGTCGAGCAGGACGTCCGCGCCGTCGTCGACGCCGCCGGGTCCACCGTCGTCAAGGTGATCCTCGAGACCGCGTTCCTGACCGATGACGAGATCGTCGCAGCCTCGCGTGCCGCGCAGTCCGCCGGTGCCGCGTTCGTGAAGACCTCCACCGGGTTCGCCGGCGGCGGGGCGACGACCGAGCACATCGCGCTGATGCGCCGCACGGTCGGTGCCGACACGGGCGTGAAGGCCTCGGGCGGTGTCCGCGGGCTCGACACCCTGCTCGAGATGGTGGACGCCGGGGCGAACCGCATCGGCACGAGTGCGTCCGCGCGCATCCTCGACGAGGTCGCGCACCGCGTCGAGACCGGGGCTGCGTCGTCGCAGGGCGACGACACCAGCTCCTACTGACCCACCGCGACACGACCTGATCCACCGCACGACGACCTGACCCGACCGACCCACCACCTGCCAGGCCGGGGCGCACCGGACGCGACGCCGCGTCCGGGAGTCGCCCCGGGCCTCCAGACCGCCGCATCGGAGCGCGCATGTCCAGCACCGCACCCCAGTCCCCCGCCCTCGCACTCGCCGTCGACCTCGGCGGCACCAAGGTCGAGGCCGCCCTCGTCACCGACCAGGGCGTCGTCCTGCCGGGCACGCGCTTCCGCAGCCCCACCGGGCCGCAGCGCACGTCCGACGAGCTGCAGGCCGCCGTCGACGAGGTCGTGACGAGCGCGCTGGCCACGGTCCCCACCGACGCGACCCTGGTCGGCGTCGGGGTCGGCTCGGCCGGCCCCGTCGACGAGGAGCACGGCCTGGTCTCCCCGCTCAACATGCCGGTGTGGCGCGGCCACCCGCTGCGCGATCGCATCGCCGCGCTCGTGCCCGAGGGCGTGCCGGTCACGCTGCGCATGGACGGCCTGGCGATCACGCTGGCCGAGCACTGGGTCGGTGCGGCCCAGGGGTACGACCACGTCATGGGCATGATCGTGTCGACGGGCGTCGGCGGTGGGCTCATCCTGCACGGCCGCACCGTCAGCGGCCCGACGGGCAACGCCGGGCACATCGGGCACGTGGAGTGCGGCGGCTACGACGATCCGTGCGCCTGCGGCGGCACCGGCTGCCTCGAGGCGATCGCCAGCGGCCCGAAGACCGTCGCCTGGGCGCAGCGCCAGGGGTTCGACGGGTCCACCGGCGAAGAACTGTCGGCGGCGTACGCGGCCGGCGACGAGATCGCGGTCGCCGCGGTCAAGCGCAGCGGCCGGGCGCTCGGGCAGGCGATCGCGGCGGCGACGAGCCTCGTCGACCTCGAGGTCGTGGCGATCGGCGGCGGGTTCTCCCACGTCACGCCGGACCTGTTCGAGTACGCACGCGAAGCGGTGGCGGAGCGCGTCGAGTTCGGGTTCGTGACGAAGGTGCGCATCGTGCCGACGGCGCTGTCGCAGGACGGCCCGCTCATCGGCGCCGCAGCACTCGTGCACCGCGCCGACGTCCTGCGCTGACGTCCTGCGCTGAGCGGACCGCGCCGACGCCGACCTGGAGGCTCGGTGCGGGCCCTGAACTGGTCCCGGTTTGTTGGACCGTGAAGTCAGATTAGGCCGCGAGGGCGTGAGCTCGGTATTGAACCGGGCTCATGCCCTCGAGTCGTGCCTGGGAGCGGTCGGTGTTCCACCAGGTGATGTAGTCGTGGATCGCGGTGTCGAGCGTGGTGATGCTGTCGAAACGGGTTGGGTGGAACATCTCGGCTTTCAGATGGCCGAAGAAGTTCTCGATGATCGCGTTGTCGTGGCAGTTGCCCTTTCGCGACATCGACTGGGACGCGCCGGCAGCTGCCAGCAGCGACCGCCAGGACCGGTGCTGGTAGTGGATGCCCTGGTCCGAGTGCACCAGCGGTGCCGCCCCGAGTGCGGTGTGGAGTGCGTCGCGGAGCGAGCC